>NZ_SOHI01000017.1:0-187193 GCF_004403585.1 Cryobacterium sp. Hb1 | reverse complement strand
TTGGAAACCAGCTCTCAACGCCTTCGCCATCACCTTCCACGACCGCTGGCCGAACGCAGAATCCTACTAATGAAAAACGCCGGAAACACCGTTACCGAGCCACTTCCACGTGGCGTTCTCGGGAGTAGGTTCGACCCGGTGCGTTATGAGTCCCACACGGCCGGCAAGCCCGGGATCCTACCCTTTTGGCTAGTAGCGCTTGATGGTAGCGCCAGTCCACGTATTTGGTAACAAAGTTCTGACGAGGTGGTAGCGGCCCGGGCGTGGTGCCCGGGCCGCCTTGGTGTTATTCCCAGTAGCCTTTCTGGGCGCGGGCTTGGTCGTTGCGCTGCTGTCGCATGTCGATCTGGCCGAGCTTGATGATGCGGGCGTTGTTGGCGAGGCGGTTGACGATCGAGTCCGCTGCGACTCGGTCGGGCAGCTCGGCGACCCAGTGCGCGGGTCCGGTCTGCGAGGCGATCATCGTCGGGAGCCGGTGCTCCCGGTTGGCGAGGATCGCGAACAGGTCGTTGCCAGCGTCGCTGTCGATGCCGACGGTGAGGAAGTCATCGATGATGAGCAGGTCGACGTTCGAGAGCTCGTTCAACAGTTTCTGGTGGGCGATGGCGTCGCCGCGAGCGATGACGAGCTTTCGGGCGAGGTCGTCCATCCGGTAGTAGAGGACCGAATGCTCACTCTCGCAGGCGCCGATGGCCAGGGCGCAGGCGAGGTAGGTTTTCCCGCCGCCGGTGGGCGAAATGATCAGCAGGTTCGTCGCATCGGAGCGCCAGTCATGGGCGGCATAGCGTCGCATTCTGACCTGGGTGATGCCGCGACCCTCGCGATAGTCGACCTCGGCGACGGTGGCGCCCGGGATCGGGAACGCAGCCTGACGGATGAGCTTGTCGACCTTGTTGATCCGTCGAGACTCCAACGCGTCGTCGACCGCGACGAGGAACAGCTGCTCGGGGGTGAGGGTGTCATTGGCTTCGTCCTGGATGAGTTCCTCCAGCCGGGTCGCGATGTGAGTCACCCGCAGAGCCCGGAACTTGTCGTAATCAACGCTGGTGAACATCACTTGACCTCCTCGTCGCGGGCATAGTGGGAGGCGTCACGGACATAAACATCCGGCGTGGTGTCGCGGAACACGACCGTGCTGACGCGTTTTCGGGTGGAGGCGGCAGGGAGCATCGGCCGCGGCTTCTTCGCATCGCTGTCGATCGCCGCCATCAACCGCTTCAACGTCGAATAGGTCGGATGGGCGCTGCGGTTCACGAACTCTTGGGAGGCCGCCTCCAGCTGTTCCCGGTTGTTTTTGCCGAGCCCATCGAGGATGTTCTGGCAGGACAGGTAGCCCTGCGCTTCGATTACCTGGCTGTCCGGGATCTGCTCAATCACCGTGACGGTGGCCGGACCGACGCTGCGCGCCCGATCAGTGAACCAGCGTCTGGACCACAGCCCGTCGATATCGCGGCGCTGCGGCGGGACATGGTCCGGCAGGGTCGAGTACTGCCCCTTGCGGCCCGTCAGCCGCGGGTGTTCGCAGATGCTCTCGTGCCCGTCGAAGACCGTCACCCGTGACGACGTCAGCCGAACCCGCAGCAGCTTGCCCGCCAGTCCGAACGGCACTGAATACCGTTGCGTGTCCGCGGTGACGTGGTAGTTCCGGGCCGCCTTCAGCTCCTTCCACTCGACGTCCTCGAACCCAACATCCGGCAGAGGGCCCAGCAGCTCCCGCTCCTCGGCGTCGAAGCGTTCCCGCCGGGTGGTGTCGTCGGCGCGGCGGATGTCATGATTGATCTCCCGCACCCGTTCCTCAATCAAAGCATTCAACTCGCCCAGCGTCGTGAAGACGTCGTCCTCGAGGTAGCCGATGACGCGTTTGTTGACCACGTTCACCGCATTCTCAGCAGCAGCCTTGTCACGGGTTTTTTTCACTCTGGCCGGGACAATTGCAGTCTGGTAGTGATCAGCGAGCTGCTGATATCTGGCGTTCACGATCCGCTCCGCGTCACCCCTGTGGGTCTGGTGGGTGGACGTCGTCGGGTTATCCGGCTTATGTGGCCGGCTGGGTTATGTGGCCAGCGGCGCGGACTCGCTGGCTTTGACTGCTTGTCTGCTCTCTCGCTGGGGATCGGGGACACATAACGAACTGTCGGGGCCATGGTGGTTTTTTCAACCTCTTGATGAGAAAGGAAATTGCCATGTTGGAGGAGTATTTCGTCAAGCCGGCCACGGTCGATCGGCTCCGGGGTTCGTGGATGGGGGCGGAGATCGAGACTTACGTTGTTTGGCTGGTGGAGCACCGCTACAAGGTCAGGTGCATCTGGTCGCGTGTCCCGATTGTCTTCGCATTCGGCGAATTTGCTGGCGCACGAGGTGCCACGGCCATCAGCGAGTTGCCCGCACACGTGGAAGCGTTCGTGGAGGAACGGCTTGCGCACCACCACCACGATCGCAGGGAACCGACACGGTCGATTGCGAAGGAGGTCCAGGGCCCCGTGGAGCAAATGCTGTCGGTTGTTCTTCCCGGCTTCGAGCCGAGTGGGCGGCGGCACCATCGACAGCCATTCGTTGACATCGCTCCTGGCTTCTTCGATTATCTGGTCGACGAGCGCGGCCTTCGTCCCGCTTCGGTGCTGTCCTATCGCTTCCACCTGGACCACTTCGAAGCTTACCTTTACCTGCGGCGGGTCGATGTCCATTCGATTCATGACCTCTCGCCGACGATTCTCAGTGCCTTCGTCGTGGAGCGCGCTGGAACCGGACTGGCTAGGAGCACCGTGCGAGAAGGCGCTGGTGTCCTTCGAGTTTTCCTGCGTTACGCCCACCGTCAAGGCATACTGGCCAGCGACCTGAGCTCAGCCGTGGGATGGCCTCAGGTCTATCGACTTTCGGATATTCCTCGGTCCATCTCCTGGGCCGATGTTAATCGGGTCTTGGCCGGTGTCGACCGCAGGACCGCAGCGGGCAGGCGTGACTATGCCATCTTGCTCCTGCTGATCACATACGGTCTTCGCGGCCGGGAAATTGTCGCACTCACCCTCGATGACATCGATTGGAAGCGTGAGCGTCTGGCGGTCCCCGAGCGCAAGGCGGGCCACTCTACGGCGTTCCCTCTTTCTGCTGTCGTCGGCGAGGCGCTTCTTGACTCTTCAGCATGGGCGGCCCAAGACTAGCGATCGCCACGTCTTCTTGCGGGCCGTGGCTCCCCTCCAGCCGATAGGGACCGCCGCGGTCTCAGGGCGGGCCCGCTACTATCTGCTCAAGGCAGGCGTCAACGTCCCCCGGCCTGGTTCGCACACCCTGCGACACTCGGCCGTGCAGCGCCTGGTCGATGCGAACTTTGACCTGAAGACCATCGGCGACTTCGTGGGACACCGCTCACCACGGTCCACAGAAATCTACGCCAAGGTCGCCGTCGAGGCGCTGCGCGAAGTCGCCCTCGGCGACGGTGAGTCGGTCCTGAAATGACCGAGAACATTGCTGCCGACATGGAAGCTTTCCTGGCTCACAAGCGTGCACTGGGTCGGAAATATCAGACCGAGGAAAGGACGCTGCATCTGCTCCTTGCTTTCGCCGACCTGCACGCGGTGATCGATCTGCCCGGGCTCACCCCTGGTCTGCTGGATGAGTTTGTTGTCTCCAGACCACGGCCCCGAGCCCGAGCCCGAGCCCGAAGCTTCAATCATCTCGTTGGGGTCGTCAGCGGCTTCCTCAACTGGGCTGTCAGCCAGCAACGTTTGGATGCAGCACCCTGGCGCGGAACTCGACGCCGGGAGACGGAACTTCGTCTGCCGTTCTTGTTCGATCTCATCCAAGCTCGGCGGCTGCTCGAAGCGGCGGCGGCCCTGCCGGACAACCCCCGAGCCACCGGTCGTGGTTCGACCTATCAGGCCATCTTTGCCCTGTGCTACGGCCTCGGGCTCCGAGCTGGGGAAGCATGCGGTCTTCGGCTGGACGACGTCGATACCGATCGGCAGCTGCTGATCGTGCGCGGTGGCAAGTTCGGCAAGAGCCGTCTGGTCCCGTTTGGGCCGCGCGTCGGAGAGCTTCTGGCTCTCCAGCTCGACCGCCGACGGGTCCAAGGTGCACCGGGACAGGGCGCACCGCTGTTCAGCTTCGACGGTCGCCGCTGCGTGCACCCAGGCACCGCGAGCCAAACGTTCCATCGACTCGTCATCGAGCTGGCTTTCCCGGTTCCCGACGGCGTCGCGCCGCCCCATCTGCACTGCCTGCGTCACTCCTTCGCCGTCGGATGTTTGTTGCGCTGGTATCGGGAGGGTCTGGATCCGTCGAAGCGGCTCTTCCAGCTTTCGACGTTCATGGGGCACGTCGACCCGACCTCGACAGCGGTCTATCTGACGATTACCCCGGAGCTCCTCGCCGAGGCAAACCGACGGTTCGAAGCCTTTGCCGAACCCGTCTGGTCCGAGGTGAGGTCGTGACCGGGGCTCGGCCGCTGGCGTCCCTGGTCCATTCCTTCTTCATCGACCACCTGGTCGTGGTGAAGGGGCTCCGCCCGGCGTCAGTGCGCAGCTACAGCGATACCATTCGGCTGCTGCTGCGCTTCGTGGCCGATCAGAAAGGAACAAAGATCACCAAGCTCAACATCGAGGACTTGAGCTTCGAGCAGGTCCTCGGCTTCCTGCGATACCTGGAGAACGACCGCCACAATCATATTCGGACCCGCAACCAACGGCTGGCCACCCTGCACACACTGTTCGAATACATTGCCAGCCGAGAACCGGAGATGCTTGAAACCTGCCAACGCGTTGCTGCCATCCCCATAAAACGGGCGGCACCAGCCGAGACGCACTTCCTGGAACGCGACGAGATGGAGGCACTGCTGCGTCACCTGCCGCGCACTGGTCGACTCGCACAGCGAGACCACACCTTGATCTTGTTCCTCTATAACACCGGAGCAAGAGCGCAGGAGGTTGCAGATCTGCGAGTCGGAAACCTCGAACTCGGAGAGCACGCATCGGTCCGTCTCCACGGCAAGGGAGACAAATGGCGGACATGCCCGCTCTGGGACCAGACCGCGAAATCGCTCGTCGAGCTGCTCGGCACGTCCAACAAACCCCGAGCAGCCGACGTTCCAGTCTTCCGCTCGGTGACCGGTGAAGCCCTGACCCGTTTCGGCATTTATAAGATCGTGCGGCGCCTCGCCGGGCACCTCGACAATGCCCGCATCAACCGCAAGGTCAGCCCCCACATCTTCCGCCACACTGCAGCGATGCACCTCCTCGAGGCGGGAGTTGAAGTCAATGTCATCCGCGGCTGGCTCGGCCACGCCGATCTGACGACCACGAATCGCTACGCCGAAATCAGCACCAGAGCAAAGATGGAGGCACTCCGGGCCACCGAGCCACCCGGTAGTTCGGTGGGACCCCGCCCACGACCCGTCTGGCGGTCCGACGAATCGCTGCTCAACTGGCTGTCGTCGCTCTGAACATTATGTGGCCAGCGGTGACCGCACTGCCCAACCATTACCGGTCACCGGCGCCGCTGGCCACATAACCCAGCCGGCCACATAAGCCCGAATATGTTCCGCGGAACATATTCTGGCACGACGATCTGTGTCACGCCGCCGAAGAACGCGAACGCTTGAACGTGCGCGTCGAGCCACGCCAGAGACTTCATATCTCCGTAGGCGCGGCAGAACATCAGCCCCGAATATGGCAGCACCGCGACGAACAGAATCGCTCGAACGACCTCGCCCGTGATCGTGTCGACGACGACCATCGTGTCGCCGACCCAGTCCACCAGCATTGCCCGACCCGGCTCATGGCGCAGCACCGCGACCAGGTCATGGGTGCGGAGGTAGTCAGTGAACAGAGCGCAGAACTGCGAATACCCGTACTTCTTCCCCGCGTCTTTCGTGTCGACGTAACGACGCCACGCCAACAGCAACGTGAAGTGCCGGTTCGCTTTCATCGACGCCAGCACCCGCGACAAGTCAGACTGGTCATACTCATCCGACACGTTCCGGCGCCCGTCGGGGAACCACTCCGCCAGCTCGACGTCGCTGACCGCGACCGCCGAGGTCAGACCGCGCTGCTGGACCTCCTGCCGGACCCGGGCCACGTCGCGATGGGAGCACCCCACGATCTCCACGACCTCGCGGTAACTCCGCCCCTCCAGCAACAACCCCAAGATTTTTCGATAGTCCGCCATGACCCCGCCCCTTACTGAAAAGGACCACGCCTGATGCGTGGCCCTCTCACAGCAGAGCAGTTCACCAACCGCCAGCGCTACCGTGTACCCGGAATCGCGCTACCAAGTCGCCGGACTAGCGCTACCAACAAGCCCTACTCGCCACCTTTGACGGGACCACCCATTAGTCCGAGACCTCCTATCACAGCTGCAACCTCACCATCAGGTTGCGGCACGACGCGGTCGAGATCCCCGATGATCAAGCCACGCCCTTGCGGCCCTCTGCTTACGTTCGGCCGACAATCCAGACGATCTTCGAACCCGCATCTCTGCGGACGTTGCTGGTGACTAGGCCCGGAGCGTGGTGCAGCTCCGGCCTCTGGTCCCGAGCCGGTGTGCGACTGGCTCGATAAGGCCACGGCAACCAATCGGCGCCGACTCCTCAGCGCCGTGGATGCCGTATCGCCATCAGCTGGGTTCGACACCGCAAAACACGCCGCAGACCTGCTCATCCAGCGCGGCGACGCTTCGGACATCACCGAACTGAGGCTGCTCGCGCGTCGCCTCGAAAGGTGTGTAAATTTAGGCAGGCAAGAGTCGTCTGGAACGTATCGACGTCTTTCTCAGAGCAATGTTTCACACTTCCATCATGGGAAAGCCTCGATCTCTTTCAGCCCAACGACGCGCCCGCAGCTCTAACCAAAACTGCACCGCCAATTGCGAAGAGCCCCCGGCACGCCCAATCGCTCTACATGAAATGATGTTAACGCCATCATCAAGACGCTCCCATCGAGAGGTATGTACTATACGGCACAAGCCCATCATAATTCAACAAATAAAAAGTGAGATAAATAAGTCCCGCCACTACGATCAGAAAACTGTGAAATCCCGCCCCTTTCCTGCCAGCCAACAGATTCGGAATCGCCAGAATGATGAATATTCCGAAAAACATTTCCATTCTTACCAGTACTTTAAACGCTGTTCCGGCAACTAGGAAAACTAATGAAAAAATCACTAGGGTGCGATAATGCGAGTTGCTATCGTCTTCGCGGCCAATCCAAAGCATATAGCAAATTATGATTATCTTGCTAAGAATCACAAGGTAAGTTCCCAGCCCGGTGGGGTTGTCAATCAAATAGCCTCCGTACCGCGGATTAAGGCCCACCAGAAGCCCCGACAGTTGGTCTTCAATAAACGCACTGGATGCCAAGGCCGCACCCAAAAACAGCATACCTACGACCAATAATAAATTCGGTCGCAGGTGACGCGACAACAGGTAGATCGCGAGAACAAAAATTGTCGATATATGTATTGATATTGCGACAGCCATTAGCAAGAAAAATGTGACCTTATTTCTCTTATAATAGTAGTCTGCAAAGAGAACTATTGCGATCGCGATGCCTTGTCGGGTCGCGTTAAATGAAGCCAAATAAAAGGCTAATGTAAAATACAAAAAAAGTGAAAGAAATAGGTCAGTGCTAGAGCGCTTTATCGCAACGAAGACTAAGACGACTGTGATAAGTGCCGCTACCCAAAAAATAGCTCGGGAATCCTCTATCGCGGTCTTCACCGCGAGGCTGAGGATTGTGTAACCCGGTTCCACAGGCGAGGCTGCGATGCTGCCCAACCAATCTTGTGCGACTAGCGCGCTAAACATGTAGTGGTAGGTGGTGTAATCAGTTCCGATTCCGTATCGTAGCCCGGAAAAAGCGACAAGAAGGGTTAAAATCGCGTAATCGAAAAAATTCCATTGCTGCGTTGAAGAGTCGATTACCTCCGTCCCTACGATGGCTGTACTTTTCACGTGAATGCGGTTATCTCGGACGGTGTGTTTCGCACCTGAGACCAGTCGGCTGAACATCGAAAGTAATGAGGTAACCGCCAACACCACGAAGTAGGGAATCATGTTCTCAGCCGACCGTGCTGGTCCGACCATCAAGCCAACGGATGATGCTCTTCAGCACTAGGTCTGCGTGGATCGGGATAGCCATCCTCGACGTATCTGGGGACGCCTGGGGTAAAAGACCAGCATCAATATCGAACTTAATCATCGCGGCCAGAGTGGTCGTATCGCCATCGTCGGCGGTCGCGACCCTCGGAGCGTCGCGCACTCCCTTGACATCGAACCCATAGGAGTTTCTTCCGATAGCTGCGGCCTCTAATAGGACTCGGGCGAGGCCCTCCCATCGCGAAGTGTGCAACAAGATGTGAGAAGCGGCAATCAACTCATTAGAGCTCTTGCGCCCGGGCAGCGTCACAACATCGCGTAAGTTTGACCGATTGATCTCCTTCGCGACTGCTGTTCCAAGAGGCCCGGCTCCTGCCATGACAAGACTAAATTGGACTCCTGCGTTACGTAGGTCGCGAGCTACATCCAAAGCCAGAAATGGGCGCTTTCTTTCGCTTAGATCGCCAATCCAAGCAATTTTAATAGGATCGCCGGGCAACAGCGCTGGAAGCTCGCTTGCCGGAAACCGATCCAAAGGTACACCAACCCCATACTTTGATTTGACCACGTGCATATTCCCAAGGCGTTGGCTCATCCAGCGTTCATCCTCTGTATTTGAAACGATTGCCCCGCGCGTTCGCAGCATGAGAATCGACTCCAATCCTTTCCAGAGTAACGCTGGCTCAGAATTTTCGGCCCAATGGAGCCCATGGCAGAAGTACACAATTGGAACTGAAGTTGGTGCGACCCGAACGAGAGCGGAAGCCGTTGCTGTATTTGTCAGAATGACATCCAAACGTCTGCGACGAGCCCACAGAGCGAGCGATAATGGAGTCAATATATTGGAAAAATGCGGAGCCTGCGTTAGCCCGTGTATAATATCGGACTCGATTGTCTCTGCAGCGTCTCCGGCCGCAAGAAAAACTTCTACTCCGTTTCGGCGCCACTCGGCGACCATCTCTAGAAAAAACATATCGAGAGTTCGGCCGACGCTGGCAAGGACTCCAATTCGAAGTTGTGTTGGCTCCGACTTACAAGTGGCTAAACTTTTGTTTATCAAGACGATGTACCTTTCATTTAAAGACTTCATGACCTCGCCCTGCAATAATCTTTGACTTCGCGCTGGACAAAAACATCTTGTGACCACCTCTTCTGAAGGTCAGACGCACGAGCCAACCGATTTGCACTAGAGACACTTCCACTCACACCCACTGGAGAATGCTCGACAAAGCTTTTCCTCCGTAGTACTCGCCGATGACCCGCGCTTGCGAAAGTTAATTGAGGTTGACGAAACGCTCCGACTGTCCCCCGCGTAACGATGACCGCAATCTTTTAAAATCGGAATCGAAAGCAACGCAGAGCGCGGTCATGCGAGTCAACCGGTCCGACCTACCAACCTGCTCGCATACGACTCCATCCGGACTATCGCGATGCGCGAATGACACCATGAAATGAGCAATGTCTCGGTTCGTCACTGTGAGATACTTCCCGGTTTCGATCTGTGGATTGATATTGGAATGAGCGAGTCATCGGGAATCAAATCTTCCGTAGTGAACGAACATAGTCCTGGTTGCGGTCTCAGCACAGGTACAAATAAACGCTACAGTACGCGGTTTATTCTCAAATACTGTACGGTCTTTCCAACGCGCCTAGGGGGCTAGCACGCTTGTCAACGACCGCATTAGATTTTTCAGTCTACATCTCCCCCGATACATGCGAGCGCCACATGCCCTTCTCCATGACTCGAAGTCCCACATGCGTTCTGAACATGAAAATGGCGTTCAACCACGCCGATCGAAAGACAGGCCATGGCGCTCAACTGCGCTGCCCGTTGACACCTTCTACGCCAATTTACCGGGGTAACACATTGATTTATGGACCGTGGAATCTAGTGTTGACCCTGTGCATGTTAGTCGGGACGATCATTTTTTCATCCGGAACCCTAAGCGATGAGTGTGAAAAACATCCGTCTCGCCAGCGAATTTTCCGAGAACGCTCAGCATGACTTTATCGGCCTCCGTGACTCTACGAATCGGATGAAGCGCCACTGGCTGAAGGGACTTCCTTCGTATTTGTTCACCACATCTCCTGTGCACCTACTGCGAGGACCGATGACTGTCCTGATCTAAAGGGTGGCGGCGCCTCCGGCCGTTAGTGGCGGATAGCCCGAGTTGGTACCGGTAGCCCAGGTTGTTGGTACTGCCGTCATCTAAAAATCTGGTTTCTTTGAAAGGACGGCAGCACATCGGGTGTTGCCGATTCCTAACGAAGGAGGCACTGAGGGCAAGCTACAAGGCCATTACAGCGTTGGTGTTCTAGTGCCACAGCTACGACGAGATTGTGGGCCTGGTGGGGTGTTCGCGGCGTGACGTCTCGTTAGTCGAGAAGACCATGGCGACGAAGAGTTTGATCGCCGCGACGACCTCGGCGATGAACGAGGAGCAGTGGGTGGGGCTGTTTCCCGATGGGCGCCGGAGCGTGTCGGTAGCTTTTGTTCAGCCTGACTTCGCGGTGACGTTTAAGTCGATGAAGAACAGCAAACATCTCGCCTTGCAGCAGGGGTGCCGAATGTCCGTGCGTTTGGTCTCGGCCCAGCAGGGACGAAAGTACGGATATTCGCGGTACTGCGAACTGTTCACCGAGTTCGTCGCCACCCATGACGTCTTGGCGACACTGTATCGCGATCCGGGCCGAGCGCTGCTGGTGGACTGGACGGGCGACACGTTGCCGGTGAGGCGAAGCGCGTCTGGGGTTTGATAGCTGGACAGGAGCACGAGTGCTGCCTTGTTTTTGGAATAGTCAAAAGCCCGCTCCAGTGCTGGGAAGTACTCGAGCATCACAGCGCGCAGGCGATTGATCGTGCGCACCCGATCGCACATCACGTCGTGGCGGTACGAGGTTAGGAGCTGCAGGTCGATGCTGGTGTGATCACCACCGCGCACGGGTTGAAGGTCGCGGTGGCATTGCCCCCGTTGAGTGGACACCTCACAAGAAAGAATGTTCACATGGGAAAGACACGCAGGGAGTTCACTCCTGAGTACAAAGACGAGGCCGTGAAGCTGGTGATCAACACCGGCAGGGCGGTCGCGACCGTGGCCCGCGAGCTCGGCATCAACGAAGCATCGCTGGGCCGATGGGTCAGCGCTTTCAAGGCCCGAAATATCACCGGCGAGACCGGAGTCACCGAGTCGGAACGGGCCGAGCTGCTCCGGTTGCGGAAAGAGAACGCGGACCTGAAACTTGATCGGGCGTTCCTAAAAAAAGCGTCCATCTTCTTCGCCCAGGAAGCGTCGGATACGAGCGTAAAGCGTTCGAACTGATACTGGCGGAGAAGACCAACTTCACGATCACCCGCATGGTCCGCCTGCTCGAGGTGTCCCGCTCGGGATACTACGTCTGGCTCGACCGGAAGCCATCGGACCGCATGATTCGGCAGGACGGCATCGAGCAGAAAGTGGCGTGGTTCCACGGCGACTCCGACGAGGTTTATGGGTCGCAGAGAATCCTCGCCGACCTCCGTGCTGACGGGGAAACCATCTCGCGCAAGACCGTCGCCAAGACCATGCAACGTCTCGGTTTGGTGGGTATTTGCCCGAAGAAGTGGAAGACCACCACGATCGTTGACCACGCCGACGCTTACCCCGTCGACGCGGTCAAACGGAAATGGGACACCGGGGCCCTGAACCAGGTCTGGGCCGGTGACATCACCTATTTGAGGACTTGGGAGGGATAGGTCTACTTGGCGACAGTGATCGACGCGCACAGCCGCCGGGTGATCGGCTGGGCGATCGCCGCTCACATGCGGACCGACCTGATTGAGGACGCCCTCGTGATGGCCATGGCACTGCGCGGTGACAGACCAGCGCACGTCATTTTCCACAGCGACCGCGGCACCCAATATGCCTCGGCGCAGATCACCACGTTCGCGATCAAGAATGGCATCACCCGCTCGATGGGATTGACCGGTATTTGCTGGGACAACGCTATGGCCGAGAGCTTCTTTGCGACTCTAAAGACCGAGTTTTACTACCGCCGAGTGTGGCCCACCCGCGACCGCGCCACCCGCGAAGTCGGCGCCTGGATCGAGGACCGCTACAACCGCCGACGCCGGCACTCCTCGATCGGAGATGTCAGCCCAGTCGACTACGAACTGCAATACTCGTCACAGACCGCGGAAGTTCAGCTCGCCGCCTAACCCGTGTCCACTCTCCGGGGTCAAGGCCACGGCGCATGCGGGCCTGGTCAGCGATGATGGCCGCATCTTTGGCGTCCGTTTTGCCGTCACCGCGGTAGGTCGCCGAGGCGTGGTGAATGATTCGGCCGGGAATATAGAGCAGCTGTTGGTCGTGCGCGGTGAGGAGGCTGATCAGCAGTGCGGCGCCGCCAGCGTTGAGGTCGGTCGCCCAGGTCACAGGCTCGCCGTCGGCTAGGTCAACGACCGATGCGATGAGTTCCAGCAGGACGCTCTCGTCGTTCTCGATGCGTTCGGACAGGCGCTTTTTGCCTGCCTCGTCGATGACGACGCAGTGGTGTTCACGTTTGCCAGCGTCGATGCCGGCCCAGATTTTTGGCACAGAGTGTCCCTTCTAATGTGGAGTTATGGTCCCTGCGGATAACTGCGCCGGCACGTCCTTACACAGCGATCGATGTCGCAACTCTCAATCAGCGGTCGAGTCATCACACGGGCAACGGGCGGCCATTCCCAGTAAGCCGTCCAGGCGGCAAGGAGACCTCAGCCATACCCATCGCCCGAGGGTTGCCGGAACATTACTCCGCCTCCGACACTCACAACATCGTAAGGAAGATGACCTCATCACCGGCGTCCACAATAGGAGCGCGATCGCCACCCTTGTGGAACGCACGACCAAAATCACACTGCTCACCCACCTGCCGCCGCTGGAAGGCTACGGGGTGCAACCGCGGGTCAAGAATGGTCCAGCGTTGGCTGGACATGTGGCAGAGGCCACGAGGAAGGCTCTTGTGATCAAGATGGGTGCTCTACCAGCGGCGATGCGCAAATCATTGACCTCGGATCGAGACAAGGAACTGTCCCAGCACGTGGAATTGACGCAGGCGACCGGGATTGCCGTCCACTTCGCCGACGCCCACAGCCCGTGGCAACGACCCTTGAACGAAAACACAAACGGACTCCTGCGCCAGTACTTCCCCAAAGGCACCAACCTTGCACGATGGGACGCTGATGAACTCGACGCCGTTGCTGTGACACTCAACGACCGACCACGCAAAATCCTAGGCTGGAAAACCCCCAACGAGGTGTGGGCAGAGCATTTATTATTGACCGAACAGGCCGGTGTTTCTTCGACCAGTTGAATTCGCCCAATACGCCTCGGCGCAGATCACCGAATTCGCTGCGACACATGGCATCACCCGCTCGATGTGCCTGACCGGTATTTGTTGGGACACGCTATGGCTGGGATCTTTTTCGCGACGCTGAAAACAGAGTTCTACTACCGCCGGAACTGGCCCACCCGGGCCCGGGCGATCGGAGACGTCGCGATGTGGATCGAGGACCGCTACAACCGTCGCCGTCGCCACTCCTCGATCGGGCATGTCACGCCTGTGGACTTCGAGCTGCAATACTCGTCACAAGCCACAGAGATCCAACTCGCCGCTTACCCGTGTCCACTCTCCAGGGCCAAGGCCAGGCCTCGATGGCTGGATTGATCTACCCGCCGGGACGCAGCATCACCCCTGTGCGGATGAAACGCTAGGCCACCATGAGTGGAAGGCCGGCCCGGCAAACCTGCTCACCATCTCTCCAACCGGCGGCGGCAAAACATATCTGGCTGCGCGATCGGCATCGCTGCCTGCCATAGCAAACACAGTGGTCACTACACCCGGATAGATGATCTGGCAAGCCAGCTGGTCATCGCTCGAGGTGACGGGATCAGCCATCAGAACATGCTCAACAAGCTCAGCGACGTCGACTTGTCAATCATCGTCGACTTCCTAACCGTGGGTATTGATCCGAATGCCGCCAGTGACCTCTTCTCGATCCTGGCCAACCGCGACCACCGGCTGCCGGCCATCATCGTCAGTCATTCCGTGCCGACCTACTGGATCGAAGCCCTTCCCGACCAGATAGCCGCCGACTCCACCGTAAACCGGCACGCCGGCCAAGCACGCACGCTCAACGTTGGCGAGATCGACATGCGCCGGCTGCCCAGTACGAAGCGAAGACTGCGAAAGGCTACTGGTCGTAAGCGCCTCGGGCTGCGTCGCGACGGTCTGGCCGAGCTTGCCACATCGCACGCCTGGCCACTACCCCCACCCCGGAACACCAGTATCAATTAGGTGGACAGCCAGTACCAAATACGACTATCCGCCATTTCAAGAAAAAAGACCCCTCAGGTATTCTTGCAGAGACGTCAGCGTCTAGATATGGATCCGATTTGAGAAAGTATTATTCGTCTACCGTAGCGAATCTTTGCCCAAGAAATGAGCGTAATCATCATCTTTAATCCGAAGTACCCGTCGCGATAGAGGTCACGATAAATTGCAGTCTGACCTGCCTCCATCCGGCTCAAACTCTGGCTTAACCCGGACTCGCCATACAGGGCCTTGAAGGCATAGGCCAGTGTCGCGTCGAAATAGCCAAATTCACCATATTTAAAAGCGATCCTAAGCCAAAGATCATAGTCCTCACAGAACTGTCGCTTCGCGTCGAATCGCAGTGAGATGTCGCGGCGAACAATTACAGATGGTGTTGGGAGCATATTGCGAAAACATAGCTGCTTTGCAGAAATGAGCTGTCTCGCAACCGTCGGAATGACCTCCGAATCACCCACTGGTTGTCTCGTCACTCCAATCCGATGGCCGGACATAACCGGTGCCGTTTCACCTTCCATTAGCGGAAGCTGATATTCTAACTTTCGTGGAACCCAGACGTCGTCCGCATCAAGAAAGGCAACAAATTTCCGGGTTGCCACATCCCAGCCGGCATTTCGCGCAGCAGCAGGGCCTCCGTTCTTCGACAACGTGACCACGTGGAGATCCAATGGATGGCGCTCCATCAGCGATTGTAGTAGTCGCGCTGTATCTAGGTCATCGCTGTGGTCGTCAACAATAATCACTTCAGCGGGTGGTCTCGATTGGTGCAATGCGGATAGCACTGCGCGTTCCACGGTTTTCGCGGAGTTGTAACAGGGAATCACTACAGAGACAGGAGCTTTGGCTATCTTCGTTGTGTCCGGGTCCAATTTTTTCCTCCATCGTAGTTTTTTTTTGCCAGGTTAACTGATTTCCTAGGTACATATACTCGATGCACGAAATTCAGTCTCAGTGGCCCGCACGTTGTGACAGGACGATTTATGATGCGGCACGAGTTCAAAAAATGCCCAAGACAGACCGGCAATTCAGACACTTACCTGAATCCGGCTGCCGATCGTGAAATGCGTGCGTCTCGTCGTGCAGTCAACCTGGCAAAGCCATATAGTCCCAATGTCCTGCTTACGTTTCCGATACACAGCACAACATAACCTGCAGTCACGGCTGGGAAATGACCCCAGATACTAACGGCGCTAGCGACAAGAACGACCACCGTTGCAATAACGGAAGCCCCGGTGACGCCCCTGTAATTATTCATGGCGAGTAGCGCGCTCGAGAATAGATAACTCGGAATAGCTGCAGCGCAAGCAGTTGCAAGCAAGCTTATTTCAAGGGCAGGCAAAATATACTCGGAGCCGTATACGAGCGCTAAAACGGGGGGGCTTAACACGACCACCATCGGTATTAGCAGCACTCCCAGCAATGCCGCCCGCATTGCGATCCTTGAGGTTCGTTGAAAAAGGCCGTCTGCGCCTAGTTTGTTGAACGTCATAGCGAAGGAAGGGAGCACAATCGTCGCCACAGAGGCACCGACGAGATTAGCGAAGATAAAGAGATAGGAGGCGGCAGCGTAAGCTCCAACATCTGCCGATGCACCAATCATTCCCACGAGCACCACAGGTACATAGGTAATCAGCGAAATCAGAAACTGCGCAATGGAAAGCGGTGCTCCCACGCGTGCCAGCTGGCGGTATCCAGGTACTTTTGTCTCAGATTGGACAACACCGCAATCGACACCTACCGGTCGACGAACTACCAAAGATACGCTCGTGATGGCCACGATTGCCGAAACCAACGCTGACGCCCACACACCAGCGACCACGTTACCAGTGCAGAGTACAGCAACCGTAGACAAGACGATTGTCCCGCCGGCGTTGGCAAGGCCAAGCGTCCCAAGCAACGCAAACTTGCGGTCCTTCTGCATGCGCGCGTAGTACAGATCCAAAAGAGAGTCGAAGGACTTCATGGCCACGATCGCGCCCACGAGTGAGGCTGAGGCCCCCTTCGCGTTCGGGACCACGAGCGTGACCACCAGAAGCGCAACTATTCCAACGGCAATACCAGTAATCCGAAGAACAACGTAGGTAGCCCACGGGTATTCTTGGCGGAGGGTTACAAACACGGATCGAAGTCCCAATTGGGTCCCGATGAAAATTGGACCTGCGATTGCCAGTAGCGTCGAGTACATGCCGACCGCTGACAAGCCGCCCTCGCGGGTCAAGAGCCAGACCAGATACCACTGCGCAACGGCAACAGCAACAGTGCCCGTCAAAACGAGGAAGGATCCACGAGAACGTCTCAACAAGCCGGATGACATGTCCCAAAATCTCCAATTCTCACTGGGGTGCGGGCAATCTGAAAGCTGCGTCCATCCGGGGCTCGCCCTCTAAACCTTCTTCCCTCGCCCAGCGCGAGTCCTGCGCTTGGCCAAACCACATTAGGTCAATGCGTCGTACTAGCCCGTTTGCAGGCTTGACGACGCGTCCAACCGCATAGCCGATCCCAACGAGGGCCCGGCACAATAAAATTGGATAGTGTCTGGGAGGATGACCGCCAGCGAGCTGCAGAAGCGAGCCCGTCGTCAGACCTTCCCATGGTTGAAGGACTATCGCGGGGACGGAGCGCTCGAAAGAACCCACATAGGCAACAAACGCTGCTAGGCCGCCAACGGAACTGACCACTGTAGAATTTGTCCCTGCCCCTGCCACGGATGCGAATGGCGATTGTGCCATTCGCTGCAGTCGACGAGTGGTCGGCCGCCCAGGACCCTGAACAGAAGTTGCACGAATGATAACGGCGAGAGATGAGGCAGGGTGCGCGCAGATCATTAGCTCGCCCAGAGCCTTGGCATGCGAATAGGGAGAGAATGGGAAAACGCTCGGGGACTCATCCAGTATCCTCTGTCGCCCCTGAACAGCACACGAACTTAGGTGGACGAATCTTTGCACTTGCGCCTCTTGAGACGCTGTTAACAGAAGACTTGGTAGAAGCGCGTTAGCGCCAAACAATTCATCGCCACCACCAGAATCGGGCTGCGCTAGTCCCGCCGCATTGACAACAACGTCAGCCTCCCGCATCAAGGGGACCAATCCCTTCAAGACGTCCGCATAGTCGCGAAGTTGAGAAAGCGCCTCTTCAGCGGACGCCGACGGGTTTAACTTGAGGCGAGGTCCTGCCGCCACGGCGACCTGAAATCCCCGTGCTTTGAGTTCTGAGACGATAGCCGTTCCCACAAAGCCGGTTGCACCAAAAATTAGCCACTTTGTCGCCGGTCGGCTTAGGGAGCTGGAACCTATGAGGGATCTTTCCAGACGCCCGTTACCATCCGATTGCCGTGGATATATTTTTATCAATTTTGGTATCGCTAAGTAGAGAATTACGACAACGACGCCTAGCCCCAGAGCGACAACGGATAAGTGCGCTGGCCCGAAGGTAGCAACTATTCCCAGGGCAGCAGTTACCGCGCTTGCTGCAGCGACCAAAGTCGATATAGAGACATGCGAGTGCCCTGCGTCTACTAAAACTTGATAGATATGGAGCCGGTGCGGTTGGTTCCAACGTTCGCCTCGAAGCACCCTGCCGACGAGAGTCATGCCCGAGTCGGCTAGATAGATTATTAGCGGTCCGGCCAGTGCAACGGGAGATACACCGCTCAGGACAGCACCGATCACAAATAGAGATATGGCCCCGCCCAATAAATAGCTACCAACGTCACCGAGAAATACTCCTTTATTAAACACATTCCAGGGAACAAATCCTAGAAAGGACGCACTCAGGATGAGACCCGCCGGAACGAGCCAGCCCACCCCGGAAATCATGCCGATTACACCGAAAGCTATCCCTACAATCGTTCCGTGAAATCCAGATATACCGTCGATTCCATCCATGAAGTTCGCTGCATTTGTGTAACTAGCAAAAAAGATCGCCCCTACCGGCATCCACCAAAGCGACGTCTCCGTGGTAGTTAGTAATGCCCCCGTCGCGGTACCGCCGATCGCTAGTTGCGCGGTTGCACGAACCCATACTCGCAGACCTTGTACGTCCTCCAAGAAACCAATCAGGCCGATGAGTAGGCTGGCCACGAGCACGATTCCGAGTACAGGAGCTCCCGTCCAGCTAGCAAGAATACAAATTAGGAATGCGACCCCGAACGCGACTAAGGGGGAAAGCCCAGCACCGCGCAGCGCAACGGCGTCGTGCGATGATCTGTGGCTCGGTAGATCGAAGATTCCATGCTTACGCAGTAGTGGATTCAGAATTGTCGGTAGGCCAAGGCTAATCACCAATGCCGATGACACCGCTACCCATCCAACTGCCGTCATGCGAGCAACTTGTCCGGCGCCAAGATTAAAGCACGGCTGCGTCCTGGGAGCCAAGTGTCCATAGTGAGAAATTCCGGCGAAAGCGCCAGCACCGCAGTATGCGAAATTTTGGGGTGCAGCGGGCGCTCGTCAGTTTCACCCAGGCCAACAAGCTCTTCGTGCAGCTTCTCACCTTCACGCAGTCCGGTGTACACAATCTCGATCGACCTACCCGACTGCGCGATCATTCGCTTGGCGATGTCAAGAATGCGCACCGGCTCCCCCATGTCGAGAATGAGCACCTCGCCGGGGCGACCGATACCGCCGGCCTGCACGACCAGCTGGCAGGCCTCAGGGATGGTCATGAAAAAGCGCGTGACGTCAGGGTGCGTGATGGTGAGTGGACCGCCTGCCTCGATGAGCGCGGTGAAGGTGGGCAACATAGACCCCCGGCTGCCAATCACATTCCCGAAGCGCACCGAGATATAGTCATGCCCGGTCTGTTGGGCGGCGTAGGCGGTGAGCTGCTCACCAGCCCGTTTGGAGTAGCCAAGGACACTAGTCGGGTTCGCAGCCTTGTCGGTAGAGACATTGACGAAGGTCTCCACGCCCACGTCCTGCGCGGCTTCGAGCACGTTCCGGGTGCCGAGAACGTTGGTCTTCCACGCTTCATCGGGGTACTGCTCCAGCATGGGCAGGTGTTTGAGCGCGGCGGCGTGGAAGACTACGTCAGGGCGGCGTTCTCTGAAAATTTTCGAAATAGCCTCAAGGTCGCGGATATCTGCGAGCACGACGTCTTTGGTATCGAGCAGACCGTGTCCTAAAATAGAAATCTGAGTAGTCTGCAACCCCGTCTCATCACGGTCGAGCATGATGAGCTCACTTGGAGCGAAATTGTGGATCTGCCGGCAAAGTTCTGAGCCGATTGATCCGCCAGCTCCGGTGACCAAGACCCGTTTGCCGGCAATGTACCCGGCAATGGACGCCATGTCGGTGTCCACGGGGTGCCGACCAATCAGGTCGTCAATAGAGATATCACGTAGGTCGTTGAGGCGCACCTTGCCCCTGAGCACATCGTCAAGAGTGGGAAACACCTTGACGCGCAGTCCAGCGGCATCCGCTGCATCTGAGATCTCGCGCAGCAGCTCGGCCTCGATGCGGGCAATCGAGACAATCAACACTGTGGCCTTGGTTGCTTCGGCGACGCGAATGAGGTCCACTCCAGTTCCCAGCACGCGAACCCCGTGAAGCCACACATTGCTCTTGCGCGGGTCGTCGTCGATTAGGCCGACCGCCCGAAAAGACGATCGTGCATCGGTCTTCATACGCCGAACAATGGATCCACCGAGGTAGCCCGCCCCATAGATGAGCGTGTTTCGCGCGTTGTCAGCGGGCACGATGACTCGTTCAACGAGTAATCGCTTGTAGTAGCGAACACCACCCATGAAGACGAATGCCATCGGTAAAGCAATAATCACAGTACTGCGAGGTATGTCTAACAGTTCACCGAAGATAATCACGGGAACACCTAAAACCGAGGCTGTGACGAGCACCGACCAGAGCAGCGAGCGTACCTCGGCAAAGCTACCGTAGGGGTGGCGGCCACGATAAAGGTGGAAGATCGAGCCAATGAACAGCTGCAGAACTGCAGCGCCGACACACAGCAATACGAGCGGGGGCCAGCTGATTTCCACAACGTGAAACTCGTATCGGAATGCCTGGGCGAGAACGAGTGCAACGCCCCACGAGGCGGCATCAAAACCGAACTGGGTGCCAAATCGGACAAGAGGCACAGACTTGTGAAGGTCTGCCAACGTACTCGTCGCAATCTTGCTTAATGACACGGCTTATTCCCCCAAAATGAAGTGCGCCGCACTGGTGGTTCGTGAACAAGATTGGCTATCTTCGCAGACATTGAGTCTACCCGCTGAAATTCCGGGCATTTGGGGGACAGCGGTAGCTTCCGAGCGACCACACCGTGACCTAAAACCATGTTGCGCCACCGTCATTTGATCTGCTCAGGGCGTCTCCGGCCCACAACCAAAGGGTTTCCCCGCCACTCGACACGGCTACGTCGCCCGGGTTGAAGGCAGCCGAGCGGCAGCCGGCAATCGATAATGGCGCCTCCGTCGGCTCGCCGGTCGCGAGCACCTGCAGGCCATCACAACTAGCCTGGCTTTGCGCAACCACCAGGTAGCCGTCGGCAGTGGAAGTGAGGTTGACCCCACCGTTTAGCGCGATGCCCGCCCCCCAGCTGGCACCGGCGTCGGTCGTGCGCAGAAACGTGCCATCGCCGCAGAGCAGCGCAGCAGCGGTGCTGCTACGTGTCGCGAGTACTGCCACGCTAGCGCATGGCGCGGCCACGTCACCGTTTGGAGTGTGCACGAGCGCCCGGTTGGACGGGTTGACAAACCAACGGGCGCTCGCACGTTCTGGGTAGTTGGCCCACTCTTCGCCAGCAACATAGGTATCGACGACCTGCGGGGCACAATCACTCGCGTCGAGAGTAACGAGTGATGTCTCGGTCTCATCGACCACCGTCATGGTGAGAATCGACGATGCATCGGTCTCAATTGATGCGTCAAAAGATGCCCAACTCGCACCGGAATCGGTAGTGCGCTCCGGCGCTGCCGGTGTGGCCGGGCAGGGCCCGGTGAGAGTGCGCCAGGCTGTATTGGCATCCAGAGCGGAGAGAATGCGCGTGGGCGGGAAGGTTTCAATGGCGGCTGGAACGATTTGAACGGGCTCCACCGGCACAGTGGTTTCAACGGGGCCTTCGGTGGGGATAGCGCTGATGACGGCGGCCGGAGCATCCGCGACCTTGGTCGACGGCTCGCCGGGAGGGGCGAGGGCAACGGCAACGAGCGCTATGTCACCAATAACAAACACACTGAGCGCTGTCAACGCCCAGCGGCGGCACACGGCCTTGTTATGGCTAGCGCGCTTAAGTGGTTTGAAAGAAGCCATGCGTCATCTTCGAACTAAACGATCGTCGCAGCCCGCTGAAGGAGCGAGACGAGAGCGTTGACGGCGGGCACGAGCTGAGCAGCCGATTCGGCGTAAACGCCATCGTTCTGCCGGTAGGGGTCAACCACATCATCATCATCTGGCTTTTCAGCAGGCGGCACCATGCCGCGCTGGGAGGCGGCAAGTTCAACCACCGAAGCGAAGCGGCCAGCAAGATCGTCGAGTGGCAGACCCGCAACGGCGGTGAGGTCGGCAGCGGTCAGGTCGTGCACCAGGCGTGCAAACTCGCGAATCGTGAAGGTGTAACGAATGGCCCGCGGCGAAAGCTCCGCGATAGCACGTCGGTGCTCGCGCGACATGGCCAATACCAAATTCGATGAGATCAAGTGCTCAACGGTGAGTTCACGTGCAACGTGTGCCGAAGGTTCACCGCCGAACTGGCGAGAAAGAGCCGCGGCCTGCTCGGGCATGCCCCGGCCGGTGAGACCGATGGTTCCCGCGCTCGCGAGCGACACCCCGGGCAACGAGCCGAGGCCCACGCGCAGCAACTGCTCCGCGAGGGGCGAACGGCAGATATTACCCGAGCACACCGTGAGAATCGAAAACGTCGTCATCATGCGGTACGCCGACGCATCCGACGCAGCTGGCGCGTGCTTACGGGAGCCGGCACATCCGCTGACTCGGCGAGAATGGTTCCATAGCTGTACTGGCCATAGCCATAGGAATCCGGCCCCTTCGTGGGGAGCATGGTGATGATGACACCCACCGGGCTGCTTTCGACGCGTTGCAGGGCCTTCACCGCACTGGCAAGTTCATTGCGCTTGGTGCGGCCCGAGGCCACCACAAGCAGCGCACCACCGGTGAGCTTGCTCAACACCGCTGCATCGGTCACGAGAAGCAACGGCGGGGCATCGATCAGCACGACGTCGAACTCTGCGGTGAGACTGGCGAGCAAATTAGACATTGCCGCTGAACCGAGCAGTTCACTAGGGTTCGGGGGAACGCGACCACTGGGCAGCACGACGAGCTTGTCCCGGCCCCAGCTCTGCAAGACGTCGGCGAGTTCGGCGCGACCGATGAGGACATCGGTCAGGCCGACAGCGCCCTCAAGGCCCATGTAGTGCGCGAGGCGGGGCAGCCGCAGGTCGCCATCGATGAGGGCGACTCGCACGCCCGTTTCGGCTAGCGCGATGGCCAAGTTGGCCGTCGTGGTGCTCTTGCCCTCACCGGGGATGGAGCTCGTTACAACGAAGCTGCGGGGGCCGCCCGAGATATTTACGAATTGCAAGTTGGTGCGCAGGCTCCGGAATGATTCGGCGCGCGGGCTCTTCGGGTCGGCATGAACGACGAGCGGGCGTTTTTTTGCGTCGGGGTCGAAGTTGATGCCACCGAGCATCGGGGTGTCGGTCACGAGCTCGATGTCGTGCAGGCTGTGAATGCGCGTGTCAAGAACACTCCGCGACACCGCAACTCCGATGCCGATGGCCAGCCCTACCAACAATCCGAGCGCGATGTTGAACGGTACGTTTGGACTCGCCGGTTGCGCGGGTACCTGAGCGGGCTGGATAGTCTCGATCTTTACCGGGCTGACCGCTTCACCATCGGGCTTCTCCAGCTCATCGACCACGATGCGGCTGAAATTGCTACCCACAGAGTTGGCAATTTTCGCTGCCAACGTCGGGTCGCTGTTAGTCACCGACACGTCAATGAGTACGGTGTTCAACGGAGAGGACGACGCAATGGACGGGGCAAGTTGAGCGGCGGTGCTGTCGAGGCCAAGTTCCGCGATAACTTCATCGAGCACTATGGCACTGTTCACGACATCGACATACGACGTAACGGCCTGACGTGCGAAGCTCGTGCCTTGGACCAGTTCGCCGGAGCCGGCATCTGCTGCCGTCTTCACAGACACGTAGAGTTGCGTGCTGGCGACATATTTTGGCGTGGTGGCAATGGAACTCGCGGCTGATGCTGCAATTCCGAAGAGCACACACGCAACGATCAAGATCCAGCTTTTATGAAAAATCCTGACGTAGTCTTTTAACTCCACGTGCATGCCTCCGATAGATCATGTTGCTGGGAAAACCCCAATGAAGGGAATATCCCCTGTCTATAGTGGCACACGACCACGCGTGAACCGTGCGCCCCATCCATGCGCGGCACGCTTGCTGCAGTTTCGACTAGTCGACGGGCACACTCGCGCAGTCGAGCGGCACGTCGGATATGGCCGTCGGGTTGATCATCGGCGTCACCTCTGCCGCGAGCACCTTCTCGGCCGTGCCGGCTGCGACCACGTCTACGCTCAGCCTCGATGTATCCCCAGGATTCATGGTCAGAACGACCTTGGCCACTGGGTAGTCCGTGTCATGAAACTGTTCCAGCTGCACGTCAACACCGTCGATCGCAGCGCCCACGATTTGCGACCCGGGAGGCGCGTAGACCATGACAATCATGCGCTGAACGCCGGGCTTGAGTTTCTCCCGGACGAACTCGCCCAGAATCGATGGGCTGATCGACGTCGCAGCGTCGAGTGGCAGATCATTTTTAAGCTCCACGTCGATTCGATACGACGCCCCGTGGTCGTCCCGACACATGGCCTGTCCGAGGCTCACCGACTGCTGTAGGTAATAGTTCATCTTGGAACCGACGTTCTCTTGCAGGTAGACCCCGACCCGGTCGGTCGAAGCGTCGCTCTGAGGCAGCGGGCCGTCAACTTCTAGAGAGGTAAAGAGGGCTTGCTCTTTCTCCACGGGGCTCCACAACAGCAGGCGCCGTTCGTCGACAGCTTGGGACACGGCCGACAAGAGCGCTTTCGGATCAGATTTACCTCCGATCAATTGTTCGAAAGTCTTCTGCACGATTTCTGCGTAGACGACATCCTGCGCCTCGTTGTCGGCACCGGTATTGCCCGACCAGAACCTCATATAGACCTCGTTGAGCAACAAGGGCACGAGTGACTCACTCGTGAGAACGTCGCCGGTCGAGAGCGTTACGGGAGCAATTCCTCGAAGCAGGTAACTCAGCGCCAGCGGATCCACAGAGATCACGCCATCGATATCCGTGCCGAACTGACGTTTCCACATCTCCTGGGTCACCATGGCTGCACTTTCGAAGCTCGGGCGCACCGTGACGTTAGACATGGCCCGCCCGAATTCCGAACCGTAAAGCTCGGCAACACCGTCGGGCATCGCAATGACGGACTCCTGGTAGTCAGCGAAATTGCCGAAACCTGCCGGAACAGCCTTGCCCAGACTGATGTTGCCACGGTCAATCGTCAACAGAGCGAAAGAAAGGGACGTGCCGCCGAGCGCACGTGCTTCGGCGCTGTTTTGAAACACGATGACGTAGTCACGCGGCGCACTGGCGCCCAGCGCATCGGGGATAACGGCGAGAGCTTGGCTGGCGGACGCGAGCGGCGGCGCGAGGCTCGCGAGGAGGGTGTCGAATTTGCTCACGGCTGCGGTGAGTGGCGCCATGGTTGCACTCGTGTCTATGGCGTTGATCCGCTGCTCCGCTGCGGTGAGTACCGTACTGGCTTCACTCAGAATTTTGCCCGCTGAGACGAGCGGTTTAAGATCAATACCTCCATCCGCAGACTTGAGCGTTGCCGGATTCAGACTGGCCACAGTCTCTACCAAAGGCACAGCGGCATCCGTGATCACGTCATCTGCGACGACCGCCAGGGTGCGCACGGCAGCGAGATTGACCCCGACGAACGGAACGAATTCAGCGGCGCGCCACACCGGGTCACCGGTCAATTCCCGGGCACGTGCGGTGTGGCTCGCCATTTCGGTGACCGACGCCTTGGCTGCTTCTGTGTCTCCTGCAAGTGCCTGGCTCTTGATCGTGGCGGCCAATGGAATGGCGGCTTCGAGTTCTGTCTTCGCTTGCCATCCGCGAACGCCTATCCATGAGATCGCGAGCGCGACAACGACGACCACGCCGATGATCGTCCAGAACCACCAGCGGCGGTAGAAGCGCGGCCGGGGCCGTTTCGCGGATTTCTGGGCACCAATTGTTGTTTCACTCACCATGCCATTGAATCAGTTCGAGTTGATCTCGCAAACCACGGGCCGGCCAGTCAGACTGGCTGCACCAGGTCGCGCAGCATGTCTTGCAACCCCAGCCCGAAACGGAAGTAGTCCCCCGTGCGCCAGCCACGCAGAATCGGCGCCACCCGCAGTAGCCGTGCCGCTGGCAGCGTGCTTCGACGCGCTTCATGCGCGAGCTTCGCATCGATCAGGGCCAGTACCGAAGTGGATCCCTCCGGCTCAAACTCCGAGGCCCGCCGTTGCAGCACAGCGACTCGCGCGAGAAGTCGGGCGTTGCGGGCGGTGCGCGGCGCACGCAGTCGGCCGAGCTTGCCGGAGGCATCGAGTGTGGTCACCCCGATCTGGTTACCGCCGTGCTGCCGATAGTCGGTGAGGGGTTCTTCAAGCAGATCGACCAGTCCGGTCGCGGCGGCGACCATGGCCATCCACTCGTCGTGCACCCACACGGCCGGGAACGGTCGTGATCGCTCCACCAGCTCTCGCCGCACCATCATCGTCGCGCCGGTCACGATGTTCCGCCGCAGATAGGCGTCGATCGCGCGACCAGCATGCACGGCCGCACGGTCGACATCAGACACACCCAGCGTTTGCAGTAACGTATGGCCCAGAGGCGTTCCGGCAGCATCAACTAGGCGAGCGTCGGCGTGCACCATCTGCAATTCGGGCCGACGGGTGAACTCGGCCACCATGCGTTCCAGCCGCTCGGGCCACCAGACGTCGTCCTGGTCACAGAGCGCAATGAGATCGCCCGTGCAGGCTGCGAGGGCCTGCTCGAAGTTCGCCGTCACCCCCAGTGCCGCACTGTTACGCAGGACCACCACGTTTACAGCGGGCCAGGCCACTACGACTCGCTCCAGTACAGCCAGCGTCTCGTCGGTCGACCCGTCGTCGGACACCACGATCTCGCTTACCGGGATCGATTGCCTCAGGATACTGAGCAGCTGCTCTTCGAGATAAGCGGCACCGTTGTAGGTGCACAGCGCGACGGAGACGCTCACAATCATTAGCTACGCTTCACGCCGACCGACAGAACGCCGAGGAACATTCCGGCCATGATCGTCTGCGAACCCAGCATCATGAGCAGCGCGGCCGGAATCGCTGCGCGCAGAGTAGTGCCCGCCTCGAGCGGGCCAAAGTCGTTTGAGGCCCATCCGATCAACTGCGTAACCGCGACGCCCAGACCGATGAGAAAGAGCAAGAGGCCGACAACGGCCCCGCTCTCTAGGCTGATGCGTTTCTGCAGCCGGTCGAAGTTGCGGCTGCGCGGAATACGAAAACCCTCTTGCTGTGCATAGATCTTGGTGAGAATCGCAAACAGCACTGATTGATAACCGACCACCGTAAGCGCTGCCAAATAGAGCTGGGTGGAATAGGTGAATCCGATACGGCCGAAGACGACCGGCCCAAAGCTCAACAGCATGACGCCAACAAAGCCCAGCACAAACGCCGCCGTACCGGGAATCAGAAACAGCCAGCGTGGGCTGAAGATCAGCAAAAAACGCAGGTGGCGCCAACCGTCGCGCCAACTGCGCAGGTGCGGCGGCCTACTCCGGCCGTCTTTCGCAAGAGTGGTCGGCACCTCACTGACGCGTGACCCACCGAGGGTCGACTTGACGACCATTTCGCTGGCGAATTCCATGCCGGTGGTCTGCAGGTGAAGGTCAAGCATAGACTGGCGGTTGAAACCGCGCAGGCCGCAGTGAAAGTCCTTGATCGGCGAACGAAACAGCATACGACCGATCCACGACAGCACGGGGTTACCGAGGTATTTGTGCAGCGGCGGCATGGCGCCGGGCTCAATGCCCCCGCGAAAGCGGTTACCCATGACGAGTTCGTCGCCAGCGCGCAGGCGTTCGACGAACCCGTCGAGGCGGCTGAAGTCGTAGCTGTCGTCGGCATCGCCCATGATCACATAGGTGCCGCGGGCGTGTTCGATGCCGCCGTTGAGGGCGCTGCCGTAGCCCTTCTCTGCGATTGCGACCACACGGGCGCCGAGCGACTCGGCGATCTGCTGCGAACCGTCGGTGCTGCCGTTGTCAGCGATCAACACTTCGCCTACCACGCCGCTGCGCTCAAGGTAGCCGAGGGCCTTATTTACGCACACCGCCAGAGTCTCAGCTTCGTTCAGACACGGCATAAGGATCGTCAGTTCGATCGTCGAAGTCTGCTGCATGTGCGTGTGGGTCCTGTCTGTGTTCTACGCTGCGCCCTCAATCGTACAGACTTAGTGCACTATGAACATTGGCCTCGTCGTCACCACCCTCGGTCGAGAGCTGGGTTTGCGCCGCCTGCTGCAGTCTTTGGCTGGCCAAGTCACCGCCGCAGACACGATCGTGATCGTCGCCCAGCGTAATCTGCAAGTCGTCAAGGATCTAGCTAAGGAGTTCACCACCATCGGCTGCGAGATTGTCGTGACGACGTCGCCGTTGGGCGCATCGCGCGGACGCAATGCCGGGGTCGCGGCGCTCCCGGCGGGCATGGACTATCTCCTGCACTTTCCAAATGACACCACTTGGTTTCCGCCAGGAACCATCGCGGGTATCCGTTCAATTCCTTTCGCGGCCAGTGCCGCCGCATTGACCGTCACAGATGAAAACGGCCCGAAATTTGACCTCCCGACCGCGGGCACGCCCCTGGACCGTTGGAACGTCTGGACCGTCATCGAGATGGGCCTCGTCATTCGCCGCAGCTTGTTCACCAGGCTTGGCGGCTTTACAGAGTCGATCGGTACCGGCGCTTCGACACCGTGGCAATCAGGCGAGGCGACCGATTTGCTCTTGCGTCTGATGCACGCCCGCGAATCAGATTCGTTTGTTTGGTTGCCGGCTGAGGTGGCCATTGGTGGTGTCTCAGACCCGCACGGGCTCTCCAACGGCGAGCGCCGGCGCAAGTTGCGCAGCTACGCCCGGGGATTCGGTCGTCTGCTCTCGGTGTGGCAATACCCTTTCTATTGGCGAGCTGCAGCCTTGGCCGGCGGGCTGCTCTTCGGTCTGCGCAATCGGTCATCTTTTCAGACAGCGGATGGCTGGTGGGTTTTCGTTGGCCGTTTCGAGGGCCTCACCGGTCGCTGCTTCGGTAAGAAACTGTCGAAAGCCGTCGATCGATGAGCTTTTCCCTGCCCCCGCAGATTCGCCTGCGCGGCGCAGCGATGTCGCTCATCACACTGCTCGGCGGTGTCTCGTTGGCTGTTATTCCGGCCGCAACCGTGGCAATTTCAGCTCGCCAATTCACTCTCGACGAACAGGGCTTCATCGCCGTCGCCGTCATGCTCGCCACTTTCGTGGGCCAGGTGACATTTGCCGTCGTGGTCGAATCACGACTCAGCTCGGCCGCGACCGCCCGTCGCGTAACTTTCCCGCTCTGGCTGGCCGCGCTGTCGGTCCTGACGGCGATCATCGTCGGGTTCAATTCCAGCAATGCGTTGGTGCTGTGCGTCTCCCTCCCGATTCTGCTGGCCTCACTCGAGGTCGGTCGTGGAGTGTCCGTCGCCGAGCGCCTCGACACTCGTGAAATCTGGGCATCCGTTCTCGTCGGCTCCGGGGCCCTTGCTGGCGTGCTCGTAGCCTTCACCGCACAGACCTGGGGAATGCTTCCGTTGGTAGCCGGGATCGCCGCGGCCACCTGCGTGCGCTCTCTTCCTGTTTCCCACCAGCCGAGTCGGCCCGACCCGGTCGTCATGGGCTGGGTGGTCGCAGACACCTCTATCACCGGCGTCATCTATCCGCTTCTAAACGTGATGATTCTCGCGTTCATCGGCCCGGCTCAGGCCATTATCTTCACCGCTATCTCCACGGTGTCAGGGTTGCTGGCGATACCACTCAACTTCTTGCGACTGCGGCTGTTGAAGGAGCCCTCCCGCCTCGATATCGGCGTGTCCGGGCTCGCACTGTTGGGGGCTATCGTGGCGCTCGGCATTCTCGAAGCGACCGGCACGTTTGGTTTCATCTTCGGATCGGCGTGGTCGCTTTCCGACACTGCGCTACCGCTGGCCGTCGCCTGCGCCTGGCGAGCCACCTCCATTCTCACCACAATCCCCTTTGCTGCCCTGCGGCGCATGGGCGCGGTACGGCTGCTGACGGGACTGCGGGCGATCGTGGCCGCCATCACATTTGCTCTTGCCGGACTGGGCCTCGTAACCCAGAACATCGTCTGGGTCTTCGCTGGAATGCTCGTCGCCGAACTGATTTCCGCGGTCATCTACGAAGGAGCCCGCCGCTCCCGAACCACTTCGGTAATCAAGGACTGACTCGATGCCGCTACCACTTATCTTGGTCGACCTGCTCTTCTTCACTGGAAAGAAGGGGGGCATGGAATCGTACGTTCGCGAAATCTACAGTCGGATGCCGCGTGAAACTGCCGGTGTTCGATTCATGGCCCTCGCGTCAAGCGAACTCGCCGCCGGCGATACCTCTTGGTTTCCCGGCGACGTCATCGATTCCGGCATCAGCGGCGAGAACCGCATCGCTTGGGCACGCGGTGAGTTGTTCACTGTCGCCGCTTTTGCGCGTCGCCGTCGCGCAACGCTCATCCACTGCCCAGCGAACCTCGGGCCGCTTTATTCAAGGATTCCCGTCGTTCTGACAATTCACGACCTCTTGCCATTCCGGCACCCCGAATACGTTCCCGGTGCTTACTCCCTCATTCTCCGAACTCTCATTCGGTTGGGCGCGCGCATTGCACGCCGCATTCTCACGGTCAGCATTGCCTCGCGCACCGACATTCGTCGCTACCTACAGATCAAGCGCACCCCCGTCGAAGTCATCCCTCTGGCAGGCGAAACTCGCGTTTTGGTTTCGCCGGAGAATCGTCGTACCGACCAACTGCTCGCAGTCGGCAACCGGATGCCGCACAAAAACTTCTCGTCGCTGCTCACTGCGCTCGCGCTCCTGCCTGAAAATACACGACCACACCTGGTTATTACGGGCAGTCACGGAGACGATCCGCTCACCCCGCTTGTGGCCGAACTCGGGCTGCAAGAATGGGTGTCGTTGCGTGGCTGGCTCACGCCCGAGGAGCTCGACACGCTGTATGCCGAGTCAACCCTGTTCGTCTTTCCAACGTATTTCGAGGGCTTCGGCCTGCCCGTTCTCGAAGCGATGGCGCACGGCTGCCCGGTGCTCTGCTCCGACCTTCCGGTACTGCATGAGGTTGCCGGTGATGCGGCCGCCTATGTTGACTGCCACGATGCCTCCCGGCTGGCTGCGAGCATCAGCGGCCTCCTGTCGTCGCCCGAAGACTTGGTGCGGCTGGCGACGACCGGGCTCCGTCGGGCGGAAGAGTTCACCTGGGACCGCACCGCGCAGACGACGCTCGAGTCGTTTCAGCGGGTCTTGGCAGAACGGTAGGCAACCAAGATCTGGTCGATCGAGCGGTTGAGGCCACCCGCGGCTCGTTCCCGTTCGAACCAAGCCTGCGTAGACCGTCGTAACGGCTCACCGGCGGCTACGACCGTCACGATGGCGGCCGCCAGGTCGTGTGGCAGCACCGACGCGGCGACGAAGCCGTTGACGCCGTTCTGAATCAGTTTGGCTGCCGCGTTGTCGGGGCCGGCCACGACCACGCTCGGGGTAGCCACCGCGGCCGCCTCGGCGACGACGAGTCCAAACCCTTCGCGGCGTGACGGGTTGACCAGAGCGCGTGCACCGACCAGCAGCGTGTGCAGCTGGTCATCGCTGACCCGACCAGCGAGCGTGACGACGTCGTCGAGGCCCAGCTCGCTAATCCGTGCGGCCACCGCGGCCGTTTCGGGCCCGGAACCCACGATCACCAAACGCAGGTTTTTAATCTGGGTGCGCGCCTCGCGAAGGGCAGGGAGCAGGTCGATGAGTCGTTTGTCGGCGATGTGACGGCCGATGAAAATCAGGTACGGCTCGTCGCCCCGTTCAGTCGTCGCATCGGGTGCGGCACCGACGAGGTCAACCAGCCCCAACGTGACCGGAGCCGCTCCGCGCCGATAGCCCCGAATACGCGAGCCGGTGAAGTGACTATTGACGGTGTGGAGGTGGCCGAGGCGGATCGCTATCAGTTGCAGCACCGAGGCGACGGTCCCCATGAGCGCTCCCGAGTACGCACGCCACTGTCGCCAGCCCCAAACCTCGAGCCAGTCGGTCACCACGAAGGCCTTGCTTCCGATTAATGCCAGTTGCACCGCGAAGACATTGAGTACGGGTAGGGCGCTCACGATGACGACGTCATAGTTATCGCGGCGCGCGCGAAAGTGGTGAAAAAGAGCCAATGCAAACTTTACGGCGCTGATCGGCGTGCGCGTTCCCGCGTCGTCGTAGATCGACCCGCGCCACACCGGAACGACCGAGAAGCTCGCTTTCGGTGCTGGGCCATCCCACTGGGTGCGCGTCACATAGTCAACGGCGCTCCCCCTCTCGGTGAATAACTCCGCGATTCGTCGATACACCCGTTCGCCGCCGCCCGAATTGATCGGAAAGAAGCAGTCGTAGGCGATCGCGACGCGCGGTTCAGCCACGAAGAGAGCACTCGGTCGGCGCTGCAGCAGTCAGGCTTTCAGCCAGGTCGGCCGCATCCTCGAGCCGCGCCGCGCGCGCGGCAATCCACCCCGTGTACAGAACGAACGCGATCGATACCAGCGCATAAAGCACGACCAGGGTTGGCCAGCCGAGCGGCGGCTGCCAGGCCGGATTTTTCCACATCTCACTGATCGGCTGTCCACTGCCGACTACGTAACGCCACATCACGACTACGAAAGCCAGCAGCCCGTATGACGCGATCATCGCTGCGCTAATCCAGGTGACTCGTGTCGACAGGAACGCCACGCGATTTCCCTGTTTCGCAGAAAGCAGCCAGGCCGCGAGCATCGTCACGCCAAGATAAAGGAAGAGGCCGTATCGCCCCTGCCAGATAACTCCGGTTTGGCTCACGCTGTAGCCCTGCACCAAGGCCGGTACCAAGACGGCAGCGGCCGTAATCACGGCCATCGTGACCAGGCCGCGTCGCCGGGAGGCGGTGACAGCGAGAACGATCAGAATGCCAATCGGTATGACAAACAGCCAATAAGCGGATGTCGGCAGCGGCGCGTCGAACCAACCAAAGTACCCAATGGCCTGCTGAACGAATTCCGGGGTGGTGCGAAGCACGTGCACAAAGCCCTGAAGGAAAGAGGCACCCACCAGCGGCGCATCGGATTTTTCGGCCTGGCTCGACAGGCTGCCACCGCTCAGCGTCCACACGATCGAGAAGATACCTCCGGCCGCGACGATCCCGAGCGGAATATATGAGCGCGAGGTTGTGAACAGCGACTTGACCGAATTCCAGCCGGTCGCGATGAAACAGATTCCGACAACGACAATCAACCACAGAGGCCCCGTCGCTCGAGCTGTCGCGAGCGTCACGGAGGAAATGGCTACGATCATCCAGAGATACCAGCGTGAGAGTGAGGACACCTCTTGTGCGACTCGTCGGGTATCGAACCGTTCGAGGAGACGAGGAAGGGTAGCCCAGAGGGCGACAGCCGAAGCGATCTCAATGCCGTTGGGGTTCACTGAACCGAAAAAATAGACGACCATCGGGGCTGCGACAAAGGCCAGGCCCAGCGGCATCCACCGCGATCTGCGCACGGACATCGCTGCTTGAAAACCCCAGGCGACGAACACGGCGGCGAGCAATCCACTCACGATGCGCATGCCGTAGATGCCATCTGATCCGTCCAAGATCAAGCTCGGCCATCCGACGGCGTAGTAGTACAGGGGGTTGTAGGCACCGACCCAGGTGTTGAACCAGTCTGCTCCGCCCACGTCGCCAAGTTCAACGCCGCAGTTCGCAGGCTGATTAGGGTGGAAGGCGAAACAGAGAATCTGTGGCGAGTACGAGTACCCCTCGGGCAGGTCGACGACCGTGTGCTTGATGCCCGGCGCCTGATACCCGATGACCTGCCCATGAACCTGGGCGATGGCCTTGGTGGCATGGGCGTTCTCGTCCGGCACCGAAAAGATCGGGCTCGCCAACGACCACAAAGTTGACAGCGCAGCCAAGATCAGAACGGCAGCCCAGAATACTGAACGCGGATTTACAACGCTGCGCCGACCAGCAAACGCGTTCGTGTTTGCCTTCACCAGTGAGGCAGCTTCGTGCACGTGTTCATCTCACTTTCCATCCAATCTGGGCGACCGCGCACTGATAGATAGCCCGCTGGCGGAGCAATTTCGTAATTTGCCTTACTCGGGCTTGACACGGTCGACCGCTCGGTCGTTGCTAGCGTTTCAACAGCAGGTGAGAATCCCACGCTGAATTAACTATGTCCGCGAGCCCGCGTTTGGCGACCCATCCGATCGCCGCCGAGATAGCGCGTGGGTCCGCAACGACCACGGCAGGATCTCCAAGCCGCCGATCCCGCACCTCGGGAATGACCCCTGAACCAGACCGTTCGATAATTTGATTGATCATTTCGCGCACTGAAGATCCAATTCCCGTTCCAACGTTATAGATATCGTTTCTCGCCGGACCGATTTTCAAGCTGTCCAGCGCGACCAAGTGCGCCTCTGCGAGGTCCAAGACATGAATATAGTCCCGCACACACGTTCCATCTTCGGTCTCATAGTCGTCACCGAAGATGAGGGGGGACAAGCCCTGATCTAGACGTTCGAGGACCATCGGTACCAGGTTTAGAGCAGCAGTGTCACCCAACTCCGGCCAGCCAGAACCCGCAACATTGAAGTAACGCAGACTTGAGGCTCGAAGCGACTGGGAAACGACCGCATCCGTAATTAACCATTCGCCAATGAGTTTGGACTCACCATAGGGATTGACCGGGTGCTGCAGCGTGCCCTCGCTCAGCGACGGCCCTTCCGAAGTTCCATAGACTGCGGCAGACGACGAGAAAACGACGCGCGATACATCGGCCTTCTCCATCGCCATCAAAAGGTTTGCTAAGGAGCCCACGTTCTGTTGAAAGTACCAGGCAGGACGCAGGACTGACTCTCCAACTTGTTTTCGTCCGGCAAAGTGCACCACCTGCTTCACGTCGTAGTTCCGCATGACAGATTCGAGCTCGGCGGGCGCGCTTGAGTGCGCGAGATCCATTTCGACGAGCGGGGCACCACCGATTCTGCCCCGAACCCCCGTCAATACGTCGTCAACGACGACAACGTCATCGCCACGATCGACCAGAAGCCGCACGACGTGCGCCCCTATGTACCCGGTACCACCGGTAACGAGGGTGGTCATCCGCGCATCGAGCCGGGCTCGACGGCTCGGGCCAGTGCCTGCGCACGAGCGAGCTCCGTGACCTGTAAGTCGACTCGAGAATGGTGCGCCCGCGTTGCAATCACGTAGCCGACGAAACACACGACCAGCCCGTAAAGGAGAAGATCGGCCCCCCGACCAACCCCAAACAATGTTGCGACGGCGTTGGATAGCTGGGGAAAGACCACTGCGACGGCCGCACAGGCGACTAGAAAGAGAAGAGAAATCCTCCTCAATGCCAGTCGTCGGGCGCCCCGGCCGGGCCACAAGATCAACAAAGCAATAGCCCCTAGCCCAAGGAGCAGTACAAGTTTGATGAGCAGTTGGGGATCCATCAGGCCTCTACTTGAGTATCAATTCGACAAGGATATTTACGGAGTTCCATAGCGATTGCCCCTTCGATCGGGAGTAATCCGTGTAAACGATGTGCACCGGTTCTTCGGCGTATCGGAGGCGAGTCCGGCCGATCTGCGCCACAATCTCAGACGCATGCGCCATCCGGTTCTGTCGAATTCGAATTTTGGCCAGTCCTTCGACCGTAAATGCGCGCAGTCCATTATGAGCATCTGACAGTCGGACACCAGTCGTCAAGTTCGTGAATTTCACCGCCAGTTTCAGTACGACGCGCTTCATTGGACTCGCGCTCGTTCGATTATCCAGGAATCGAGATCCGAGAATAACGTCGAGTTCTTCATGTCTCAATCGCTCAACCATCCGAGCGGCGTCAGCAGCCAGATGCTGGCCATCCGAGTCAAAAGTTACGACAAAGCGAGCAGCCGAATCGCGAAGGACATAGTCAAAACCGGTCTGAAGCGCAGCTCCCTGTCCGAGATTGATCGGATGCCTCACGACGTACGCGCCTGCCTGTTCCGCTCGCTCAGCGGACGAGTCTGTACTCCCATCGTCAACGCAAACGATCTTCGGAAAGGTTAAAAGCGCTTCCGAAATGACGTCAAAAATCACACTCGACTCGTTGTAGAGCGGGACAACAAGCCACGTGTCAATATTGTCCAGAGCAGGCTCACGCGATCCGATCACGTACCAGTACCTGTCGCAGAAGCGGCGGAGATCTTTCGGGCCCGATAGGAGACGACATTTCCGGCGACCCGTGTGGCCCAAGAAATGGGTCCAAGCCAGGCCACGCTCAGGCTCCTGAATGCCGCAGGCAGATACGAGCGTTTCACGTCAAGAGCTTCCGCAGCAGATTTCCTCCGGTCGGCAACAGTAAGGGAATCCGCGTGCCAGCGAAAAGCCGAAACGGCAACCGGCACGAATACAAATTCGCCGACCTTCTTCAGTTGGAGAAATGCATCAAGATCCATTGTGTATGGACGATTCAGAGCAAATCCTCCAATACCCTGAAGCGCGTCGAGGTCGACGAGTGCGCCCGGGTGAGGAATCAAGTTCGGCCCCCACGAGAGGATTAGCGTCGCGAGCTTGCCGCTACGGTTGGTTCCGATGACGTGAGATTTGGCGTCGATATAGTCGCAGGCGCCGTACGCCACCACGACGCCTTGGCGCTCTTCCGCCCGGTTGAGAAGTGCTCGCATACCAGACGGCCTTAACAGATCGTCATCACCAAGCCCAACGTAATACTTCTCGCCTGCTCGCACGGCGATTCCAGCGTTCATCGCTCCCGCCAACCCCTGTCGCGGGTCGTCGATGATTTCGGCGCCGTGTTTCGCAGCGAGCAATCGAGCTTCCGGAGCGATCACCGGCAACACCACGATCAGCCGTAAGCTCACGACTTCGGCGGTCGCGCTTACACTCGCGAGCGCTTCCTCTAACGAATCGATTCGCTCGCCGAGAGTAGGCAGAACGACCAGAAGGCTGCTAGCCATGCTTGACGACCTTGTCGATCCAGGTGCCACCGCCGGCGGCAAGTGCTGCAACATCATTGTCGACCATGATCCGAGCCAGCTCGGGTGTCTTCACTTGTGGCACCCATCCGAGCTCAGATGCGGCCAGGCTCGGGTCGCCCACGAGCGCGTCGACCTCGGTCGGGCGGAGGTAGCGCTCGTCAAACTTGACATACTTTTTCCAGTCGAGCCCGGCATGCTCAAATGATAGTTCCAGGAAGTCTCGTACGGTGTACGCAGCACCCGTCGCGACGGCATAGTCCTGCGGAGTGTCGTGTTGCAGCATTCTCCACATGGCCTCGACATACTCCGGTGCGTAACCCCAGTCACGAACAGAATCCAGGTTTCCCATGTAGAGCTCAGTCTCCAGCCCTGCTGCGATGCGCGCCACGGCACGGGTGATTTTGCGCGTGACAAAAGTCTCGCCTCGTCGCGGCGATTCGTGGTTGAAGAGAATTCCATTGACCGTGAAAAGGCCGTACGCTTCGCGATAGTTTTTCGTGATCCAGTAGGAGTAGACCTTGGCGACACCGTATGGTGACCGTGGATAGAAGGGAGTTTTCTCGTTTTGCGGCGGCGGCGTGGCACCGAACATTTCTGAACTACTCGCCTGATAGAACCGGCATTCCAGACCGGTCACTCGAACAGCCTCGAGCAACCTGACCGTACCGAGTCCGGTCGTGTCGCCGGTGAACTCAGGTTCATCGAAGCTGACCCGAACATGAGACTGCGCGGCCAAGTTATAGACCTCATCCGGACGAATAGCCCCGAGAAGAGTGACAAGGCGTGAACCGTCAGTCAAGTCACCATAGTGAAGAGTCAGGTTACCGCCTTCAACGTGCGGGTCGACGAAAAGATGATCAATTCGGGAGGTATTGAACGTGGATGCACGACGAATGAGGCCGTGAACTTCGTAGCCTTTGGACAGCAAGAGTTCCGCCAGATAGCTGCCGTCTTGTCCCGTAATTCCTGTTATGAACGCGCGCTTTTTTCGAATCTCACTCATTGGATATCTAAATACCGTTTTTCATTGCTCGTCGGTCATGGAGGCCGCTATAAGAACTCTGGTCCTTCCCATGATAGTCAATGGTCTGTCACGACCGCCGTCCGCGCGTCATCGAAGGACCGGCCAGGGCACGAATATGCAGAATCGCGCCGACGACCGGGCCGAGAACCAACGACAGGAGTACCCGTTCGGCAAGGGGAATGGGAAGAAACAGAACAGCGCCGGTCGTTAGGGCCGCAACGAGCCACCCAACCGTATATATGAGGTGTCGCCCTCGTGCCAACAAGGCAGCGCCACTTATGCTGATGACGCCGATGAGGCCGGCTGCGAGCGTCGCCCCGCCGATAAAAGGGCCACCGGCTTCATACGCATCACCAAAGAAAAACACGAGCAAGGGCGGCCCGACGAAGGTCGCTAGTACTCCCAAAACAGCCGCGAAGGCGACAACCGCGCCCATCGCCCGAAACACGACCGACAGGCTGTGCGCGCTCCTGTCGACAAAACTTGCCACGATCATTCCCATGAAAGCATTCAGCGGGAGCATCACTGGTGCCCTGGTCAAAGTGACGATGAGAATAATGACGGCCAGTTCAGTACCGTCCTCGTTTAGTGCGATGCCGGCAAGGACCAGTGGAAAGCCGGTCACAATGATGGCACTCGCGCCGGACGCCAGGACAGCTTGCATGGAGTTTGCAACGGATTTCCAGAGAGGCGCATCCAATCGTGTCGTTGCAGCAGCGCGAAACTTGGCGCGCAGCAAAAACATCACCCAGGTGACCATTCCCAGAGTGCCCGCAGCGGCAAACCCGGCGACAGACAGCGCAAGAAAAGCGACGATGCAAATGAAGAACAACCGCACAGCCGCCTCGGCGATCAGAAGCCCGGAATATGCGTTCCAGGTCCCGAACCCGGCCAGGACGCCTGCGAGTGTCGCGTGACCCGCGTACAGCACCGTTCCGGCAACGATCATTGCCACGAATAGTGCCGACTGTTGGCCGAAAACCGACGGTGCCCAGCTGAGTGATGAGATCGCGACCACTGCGGCGACGAGGACGCCGACAATTATTCCGGGATATATTGCGCGGGCGCCGGTCCCTGGCGAGTGCGACGCTGCAAGCACTACTGTCTTGACGCTTCGCGTTGTTTCCTGCTGTAGTCCAAATATTGCGCCAACAGCAAGGTAAAGTCCCGACCAGAATACTGAGAAGCTCAAGTACTGCTCAGGCCCAAGCGCACGGGCCGCAACCACGAGTATCGCGTAGCCCCCAGCCGCCACGAAAACAGAAGCGACTGCCACTGAGGCTATCGAACGCCGCGCACTCACCCGAGCACCCTCAAAGTCGTCCCGCATATTAGACAGACGGTCAGGAAATCCGCTGAATGGTGTCGAGGAGTAGATCTAGTTCGTTGGGAATAGGAAAGTGGTGGTTGCCGACGAAAAGGCCGTCGACGTGAATCTTGTCGGCCGCTGCGAGCGATGCGGGGACGACGGCATTCAACTGAGACATGACCGGGTTCCTCGTAAAATTACCGGCCACAATGGGACGTGACTCAATTCCAGCCGTCGTCAGCGCCTCAACTACTTCCGCGCGTCGGCCTGCCAATTTGTCTTCAAGAATGAGCGAAAAACCAAACCAGCTACTTTCAGCCGCCACGAATTGCGTACGGACGTCCGAACGCCCAGCAAACCGCTCAGTGAACAAGTTTGCATTCTTTTGACGCCCGGCAATAAGTCCGGGCACCTTCTTGAGCTGCTCCCGGCCCAAGGCTCCGGACATCTCGAGCGGCCGCACGTTGTACCCGGGTAGAACAAATCGAAAGTGGTCCTCGAACGCGACACCCGTTTTCGGAAAAATGAGGTTATCCGCGGGTAGGTCCCGGGTCCAGCCATGCGCTCTCAGCGACAGCATCGCCTGATACATGTAGAGATCGTCTGTCAGGATCAGTCCTCCTTCCATCGTGGAGATGTGATGAGAGAAGAACGAGCTGAATGTTCCGACCAAGCCGAACGTCCCCGTATAACGGTTCTCAATTTTCGACCCCAGCGATTCACAGTTGTCTTCGAGAAGCACGAGTTTGTTTTCGGATGCGATGGACGCCAGACGACTCAGATCCGCGGGGTTGCCGAGCAAACTTACGGCCAGGATTGCTTTTGTCCGTGGTCCGATAGCCTCTTCAACTAACTGCGGATCCATATTCAAGGTGTCGATGTTCACATCGACGAACCGAAGAGTCAAGCCGAGTTGATGAACCGGAAAATAGGTGGTGGCCCAGGAGACAGCGGGCACAATCACCTCGTCGCCGGGATTGAGATCGACATTGGGATTAGCAACCGCTGCAGCAAGCGCAATGAGGTTCGCGCTACTGCCCGAATTCACCATGACGGCGTGATTCGACCCAAAAAAAGCAGCAAACTCTTCTTCGAACGATCTGACTTCTGGCCCCATGGTAAATCGGCCACCAGCTATCACCCGCTGCAGCGCGTCGTATTCGGCCTCGTCCCAGGTCGTGGTTGCGAGCGGAAAGCTAGATGCAGTCATTGCGTTTCATTTTCTTTCTATCGGGAACAAGGTAAGTCAATGCCTGGTTCAGGAAATCGTCTCGACGTACCGTTTATAGGCTCGCCGCATACCGTCAACAACCTCCGTTTGCGGGTTCCACCCGAATTCCGCTGCCACGGCGGAGGACATCAATTTTTGATGCATACCCGCTGGCTTGCTTGGATCCGTGACAAGATTCCCCTGATATCCGACAACGTCCATGGCCGCTTGGTAGTACTCGAGAACGGAATGATCTCGCCCAAACCCGACATTCATCATTTCGGGCCAGGAACCAACTTCATCGAGGTGGGAGACCAGCCAATCAGCCAAGTCGCCAACGTAGGTGAACTCACGCCGCGCTGTTCCGTCGCCCCACACGTCGATTGATTGAGCCCCCGATTGCTTGGCTGCGTGGACTTTCGCCAGCGCAGCCGCGACAAGGTGCCCATGGCCGAGAGAATAATCGTCGTCCGGGCCATACAAGTTAGAAGGAATAATCACTCGATACTCTAGGCCGAACTGCGAGGAAACGTATGCGCAGTACTTGGATGCGGCAATCTTCGAGAGCGCGTACCCTTCATTCGTCGGCTCGAGAGACGCGGCCAGGAGATCGCCCTCCACGAGCGGCTGCCGGTAGTCCCGCGGGTACATGCATGAACTCCCGAAGTACACCAAACGCTTGACACCGAGGTCTACGGCAGACTTGAGCACGCTGGAGTCAATGAGAATATTGTCCATCAGATAACCTGCCGGGTCTGCGATGTTTGCCGCTATACCCCCGACGCGTGCCGCCGTGTGAAGAATGACGTCAGGTCGAAGTCGTTCCATCATCGACTGGGTCGCAACCGAATCCGTGAGATCGGCGTCGAGCCTGGTCACGGATGTCAACTCCCCCTGAACATTCTGAGAATTCCACGCCGCACGGATGCTGCCCGCCAGCATGCCATTGCCCCCAGTAAGTAGAGCCCGCACGGATTTCTCCCATTCCATTTAATCTTCGACCGAAGAGGGGAAGACCATTTGAGTTTAGTCTGCCCGTTTCAGCACCGAGGGCACCGCTTCCGCTTCACGATGATCGTCTAGCCCCTCCTGCGTCCCGCGCGCAGATCAGATCTAAACCATGATATGGCCCAGTGCGTTACCCAGTGATGGACAGGATTGACACGTAGCTGACAACGCCCACAACAGGAATAAAGTATCCCAACCAGGTTTTTCGCGCAAAAAGCAGAGCCAGGCATGCCATGCAGAACGGAAGTAATGAGATCCCGTAACGGGGCGGCAGGGTGAAATAGAATCCGTTGATCGTGACCAGCACGACAGCTAATATCGGCCCTGCTAAGACCGCAACCGTTAACGACGCAATGGCAATTGCCTCGGCATGCGACCCTTTCTCAGCTGCCAGCAGAAGGCCGAATATTCCTCCTACGATTGCCCAGGTCATCAGAGCGGCGGCAAGCCATTCCCCAAAACCAAAAGTATTGGGATTCACAGCCCCGTTGCCCAATTCGGGAATGAACTTGAAGAATTCACTGATAAGCGCTTTCACGGTGATCGGAGTCGAGATCCCTTGGTCAGGAGCTGGCCCGATGGCTATCACGGCGCGGATAATGACCCAAATGCACTGAGCAACGACCGCCCCGACTATTGCCGCTATCGCCATCCTGGTCCAGCCGTCTTTCAGGAAACCGCTGGTCCTTGATCGCGTACCAGAATTCGCCTGGTACGCGTTCACTCCAGCCACGATTAGGAGGAGAAGAGCGGCAACGCCCACCGCAATTAAATTCTGCAGTTTCAGCAGGGGCAGTGCGACGGCAGACATGACAAATAGAAGTGCGCCAAATTTCCTGCGCTCGATAACGAGCGTAGCGGCAAAGAGCATGAGCGCACCGCTGAGGAGCCCCGTAGCATCGGTGCTCACGTAGGTATTGGACCAGTACGCCGGCAGAGATCCAACCATAAGCAGGGACACACCCGACGCCACGGCGACCGGAACCTTCCACCGACGCAAGGACAGGTATAGGAGAATCGCAGCGGCAGCGAGCCAAGTCCATCCCGAAATTCGACCTGCTTCGACCAGATCCGCGACGCCGAGAGAAACGAGAGGCTGAGCCATCGCCCGTGTGGCCGTGAAGTACAGCGGCGTGTAGAGGTCAGCCGATGTCATTCCCGAATTTGGGAGCCGTGGATCGTCATCCAGGGGGGGCGTGATGCACATATCGGCGGGATAACCGCCCAGCAGACGCACCCCGTTGCAGGCCAAGTAGCTCCGCGCATAGGCACCCACTTCTTCACCGCGATGGACAACTATTTGATCAGGCACTTTTGCGAGGTAGTCAATGTAGACATACTCGTCAGCTGGCGAGACCGTCGTATGCTTCGGCACCTGCCACAGGACGAGCCCCAGACTCGCGAGCGCAAGGAGGATGCAGATCAGTTGGTCAATTTTACGCGCACGGCTACGGTTCATTGATTGCAGGGCGTGGTGATTCTCAGTCATTATATTCGCCAATTGTATTTTTCGCTCCGACTAATCAGACGACGACGGTCGAGCACCCGAACGATACATTTTCACCGGGGCCAGTATTAATTGCATGGAGATTCGACGCGACGCCGCCAGCACCGGTAGGAGTTGGCAGCGTCCGTGGTCACCCTCGTGCGCACGGTAGTCGTGTGCGACGCCAACTTCATCTCAAACATCCGACACTCCTCGGCATTCTCAATTCTTTCACTCATCAACAAAGCACATTCAACGCAGGTCTCGGTCATCGGCCACGCGCCGACACCCTTCTTTCGAGTTCTGGAACTGACTTTGATTGCTATTCCTAAAACGCAGGTATTGCGGCGTTGACTACAAAACGCCAGGCCTTATTTGGCCGCGCTAATGCTCCAGAATACCAAAACTGAAAACGGTACCTGCACCCGTTATTTATCTGCTTGAAAAGGCCTGGACAAGGCGGTCACCCAATATCGGGGCCAACGTCGCCGCGAAAGACCGGGTGAAGTGACTCCCGTCGGCATAGACGACGAGACCGCCAATCACCGGAAAACAGTGGTTGTCGTCGCAAAACGTTTCGGAAAGGTCCATGAAATCTACCGAAGGCAGGTCTCGGGCCGCTCGCGTCATGGTGTCGTCTGTCAAAAGGTCATTTCGTTTTACGGCGCACGGCGCCTCGCTTTCAGACGTCGTTGCCAGACATTCAGTCACGTTAAGGGACGCAGTACCCTCATCGCCCCTCACCGATCCAGGAGGATCCCTCAGGACGATGACCTGCATCCCCGCGTCCACGAGCGACGTTAGGTCTTTGGTGACTAGCCCTTCGTCGAGCATTGAACTCATTCCCCCGACATACTTACTCGTCGCGTTCGATGTGATGACGGCATCGACGCTGGAATCGGCCTTGAGCAAATCGATGACGTTAACGCCCCAGCCACTGCAGTCCCTATTCGACGGAACAACACCGATTCCAGGACATCCCCCTTTAACGTACGTCAATATTTTCCAGCCGTGCAGTTCAGCTGCCGGAGCTAGCGCCTCAATGAATTGACCAGCATGCGAATCACCGAACAGAGCGATCGTCATCGTTGGGTTCTTCATCTCCCCGAACGTGCAGGGTTCCAGAGGAACGGTGCCCGCGCCGAGTTCACAGGGGCCGATGGCCACGCCGACTCCGATATCACCGGCCGCCAACGCGACATCGGTTGTCGCTGTAACGTCGAAGGGATCAGGGCACTCGTGATCGGGATTGGTAGCGCCGGCTCCGAGACATGGTGTGCCGCGTAAGGCGTCAACCGCCGCCGATGTCGCGTCCACCTGGTTACGAATGACAACAAAGCCCATCGTGCACGTCATGGCGATGACCAACGTCGATGCCACCGCGAAGAGGAACGGCTTCTTGGAACCCACAACATTCCAAGTGCGGGCGCGCTGAAAAGGAAGCTCTACATATCGCCAAGTTCCAAACGCAAGAAGGCCTGTGAGGCCAAGAACAACTACTTTTTGCTCCAAGTCCAAGGGACCGCCAAATACGTATGGGCATAAGACGATCAGCGGCCAGTGCCACAGATAAATGGAATAGGAGATGTTACCCACCAGTTGCACTGGGCGCGCCGAACTCACTCTACGGAACCAGCTCGGTCGCCCCCAACCCGAAACTATGACGAAGAGAGTGCCAATGACCGGCAGGAGCGCCGCATAGCCGGGGAAGGCCGTTTCACCCGAGTACACCACCGCCGCGGCCAGGACGAGCGCCACTCCGCTGATTCCGGATATTCCGGAGAATCGTGATAGGCACGCTGCCCCCTTCGGCCATGGCGCGCGCCAACTTAGGAAGGCTGCCAGGCAACCGCCGCTTGCGAATTCCCACACCCTAGCCGGTGTTATGAAGTATGCAGCCGCGGAATTGGAGCTCGTGTAGGAAACCGAGAAGGTCAGCGATACAACCGTAACGAGGACCAGTGCAAGCAATACCGCCCCCCGCCGTCGGCGTGCCCCGAAAAATGACAACATGAGAAACAGCGGCCAGATCAGGTAGAACTGCTCCTCAACGGACAGCGTCCAAAAATGCTGGACCGGCGACGCAGCGTTCTCGGCGGCGAGGTAGTCCACTGCGCTCCCAGCGAGCAGCCAGTTTTGCACGTAGAAAGCCGAGGCGAGGAACTCTGCACCAAACTGCTGCCACATAGAGCGCGGGACGACCATCACGGTCAGGCCAATGCTCACCAGCAGGACCAGGCATGACGCAGGGAGCAGTCTTCTGATCCGTCGCGCATAAAAATCCCTAAGAGCGAAGTTGCGATCTTCGATCTGGCGACTGATATGAGTTGTGATGAGGAATCCGGATATTACGAAGAACACATCGACACCGACGTAGCCGCCAGTAAGGCGGTTGGGCCAGAGATGAAAAATGACGACAAGCGTCACAGCCAAGGCACGAAGTGCCTGGATCTCGGCGATGATGGGTGATCGCAGGGCCGATCGACGACGCGACGGTTGAGAAGCGGTTACAGCGCCCTCCCGTGTCCTCTCCACAGAGATCAAGTCACGTGGTTTCATCCAACGCACGCCCCATGATCAGCTCTTTCTGTGTCGACCCGCCGGAAACGCGACGGGAATGTACCCAGTTACTGCCAGCGCACGCCACGGTCGCATCCACCTCGTGGGGTCTTAGTAGTACCTGGCGACTTTTCCTAGGCGACGGCTCCGGTGGGAATCATGTCTGCAAATCGTGGGATCACTTGAAGCCAAGAGCGCCCCCCGCTCAACTGTGCAAACCGCTCCATGGACGTCACTGGACGCTTCTGCCCGGCAACGAGCTGGTAGATCGCACCATTCGGGGTTCGAATAAAATCGGTGGCATCGGAGCCAATGATGAGTCGGTTGCAGGTAAATTCGTCCAGGGCAACAAACGTGAACGGATACAAAGCATGGGCCGCAGGGGCGATTTTGTGCAGGCTGCCGCCGCTCGAAACATAGCGGGTATCCCCACAGGTGATCCCGAACGTAAGGTTGGTACTCGACAGCGGATAAGCGTTGATCCGCTCGGCAGGCTCATAGGTAAATCCGGTTATCCCAGCCTCCGTTGTGAAGTCGAAGCTTGACAACGCGATCCGGTTAGTCACGCCATTGACGAGAAACACCGAAGGGTTATCCGGGGACCGCACGAGCGTTCCCGCGGTCAGCGCCACCGCCCCCTTCGGGATTGCCGCGATAATGCTGGTAGTAACAGGATGGATAGTTGGCGTCGTTGTGTCTGACAGCGCGAGCAGTGCCTCCCAGGATGAAATTGGCCTGATTTCGTCGCCCATGAGCACATGGACCACTTTGGAAGTTGGGTCCTGCAGGAGTGCCCCGGCGGCAATACTCTCACCTGCGACATTCGAGTCGAGAAAGGATTGTGAGACGCTCGCCGCCGGCAAACCGAACTGAGCTGCTGCAGCATCCCACCGGGCACGACCATTGGCCGTCAAAAGCCATGCACCGGCGTCACCGTCAGATTTCACTAAGCCATTAAATTCGGCACCCGACGGGGCGAGTTTACTGTGACTGGTGGCGTGTAGGGACCCAGCGACCCTGGACTGAAGACCGAGAGCCGCGGAATAGGCCGTGCCGATGGGTGATCTGGTTCCATTAGCGAACAGTGCATAGTCCGACGTATATCTTTTTTTGATCAACACAGAATCGCGCACGATTGGGGTGCCAAATGGCAACGCTTCAACGGCAGCTTCAGTCAAGACATTTTGCTGCAGGGGTATACCCGCTTCGACTTGAGATTGAGCGTCAAGGATCTCTCTTTTGGTTCCAAGCGTCATGAAGTATCGGGGCCCTTCCCTCGTGGCAAGGACAGAAACGACCAGCGGGCCAGTCTGGAACGCGGCCAACTGTGTATCGGTCAGCTGAACGTAGCCGTCGGCATTGCACGACCCTCCGTAGTCCACGACTTGGGCACAGGTATCGAATGGCAACTTTATGCCCGCGTCGTGGAAGTAAATTCGCCCATCCGGAGACCGCAGAATTCGACTGGCACTACGCTTCGTGGCAAACCCGTCCAAGTAATTTTGCGACACAAATCCGACTTGCCCCAGGGGTGCGAAAGCTGCCATTAGTCCGAGGCTGGGAATAGGAAACTTAGACGTTCCAGAGACCAGGTACACGGTGGCATTGTCCGCCGTGCGAAACAGACTGGTGGAGGCAAGCGGCGCGCCGAACCAGTCGGTGAAGATTCGCCAGAAGTTACGGTTTCCATAGGAGCTACAGGCGTCGCCCGTTCCGTACAGATTGGCCATAGCGGCCGCATTCGGCTGATACGGAGTGTAGTTATACAGGCCCGCGGTTGCCTGATTCTGGATAAAGACCTCGCCTGTCCCGCATGCTGCATTCGGGTGCCAGCGAACGTTGTTGACGCGGCCCGGAGCGTGATTCCATCGGGACGGGTTGTTGGCGTAGTAATTGAACTGCAGGGCGGCCGCGTAGACCTGATTGAAGAACCCGTAATAGGTGGAATCACAATCGGCTGTGTCTGGACAGCCGTATCCGGTCGCACTTCGATATTGACGCGATGTCGGCCAGGTGTCTGTGACGAGGCCCTGCTCCTTCTGGAGGAGAACGAGCATCGCTTTCTGACTTATCCCGCACGCGGCACCAACGTTGGTGATAATACCCGCCGCGCTTTCAGCCGATCGCCCTGTATATGCGGAGCAGTCCCCCGGTACCGCAGCCCGATTTGGAGTGTCTTGGCGGTAGTCTTTCAAGCAGGCGTACCCGGAGCGGCACGTCGCAACCTGCGAATTCAAGAAACTCTGAACTTCCGGAGCGGTCATGGCCCCGCCGTCGAAGAACTGCGCGTCGCTGATGATGTTGCCCGGGTTGAACAGTTGCGCGTTGGCCGCCTGCGCGGTTGAGAGCGGCCCAGCCACTGTCAGCAGGGAACCCCAGAGGGCAGCGGCAAGGACCAGCCCAATAGATTTTCTGAATCTCACGGCATCTCCATTTTCGTGGCTCGGGACAGTACCGTCGCGAATTCAGGGGCAAAATTTGTGACACGGGCGCTGGGTCCGTGCGGGCAACTGGTGGGCACAGACGAGATCAGCACGACTGTCTCGACGCTGGCCCACGCCGTCGTGGTTCCAAGAATTTCACGCGAAGAACACTTTCTGGTTGGATCACGACGGGAGAAACCGCGTCGAAGTAATAGTAACGGAAACGGTGCACACTGTTGGTGCAGATTCGTGTGCTTAGAATATGTGGTTAGAAAGTTGGTACCCCTGGATGAAGGAATCTCTTGGACTCTGAAACGCGTGAACGTGAGCGGAAGGCTGAACGCCAAATCTTCATCGCCAATCAGGATTTTTTTGACGCAGGACAACCGACTGGTTTTTTCAAAGGTTCCGGACGGTCACTCCTCGACATCTGGCGCCATCGAGAACTGCTGTCTCGGCTGGTCAAGAGGGAAATAAAGGCCCGCTATAAAGACAGTTCTTTGGGCATAGTGTGGAGCCTATTTCGTCCGCTCGTCCAACTTCTCATCTACTATTTTGCGATCGGCCAGATTCTCGGCGCAGCTCGATCAGTACCTGATTTTGCGGTCTTCGTCTTCATCGGCCTAACAATGTGGACGCTTTACAGCGAGATCATCAGTGGAAGCACAACGTCCATCCTTGCCAACGCCGGTCTGGTGAAAAAGGTCTACCTGCCGCGGGAAATCTTCCCCCTCAGTTCCGTGGGCAGCGCTCTGGTGAATTTTGGCATCCAGTCAATTGTGCTCATCGGCGGCATCGCCGTGCTAAGCACTTTCCTGTGGACGGCCGATCTCTTGCTCGCACCAGCGGCAGTCCTCACGCTTCTGATCTTCGGCACGGCTGTCGGATTGCTGCTTTCGGCACTCAACGTTTACCTGCGTGACGTACAACATTTCGTCGAGATCTACCTCATCGTGTTCTTCTGGATGTCACCGATCGTGTATCCGTTTACGTTCATCCAAAACCAGCTGCAGGGCAACTGGATGGAGCAGATTTACCTCGCGAATCCGGTCACGATAGCCATTGTTGCGGCGCAGAAAGCTCTCTGGGCTGGTGGCTCGACCGGCACAGGCGCCATGGCCCAAGCCTGGCCTGACAATTTGGAGATTCGCCTTCTCATCGCGTTCCTGTGCAGCGTTCTTCTCCTCTGGATTTCTCAGCGTGTGTTCTCACGTCTGCAAGGCAACTTCGCCCAGGAGCTCTAACTGTGACAACGCCCACAATCATCAGCGTCAGTGACGTTTCGAAGAAGTTCGTTTTGCACAAACACAAATCGCTCAAAGAACGGATAGTCAACGCAAACACGGCCAAGCAACATCGCCAGGATTTTTGGGCGCTACGCAATATCAGCCTAGATGTCGAAACCGGAAGCACCGTCGGACTTGTCGGCCATAACGGATCAGGCAAGAGCACATTGCTCAAGGTCATCGGTGGGATTATTGAGCCAACGTCCGGCACTGTCAAACGTCGAGGTCGCATGGCGGCGCTGCTGGAGTTAGGAGCGGGTTTCCACCCAGACCTCACGGGGCGAGAGAACGTTTATCTTAATGCCGCGATCCTCGGCTTGAACCAAAAGGAAATCGATCGCCACTTTGATGCCATCGTCGACTTCTCCGGCATCGAGGATTTCATCGACACTCAGGTGAAGTTCTACAGCTCGGGCATGTACGTCCGGCTCGCTTTCGCTGTCGCCGTGCACGTCGATCCAGATCTCCTTCTGGTTGACGAAGTTCTCGCCGTCGGGGATGAGCCTTTCCAGAATAAATGCATGGAGAAGATTCGGGAATTCCAACGAGAAGGCCGCACTATTGTAGTGGTGAGCCACTCTGCATCCCAGATCAGTCGACTCTGCGACCGCGTTGTGGTGATGAATCACGGAGAGATGACCTTCGATGGGCCACCCGCTGACGGTTTGCGCGTTCTCCGATTCGGCTACGAAGAGCAGCGCCGGCACGAGGAACGCCAGCGCGCAGGAGGAACCGTGGTGACAGAAGAAGTCGTCGCCCCCGCACGTATCACTGAAATCGCTGTCGTCTCAGACCAGCCCGCCGACAAAGTCACCGCAGAATCTGGTGACGACATGACGGTGGCTTTCACTTATGAACTCAGGGAACCACAGCCACCGCTAGTCGCAGGAATTGCCATTGAGACGGCCCAAGGGGATCCCATTTACGGGTTAAACACGCGAATGCTCAAGCTCGAACTTCCCGTGGCTACGGGTCAGCACACTGTAGAGTTCAACTTTGCACGGCAGGCCCTCGGCGCCGGCCAGTACACCCTGCGTGGCAGTCTGGAAACCCTGGCTGGGGAATCACTCGATCGTCTAAATCCTGCATCGAGTTTCGGTGTCAAGAGCCCGGAATTCGGAACGGGCTACCTACGCATGGATGTTGCAGCGGCAGTTCGTTCGAAACAGCCCCGCTAACGCTGCTGGGACCACTCGAACTGGAGCCTCAGGCCCTCTGCTATTGGGACCCGAGGCTCCCAGCCCAGGTATAGTGCAGCTTGGGACGCGCTTCCTCCCGTTCGGGTGACGTCGCCATCCATGGTGGGCAGATACTGCAGGTCCAACTTGCGGCCGGTGACCTCACTCACGAGGTCCAAGATTTGCATGACAGACACGCTCGAACCACCCGACAGATTCATCACAGGCGGAAGTTCTCCGTCAATGGAGACCGCCACGATCAGCGCCGAGACGATGTCGTCAACGAAGGTGAAATCGCGAATCTGGCTACCATCTCCGTATACCGTGATGGCCTCACCGTTTTCGGCCGCGCGTAGAAATTTGGAGAATGCCATGTCGGGTCGTTGACGCGGACCGTAAACGGTGAAGAATCTAAAGCTCACAGCGGGGAGTCCGAAGTTGTCGCGGTAGAGCGACGTCAAGTGCTCACCCGCCAATTTGGTGACTCCGTACGGGCTATATGGCCGAGTCATCGTGTCTTCGGTCGTTGGGTACAATTTGGCCTGCCCGTAGACGGACGATGAGGACCCATAGACGAAACGGCGCAGGCCCCGGCTTTCCCGTGCGGCCTCCAGAAGCCGCTGAGTGGCTTCAACGTTGTTCCGGCTATAAGAGTCGAACTGAGCACCCCACGAGCCCCTCACTCCGGGCTGGCCCGCCAAATGGATGACAGCGTCAACTCCGACGAGGAGTTCTGGCAGCGGAAGACTATTCAGGTCGCCTTCCACGAAAGTGAACCCCGTTTGAGGCAGCGTCGAAATGTTCTGTCGCTTGATCTTTGGATCGTAGTAGTCCGTGAGCGCGTCGACGCCTACAACCTCGAAGCCGCACGCGAGAAGTGCGCGGGCCGTTGTTGATCCAATGAATCCGGCCACTCCGGTGACGAGAACTCTAATGATTGTTCCTCCCAAGAATGCGGCTTGAACCCTGGCGTACACGGCGTCCTACTGCGGCCGTGCGAATCAAACGTCGCGCCATGGAAGGACCGAAGACCACAACGGCCGCTTCGCCACGTGTCTGCGGCACGGCCAGTGCGTCGACGAGTTCGGCGATTTTCTGTTCCTTTTCTTCCAGCTCGAGCGCGACTCGCGCTTCCTCTCCAGCTTTCAAATCGACAATCGCTTGATTTGCGTCAATAAGGTCTCGTTCTGTTCGTCGCAGCGCAGCCAGCAATGGCCCTGAGCGTTGGCGAGTAATCTCGGTCAGATGTGTTCGGCGATTCACCCCGGCCGGCCATTGGTGACTGGGAGAATTTAGGTTGTCTTCATCCACGGCATTAATGGTCACGCCGCCGAGTGCGAAAGCCACGTTCGCCGACAGCTGGTCACGACGCGAGAATCGCAGAACATGATCAAACCAGGTCGCCATCATCTCCCGCACCTGACGCGTGTTCCGCCGTGCCGACATGCCGTTCCAGAATGGACGCTGATTCAGAATATCCGGATACAACTCTGCGTACTGCATGAGCTGCTCACTGACTCGCGCAGGGTCGTCGTAATTGAGCGCCAGCACCTCGTCGAATTCATCGATGACCCGCTCGCGGAAGCTGTGTGGGGGCACGGCATAGTCGCAGGTGGCTAGCCAGTCATCGAGAATCTCGTTGGGATCCTGCTTCAAGAGCACGGCGTTGTCAATGTATAACAGCTCGTCATATTTCCTGAGGGATTCGTGCCCGCGAATCTTGAGGCTGCGCTGGCTGCGCACCATGTCAAACGGGAATATGGGCTCAATCACTATCAGGTGCCAGGAGGTACTCGTAGCGTTTGGGTCGTCAGTGAAGCAAATGAAATCCACACTCGAATCACGTGCCACGGGCTGCTCGATCAAGTCTTCGTATCCACCGATGAGTGCCGTGTACACGACGCGTCGTGGGGTCATGCTGCATGTCTCCTTGGTTCGGTGTCGACGACGCGCCGCAGTAAGAGGCCTTCCAGATCGACGACGGTTCAGAAGCTGGCCTCTAGGCGTACAACCGAGAATCAAGTCTACTTGTCCGGCTAGAATTCAAATTCACCCAGAAGACTGGAGCGGGATGTTTCGTCGTGCACGGCCGGTGAAATTCGTGTACGCAGCGCAATATCGCCAATCCGGTTCTACCGTCATGCGAGGCGCCCAGCTGAGCGCGATTGCCGTCCGAGCGATGCCCGGTCGGGACGTGAAGTATGTGGAGCTACGTACTGACATGCGCAACTCCATCGTCTTCCTTACCAAGGGTGCTCTCAAGGCGATGACGATGGAGAGATTGGAATCGCTCAAGAAGAACAGGAACGTGCTTCTCTTCGATGTGGTCGACGAGCTCCCGCCGCCCATCACCCGTGACTATGCCGATGTACTGATCGCAGCCTCTCACACCGCTTTTTCTCAGCACTCTCTGAATTTTCCACATCTGCCCGTGCGGTTAGTCAACCATCACGTGGATCCCCGGGTGACTGCATTGCAGGTTTCGCCCCCCGCTGACCTGCTGCGGACGGCATACTTCGGCGAGACGATCAACGGAATTATCACGCCCGAGATTGCCAAGCAAGTGAGCGTTGTCCCGGTCGACACGTCAAAGGAGAGTTCATCGTGGATCACACATCTCACCGGGTATAACTTTCACTACGCCGTCCGAGCCACTCGCGACCTGGACCACTTCAAGCCATTCTTGAAAGGCTTCACTGCGGCGCACTGCAACTCGAACATCCTCATCCAGGCCTCAGAGGAGGAACCCGCACACTGGCTGGGAACGGACTACCCGTTCTTGCTTCAAGGCCCTCCCACGGAAGCCTCGATCCTTCAGGCCATGGAGTACGCGCGAGACACCTTCGGCCACCCCGAGTGGCGGGAGGGACTTGCGAGGATGGGTGAGGTCCGCGAACGCACGTCACCAGCGAGAATCGGTACGGAGATACGGTCAGCCTGCAGCGACTAATGGCCCCTACTTGCCTTTTCTTTGGCCCTCCAGCGAGCCGGAGAGGATGGCCGCGTCATCGGTCAGGTCGACGTCGACCGCTCGCCGGTAACTTGTCCACTTGCGAATCTGGAAGAACGGGTTGATGGCCAGCCAATACAATCGTCGCTTCGAGGTGTATTGACGATCCTTGAGGATGCGAAGCGTATCTCCAACGATGCCGCGCGCGATCAGCCTGAGCATCCCCTTGTTGTCCAACAATCCAACCGCAGTCCCGATCTGCCTGAGACCAACAGTCTCGTCGAATATTCGCGCCCCGAACTCAGAATAGGTGAGGTCATTGGAGTGCTCAACGGCGGCTCTGGGGGCGTAGGCCTTGTGATACCCGGCCTCTATCAAGTCCTGGCCGAACATCTGGTCTTCGGCGTAACGCACATCGCGATAGGGAATGCGATCGACAAGGACATCGCGTCGCGCAGCCGAATTAACGTCAGAATAGAACGTGATAGCGCCGAGAATGCCAGGATTCGTAACAAATGTGTCTTTGTAGAAGACAGTCGTACCGAAGTCGGGACCAAATTGCGCAAAGACACCGTTAATCTCATATTTCATGAGCGGGAAGCATTTCGGCCGCGGCACTTGCTTGCCCATCACCGCAACGATGCGCTCATCCATACTGAATGGTGCGATCAGTTCGCGAAGCCAGTCCGCGGAAAGAGGCACAGCATCGTGCGTGAGGTAGGCGATATACGTACCCGTTCCAAGCTGCGCCGCCAGGTTGCGGGTCTTTCCATGCCCAAACTCTGAATTGTCGATTTGATGAAGGATGACGTTGGGAAAGTCTCTAACGATCTCAAGGGTCGAATCCGTAGATCCCGAATCGATCACAAGTATCTCGACCGGCCCGTCCACCTCCTGGATTGAGACCATTTCGAGAATCCGACGCAGGTAAGTTTCGCCGTTGTACGTGGGGATAACGACGGTCGCAAGCGGATTTTCAGCTGCCATGTTGCTCTCTGATTTCTTCATAGGTTCGGCGCACGCCTTCGTCAAGCGTAGTCAGCGGAATGTCACCAAACTCAGCTCTGTATCGCGCCGTGTCGAGGACGATACTGTCGACAAAAGTCGCCGGCACTGGTCGCTCATCAATGTCAAAATCGGAGCCCGTGACACGGCGCAAGGAGCTAAGTACGTCCGTGACCGAATGCCCGACGCCGCTGCCCAAATTGTACGTATTGAATTTCGGGGCGGTATCGACCATTCGCGCAATCATCGCCACAAGATCTTCGACGTAGAGGTAGTCGCGAACCATGGAGCCGCTTCCAAACCGTGCGACAGGTCGGCCGAGAACGATTTGACGAAGGGCAATCGGGATAAGGCCTTGGCGTTTATTCGGGCGCTGGCGGGTACCGAACGGATTCGAGATACGCAAGGTCGTCGACTCGAGATGATGCATCACGGAGAAGTAGCGCAGGTAATTCTCGATGGTGAGTTTGCCGATCGCGTACGGAGACACCGGAAGCGTTCGGTCTTGTTCATCGTGAATCGGTTTGCCCTGAGGGCCATAAATCGCGCCGCCCGTCGACGCGAAGTAGAAATGCTTTGTCCCCGCCGACACACACGCCTCCAAGAGTTCCACGCTCTGGGCAATGTTTGTGCGGATGTCGAGCGTGGGATCGCTCTCCGCGGTGGCGGGGCTCGTGGTGGAAAGAAAATGAAAGACCAGGTCTTGGCCGCGAACGGCCTCCTCCAAGTCCGCTCTGCTCAAGAATTCCCCACGAAAGATCGAAACTTCTCGAGCCGTAAACGTCGGTTCAGTAGAGCTAAAGCGATCGAAAGCCGACACGTCGTGGCCCGCGTCGACGAGCGAATCAACCAGGTGCGACCCCACAAACCCGTTTGCTCCTATAACAACTGCCTTAGCCACGCATTGCCCTTTCAAACGCCTCGACGAATTGCGCTCCGGAGCGTTCCCACGTGACGCCCTCAAGCGATTTAGACATCGCAACCGATCGTTGGGCGGCATCAGATCGATCGACGACGGCAATCAATCGTTTCGCAATGGCCCCGGGCGCACTCGGCACGTACTCGATATAGGGGTTATCCGCAACCATTCGGTTGTTCGGCGCGTCATTCACGACGGGAGTGACACCACTCGCCATCAGCTCGAGGGGTAGCAGAGATAGGTTCGAAGCGGACAGCACGAGCCCCGCGGCGCAGCGGTTGTAAATCGCGTTCAGCTGCGAAATGTCGACTCCTGACAAGTTCTTGTGCTGGAACGGAATATCCCAGCTCGAAACGTCCCAGCCCGCAAGATTGATCGTGATGTCAGGTCGCGCAGCCGCAAATTGCTCCAACGCCATCAACCCAAGCTCCCAGCCACGACGGGGGGTGACCGGGCGAGCATAGAAGAAAATTTCCTTCCGAGGCTCTGTGTTCGTAACGTTGTAGAACTGTGTCTCGACGGCGAAGTCAAAGTGGTCGGTTGGCATACCATAGTCAACATTGAGCTTGTGTGACAGCCACCCGCCGGCGGTAATGCCGTGGAACCCAAACCGATAGGTGTTCTCCGCCAGCATTGCCTCCGATCCGGCGGGATAGAAACTCGGCTCGAAGTCCTGCACGAAATAGAAGCGTCGCGCAGTCGATTGGTCGAGGAATACCGGATAGGCAGTTTCCCAACCCGTCGCAAAGATTGCCTGGGCGGAAGGGTCCACTCCCTTGTTACGGTCGTACATGGACATTTCAGCCTTGATGTCAGGATATGCCGCTGATTTGCGAAGCATTGCCCGCATATCGCGGCTGTTTACGACAACGGGGGTGTTCGTGTAGAAGTAGATCAGGCATCTGTGGCCGGCTTTTTCTGCAAAATCAATGAACCGGAAGAGGTTCTGGTGTCCACCACTAGTGGCGCTTGGCGGTGACATGACCCAGGCGATCGTCACCGGTCCCGACGCGACCGAAATGGGCGTGGAGAGCTGAACTGGCGGCTCAGACCAATCGGCGGCGAGCGCGTCCTCGGTCTTTACGGGGAGCGTGATCATGTGCCCCGTTATGCCCGCCTGCAGCCTCTTTTGAGTGCGAAACAAAAATGATCGCGGCCCTTCGATTCGAAGAATCCGAAGCCCGGTAAGTACAAGTCTGACAAACTTCATTTAGTTCCCAACGATCCGTCCGAGGCCCGCTCTGGCGGCGAAAATACAATCGTATCAAGCCGATCCCAACGCGGGGAGCACGGGTGCGCTCTCTAAGTAGCGATGGCTTCACTAGGGCCCGACTATGCTTAATCTATAATGCCCAAAACACGGCTGGACTCGACGGCAATTGTCACCGTCACATACAACTCGGGCGCTCACCTGCGTCACTTTCTGCAGTCGGTTCGTTCCAGCGAACCTGAACCTGTGCGCGTCGTCGTCGCCGACAATGGATCCACAGACGTTGAGGAGGCTCGTCGGTACTGCGATGAATTTGAGGCCACCTTTCTCGAGATCGGCCAGAACCTGGGTTACGGCGGGGCCATCAATGTGGCCGTCGAAACGCTGCCTGCCAGCTTCACATCTGTGCTGATTAGCAACCCCGATATCGAGCTCCGTCCTGGCTCCCTGTCGAGTCTGGTCGAGACCCTTGCGGCCCGGCCCGACGCTGGATCTATCGGTCCCTGCGTATTGAATTCCGACGGTTCCGTATACCCATCCGCTAGGCGTCTGCCCTCATTGCGCACCGGGGTTGGCCACGCAGTCTTTGCACGTGTTTGGAAGTCAAACCCGTGGACGACTCGATACCTCAGTGATGCTCTGCAATCGGAGACGACCCGCTCAGCAGGATGGCTTTCCGGATCGTGCCTCCTCGTGAGACGAAGTGCCTTCGACGCCCTCGGCGGCTTCGACAAGGCTTTTTTCATGTATTTCGAAGACGTGGATCTGGGCTACCGATTAGGAAAATCGGGTTGGCTGAACCTATATTTTCCTGCCGCAATGGTGACCCACACCGGGGCGCATTCAACCAATACGGATTCTAGCAAGATGTTACAGGTGCATCACCAGAGCGCCTACCTCTACCTCGCCCGAAAATACCGCGGCTGGTACTTGGCTCCGATACGTGGAGGCCTGCGGGCAGCCCTGCACGTGCGGTCCTGGTGGCTCACCCGTAGCTAGCGAGGTGCTCGACTCAACGCATAGGGCCAATACCGAGTGTCGTTCATTCGAAAACTCCACCGTCCCCAAGCGACATGAACCTCCATCGCGTGAACCGAAGGATCTCGTGTTTTTGACTCGAAATGATAGAGCTCAGCGTGGGGTGTCCAATAGATGTCATGGCCGGTCCATGTCGTCTTCATACAGAGGTCAACGTCGTTGAAATTTCCCGGCAACAAATTCGACAAGCCGCCGACTTCGAAGTAGACGTCGCGTGGCATCATGGCGCACGCTGCAGTGACACCAACCACCTCACGCTCGACAAGGTACCCGTCAAGAGGTCCCCGATCGCCGCGTGGGACGTCAAGTCCAATGTGCGAGGCGTCGCCCTCATGGTAGGCGTGGCCCGCGTGTTGGATGGTTTCATCGCTGTAGTACAGCATGCCACCAACCATCCCAGCCCCTGGAAGCTGCGCGAGGGCAAGAAGGGATTCAAGCCAATCTGGGGAGATCACATCAATGTCGTCATTCAAGAGAAGTACGAATTCGCCACGAGAGTGGAGCACTCCCAAGTTCACTTTGTCGGAGAAGTTGAACGGCTTACTCCACTCAACGAACCGTATTTTATCCCCCGCTAAACGCACGAGTTCGACCACGACATCCGCGTCCGCAACCGAATCAACTACTAGGACGAGTTCGAAGTTTCGATAGGTGGATTGGTCGACTATGGATTTCACTGCATCTATAACGAAGCAGCGCCGCGCTCCATCGATGAAGGAAAAAATTCCGCGAGTAGGAATGATGATGGAGATCAGTGGTTCACCCTTGACGAGACGCCGGGTGTCGTGGACACCGCGTGGGTCGACCGATTTGACGACCCCCCCACCGGTAGCCTCGAGGTGCTCTGAGAGGGTGGCGCGAGTCGAGTCCAGGGCTTCATCGTCCAGCAGGGAGTCGCCATTATCGGACGATTCGCGAAGAAACAGTTGCTCGCCAATGAACTCGACAGCACGAGATTCACGGGTTGACCGCAGTGCAAGGTCGTAGAGGAGCGCTCCCGCGCGTGCTTTGTTCAACCCGCCCACGCGGAGAAATAGCTCGCGCCGATAGAAGACGAAGTCCCCAAAGTAAAACTGGCACCGCAGCCGCTCTGGCGAGAAGATGGGTTTGTTTAGGGACAACAGGTTGCCCTCTGGACCCAAAGCTGCCTCATTCGAGTAGATGATCTCGGCGCGAGGATGATCTTCGACGAACGCGGAAAAGACATCGAGTGCGTCGGGTGTCGCGACGCCCTCGGGGCGCAAAATACTGATGAAGTCACTGGTGGCGCCATCGACGGCCGCATTTACGGCCTCCGCAACGGACTCGTCCACCGCCAGCTCACGTACAACGACGTTGTCCCCATGGAAACATCGTGTATCTTTCGAGCAAACTATGACAAATTCGACGTGGATCGCATCGCTCCCGTGTGCCGACTGCAGGAATCGCTCCGCATTCTCACCGCCATCGTCAGACAGCAACACGAAAGTAACTGAGGTCGGACTGGAATATCCGGAATCAGTCGCGGACATCACGCCTTACGCCGATTCTTGATCTTGCGCAGAACTTTCCGGGCGAACAGCAGCGGGCTCACTGCTGCCCGCCCGGTCTTCCAGGTTCGTGAAGTGAGGAGCGCACGCAACTCCGCTTCCAGGGCATTTATCCGATTGGGATACGTGACGTTCAAGTTGGCTACCTCGGCCTGCAAACCGATCACTCGATCGACGAGAGCCAACTGCCGAGCGTCGCGGGCGAGGTCCGATTCATCAGGTGTGGGTATAGTCATTTTTCCGTCTCTAGAACCGCCAATGAAATTCGAATTCATTCTAACAATCCGTGCCGGGAAGTTCGTGAATTCGTTCGCTGGGATGCACTCCAATGGGTGTCCGGTAGAGACATCTAGGCCATTGGAGAGAACGGAACGGTTGCTCCTTGGTGAAGTTCCTCGTCACCGGCGGTGCCGGTTTGGCCCAAATTTCGGTGGCGGAATCTTGCGGCTTGAGCCCCGCTTCGACATCAACCCTCCGGTTGCGTTCGACTTGGCCGTTTCCGTAGCCAACCTGCTCTACGACTCCGTGAGCAGGAACACCGGCGACATCGCGATCGGAGTCGCCGCCGAGCACCTGTTTGCCGCGGGCGGATTGACTTCGCGAATTGTCAATCTGTTCGATCAAGCAGTCCCCGCCCTTTGTTCATCGGCGGCGGTAAGGTCGTATGCAGGGGGACCCCTGCCACGATGCGTACCGTCAGCCCGGCGGGCACATCCGCAACGCGGCCGGCGTGTGGTCACTGGCCGACGACCTGGGGCACCTCAACGACTACGCGTGTATTTCGGCACGCTCGGAGCACGAAGTAGACGTACTCCGTTCCTTCGTTCCTCATGCCGAGGTGCTTCCGTGCGCGACGCTGCTCCAGAGCGACCACTTCGACATTAAGGGCATAGAGCCAGGTGAGCCGGTTGTGGAGATCCCTGTGGTGCTGTGCTTCCTTCGACTCATAGAAGATCTCACCCCGATCATCGATGCGATTCTCCATAAAAAGCTTTTCCTCCCGTTCCCCCACTACAACGGCGACCAGTCATTCATGAGAAACCTCCCATTTAATCGGGAAAAAAGTGTTGTATTGGACCGACTCGACCCTTTGCCGCTGCATCCCGTGATCCGCCAGATGGACTAGGTGGTGGTCTCCTCGCTTCAAGCCTCGATCTACGCGTACAGCCAGAACATTCCTTTTGCGTCTATCCACCAGGCGAAGGCCGAGTACTACTTTCTAGACCGGGCACTCGGTTCGCACCTGGTTCGGGATGACCACGGGCTCGTAGCCATGCTGGCTGTGTTGTAGCCAAAGAAATTTGACTTCTCGGAGCAGATCGCACGCGATGGTCGACTCATCAACCAGGCTTTCGACCGCTACACGGAGATTCTGGGCACGGCTGAGCACCACGTTGTGCCGCCTTTTGATCCAGCACCGTCAGCACGCCAGCAAGCCGTGCTGTTCGAACAGGCGCAGACGTTTACCCGTGATCGCGACCTTGCTCTGGCCGCCTCTGAGCCACGTCGGCTTGAGTCGAAGCAGGTCGGTCTTGAGCTCAAGCAGCGCAGCACGGTGCTCATCGAGGCCCTGACCGCTTCCAGCGCCGCGCTGAAAGCGGCGCAAGCGCAATTGGAGGGCCGGGACAGACTTCTTGGAAACCGGCTCTACCGCCGCACCCAGCGCGAGTCAAGCCGACTTCCGTCGGAGTTCAAGCGAGCGTGAACGCACCGCCTCTCGATCCGAGTCGCGTCAATCAGCTGTGGCGATCAGGCCGGCGAGATAGCGGCCGTAGCCGCTCTTTAGCAACGGAGCGGCTAGGACAGCAAGTTGCGCATCGCTGATCCAGCCGGCACGCCAGGCGATCTCTTCAATGCAGCCGACCTTAAACCCCTGCCGATCTTCGATCACGCGCACATACTCTGACGCCTGCATCATGGATTCGAAGGTCCCCGTGTCGAGCCACGCTGTGCCGCGGTCGAGTACCTGCACGTGCAAGGTCCCCTGTTCCAGGTAGCGCTCGTTGACCGTACTGATTTCCAGCTCACCACGCGCGCTTGGCTCGATGGTCTTCGCGATTGCGACTACGGAATTGTCGTAGAAGTACAGCCCGGGAACGGCATAGTTGCTTTTCGGCTTCGGCGGCTTCTCTTCAATCGAAATGGCTGTCATGGCCTCATCGAACTCGACGACTCCGTAGGACGTGGGGTTGCTCACGTGGTACGCGAAGATGCGCGCACCTTCGATCTCCGCATTGCCTCTCAACGCCGAGCCGAGTCCCGCACCGTGGAAGATGTTGTCCCCGAGCACGAGAGCAACGCTCTCGTCGCCGATGAACTCTTCGCCAATGATGAACGCCTGCGCGAGACCATCGGGGGACGACTGAATCGCGTATTCGATGCGAATACCCAAGTCAGAACCGTCGCCGAGCAACGCCCGAAACTGCTCGTTGTATTCGGGGGTCGTGATGATCAAGATCTCTTTGATGTCAGCCATCATGAGCGTAGACAGAGGATAGTAAATCATCGGTTTGTCGTAGATCGGCATGAGCTGCTTGGAGATCCCCTTGGTGATCGGCCACAGGCGCGTGCCCGAGCCACCGGCGAGAATAATTCCGCGCATGAAGTTAGTTCCTGTCGTTCAAAGTGGCGTAGTAAGCGCGGGCTGCGTCCCAGGTGGGGAGCAGGCCGGCGGCAGCTGCGGCTGCGAGAGTGGGGGCATCCGTGTCTTTTGGCGACAAAAGCAGCTCACCGGCCGCGGGAGGGAATACCAAACCGATCTCCTCGTCGAGCGGGCTGATGCCGTGTTCGCGACCCGGGCTGAAGGTGCTGTTGACGAGGTAGCTCACCGTCGCGTTGTCGGTCAGCGCGACGAAGCAATGTCCGAGTCCCTCGGCGATGTAAACCGCGCGTCGGTCGGTGTCATCGAGGAGCACGCTGTCCCACTGACCGAACGTCGGCGATCCGACGCGAATGTCGATGATGTAGTCGAGAACGGCACCGTGCACGGCCGTCACATACTTGGCCTGGCTGGGCGGAACATCCGCAAAATGGATGCCGCGCACCGAGCCGCGCTTCGACACCGAAGTATTGGCTTGGGCGAGGTCGAGCTTGTGCCCCACCTTCTCCTCGAGCTTGTCAAAGCGGTACCACTCGAGGAACACGCCACGGTCATCGCCGAACTGTTTAGGCGTGATCTCGTAGGAATCTGGGATTAAGAGTTCTCGAATCTGCACGTTGGGAGTCTACCAATGGGCGTCCGGTAGAATCGCGGAGGCCATTGAAGCGAACGGAACGGTTACTCCTATATGAAGATCCTCGTCACCGGCGGCGCCGGTTTTATCGGCTCCAACTTTGTGCGACGCACGATTGAAGACAAGTACCCGGGCCTGGAAGGCGCCGAGGTTGTCGTGCTCGACGCACTGACCTACTCGGGAAACCTCGAAAACCTCGCCCCGATCGCCGATTCACCGCGTTACTCCTTTGTGCACGGCGACATTCGCGACGGCAAGCTGCTCGACACGCTTTTCCCTGGCCTCGACGCGGTCGTGCACTTCGCCGCCGAATCGCACGTGGACCGCTCGGTGATGGATTCCACCATCTTCGTCGAGACCAACGTGCTCGGCACCCAGCAGCTGCTCGACGCGGCGCTTCGCCACAAGCTTGCGCGGTTCGTGCACGTTTCCACCGACGAGGTCTACGGCTCGATCGCCGAAGGCTCCTGGAACGAGGAGCGGGCGCTTGAACCCAACTCCCCCTACAGCGCCTCGAAGGCCGGCAGCGACCTGCTCGCCCGCAGCTACCACCGCACCCACGGCCTCAACGTGTCGATCACCCGCTGCTCGAACAACTACGGCCCGTACCACTTTCCCGAAAAGGTCATTCCGCTCTTCGTCAGCAACCTGATCGACGACCTGCACGTTCCGCTTTATGGCGAAGGCAACAACATTCGCGACTGGCTGCACGTGGACGACCACACCCGCGCCATTGCTATGGTGCTCGTCGACGGGCGCGCCGGCGAAATCTACAACATTGGCGGCGGCACCGAGCTGACCAACAAGGAGCTCACCCAGTTGCTGCTCGACTCGACTGGCAAAGACTGGTCGTACGTGGACCGCGTCGCCGACCGGCTCGGCCACGACCTGCGCTACTCGGTGGATATCAGCAAGATTCAGGCCGAACTGGGCTACGCGCCCGAGGTTCCGTTCGAACAGGGACTCGCCGACGTCGTGCAGTGGTACCGCGACAATCGCCAGTGGTGGGAACCCCTCAAGACTCGGGCGGCGCTGAACTAGCATGACCCGTTATCTGATTACCGGGGCCACGGGCATGCTGGGGCGCGACCTGCAGACGGCTTTAGCCGGCCGCGAGGTGACGGCTCTCGGCCGGAGCGAACTCGACGTGACGAACCTCGAAGCAGTCAAGGCCGCCGTTGCCGGGCACGACGTCATCATCAACTGCGCCGCGTACACCAAGGTCGATGATGCCGAAAGTCATGAAGATGAGGCCTATCAGGTGAATGCGGTGGGGCCGTGGAACCTGGCTGTGGCGGCATCCGCTCTGCAGGCGAAGCTCGTGCAGATTTCGACGGACTACGTCTTCGACGGCAGCGCGACCACGCCCTACGCCGAGAACACACCGCACAGCCCGATCTCGGCCTATGGCCGCACCAAGGCAGCCGGCGAAGAATTCGTGCAGGTGGAGAACGGCGCGCGCAGCTACATCGTGCGCACCGCCTGGCTGTACGGCAAGAACGGACCGAACTTCGCCAAGACCATGCTCAAGGCTGCTGGCACGCGCCACATGCTGAACGTCGTCAACGACCAGGTCGGCCAGCCCACCTGGACGGTGGACCTGGCCGCGCAGATCGTGCAGTTGCTCGACTCCGACGCGCCGGCCGGCATCTACCACGGCACGAACTCCGGCCTGGCGTCGAAGTTCGACCAGGCCCGCGACGTCTTCGCCTTGGCGGGTCTCGACCCGGAACGCGTGCTGCCGACCGACAGCTCAGCCTTTGTGCTGCCCGCGCCGCGGCCGGCCTACTCGGTGCTCGGCCACGCCAACTGGGCTGCGGCTGGGCTCGCACCGATGCGCAGCTGGCAAGACGCTCAGGCCGAAGCATTTGCCTCCGGAGTTTTCGAGACAGCATGATCACTCTGCGGGTAGTCGTCGACCAGATGGTCGCCCCGGTACCGGGAGGTACCGGGCGTTACACCGAGGAACTCACCCGTGCGCTGATCGCAACGGCACCGGCCGAGTGTGACGTTGAGGGCATCGTCTCGTCGTCGACCCCCGCACAGTATCAATTCATCGAGGCCGCCCTGCCCGGCCTGGCCAACTTGCACAAGACGAGCCTGGCCCGCCGGGAGCTGGCCACGGCCTGGGCTCTGGGTGTGACCGCGTCGTCGGGCACCGGCCTGATCCACGCGCCGGGACTGCTTGCCCCACTGCGCCGTCACAACCGGGGGGACGACGGCACTCAAATCGCGGTGACGCTGCACGACGTGCTGGCGTGGACGCATCCGTCATCACTGACCCCGACGACAGTGGCCTGGACCAAGGGCATGCTCAAACGCGCCCGCAAGCACGCCGACGCGATCGTCGTGCCGAGCCACGCCGTGGCACGGCAGCTGACCGAGATCATGGACCTGGGCGACCGGGTGCGCGTGATCGGCGGCGCCGTGGGCCGGCGGCTCGTGCTGCCGGCCATTCCCGTGGTGGAAGAGCGCCTGCAGGCGCTGGCGCTGCCGTCGCAGTACATTCTGACCTCCGGGTCGCTCGACCCGCGGAAGGCCGTCACCGCGCTGATCACGGCGCTCGGGCTGCCCGGCGCACCGGACCTGCCGCTGATCGTGCTCGGACCGGACACCTGGGGCGAACTCGACCTGGCCTCGGTCGCCGATGAAGCCGGACTGGCACCGGGGCGCGTGCGCGCCCTGTCGGGGCTGAGCGACTCCGACCTGGCCGTCGTGATTGCCCGGGCGAGCGTGTTCGTCTACCCGAGTCTGGAAGAGGGCTTTGCGCTGCCGATCATCGAGGCCTTCCATCTCGGCACTCCGGTTGTGCACTCCGACGCCCCCGCCCTACTCGAAGCCGCCAGTGATGCTGGCGTCGCGGTCGAGCGCTCGGACCCGAAGGAATACCCCGGCCGGCTTGTTGAAGCAATCAACCGGGTGCTCGGCGACAGCGTGCTGCGAAACCGCATGAGCATCTTCGGCGGCGACCGATCGCGGGCCTTCAGCTGGCGGGACTCGGCCGAACGGGTCTGGCAATTGCACGCGGACCTGTAACCCCTGGTGCGCTTCTTACGAGACCAACGCGTGCGGTTTCTCGCGGTCGGCGCCACGAACACGCTCGTTGGTTATCTCATCTTCTCGGCCTTCACCCTCTGGGTTTTTGCGGATGTCCACCTCGGCTACCTGCTCAGCCTCGCGCTCTCGTACGCGGTCGGCATCTCCCTCGCCTTTGTGCTGTATCGACGATTCGTTTTCGTGGTGCACGGCCACGTGCTGCGGGACTTCGCCCGGTTCGTGAGCGTCTACCTGGTCGCGATCGGTATCAATGCCGTCGCACTGCCGCTGCTGGTGGAAGTCGTGCGGGTGCCGCCGCTGCTGGCCCAGTTGATCATTCTCGTGGTCACGACGCTGCTGAGCTTCTTCGGTCACAAGAAGTTCTCGTTTCGCCGCAGTGGCGCCGAGTAGCAGCACCGAATAGCAGTGGCAACGAGTAGCAGGCGAGTGCCGAGTTACGGCGTCGGAGTGGCAGTGGGCGCGGGCGCCAGGGCTGCAGCGATCATGGCCTGGATAGCGGAGTAGTCGGGGTTTTCGGGGTCGACGCCATTCTCGGGAATCAGCGGCACCGAGATGACCGGCAGTTCCTTGGTCTTCGAGGCGAGGTTCACGAAGTAACCGAGCATGCCCTGCGGAACGTCGGTCTTGACGACGCGGCTACCGGCGGCGGCCACGCCCTGAAACTTTGTGAGCACGTTCGCCGGGCTGGCCTGCGCGAGCAGGGCCTCCTGCATCTGGGTCTGGCGCTGCATGCGGTCGTAGTCGCTCGTACCGTGGCGTGAGCGGGCAAACCAAAGGGCGTGGTAGCCATCCATGTGCTGCAAGCCCGGCTCGAACCAGAACAACACCTTGGTGAAGGTTTCGTCGGTATGCACCGGAACGCGGTTGTGCACGTCGATGTCGACACCACCGAGGGCGTCGATGAGGTCAGAGAAGCCCTGCATGTCAATGAGTACGAAATACTGGATGGTGAGTCCCGTGATGCCCTGCGCCGCCTCGAGCGTGGCCTGGATACCCGGGGAGCTGCCCTCGGCCACCGCGTTCGGATAGTACTCCGGGCGTTTCAACTCGGCCTCGGTGAAAATGGAGTTGAGCATGCAGGCCGACACGTCGCATCCGTCGATGGAGCCGTAGCCCTCTGGGTACAGGGCGCCGAGCGAGGATCCGGCCGAGAACGGCGCGTCCTCGAGGTTGCGCGGCAGGCTGATGGTTGTGGCCTGGCCGGTCGTGGCGTCGATGCTGACCACCGACAGGCTGTCGGGGCGGAGGCCCTCACGGTCGGCGCCGGCGTCACCACCGAGCAGCAGGATGTTGTAGCGGCCATCGACCGGCGGTTCGCTCGGGCCGGCGACGAACACGGAGGAGAGGAATTCGCTCGCCGACGTGGCGACGAAGGCGCCGTAGCCGGCTGTTCCACAGACGACGACCATGAGCGCAGTCGAGAACGCGGCGATGACCGGACGGGCGCCCGGCGCGGCCCGGCCCAACCTGATCAGGCTGAGGGTGTTGAGCGTGAGCACGAGCCAGGTGACCGCGTAGAAAGCGAGCACCGCGGCGGCAGCCCACAGGCCGATCGTGCTCGTGAACACGGTAAGCACGACTGCCGGCCACAGCAGGTAGACAGCGCCGGCGATGATCGCAGCGGTGATCAGTGTGAGGGTCGCGCCAAGGCCGAACCGGCCGAGGCGGCGATTGCCGGCCAGCACCTGCGCCGAGCCGGGCAGAACGAAATTGAGTACGACAAGCCACCACGCACGCGTCGTCATGATGCGTGCGGAGCCGGAATTCGGGTGCCGGATCGGGTCTGTCACACGGCCCTGGTTTGTCACACTGGTCATAATCGCGTTTGGAGGTCCCGGTTCTTCTGCTCGACCAAATCTGCGAGTTGCACGGAATAGTCTTCGAGTTTGATGCGCAGCGTGTCATCGCTCGTGGCGAGAATCTTGATCGCGATCAGCGCGGCGTTCTTCGCCCCGCCGATCGACACCGTCGCGACGGGCACACCGGCTGGCATCTGCACGATCGACAGCAAGGAATCGAGGCCGTCGAGCAGCCCGAGCGGAACGGGTACCCCCACCACGGGCAGCGTCGTCATGGCGGCGAGCATGCCGGGCAGGTGCGCCGCTCCCCCGGCTCCGGCGATGATCACCTTGAGGCCGCGGGCCTGCGCGCTGCGCCCATAGTCGAGCATTTTCTCGGGCGTGCGGTGCGCCGAAACCACCTGAACCTCGTGCGCCACCCCGAAGTCTTTGAGGGTCTGCGCTGCGGCGCTCATGACGGTGAAGTCCGAGTCGCTGCCCATCACCAAGCCGACCAGCGGCGCGCTAAAGCTCGCAGGCTCGCTAAATGACTCGGTATCGTATGGCACGCAGACGATCTTATTGCTCACTGCTGAAAGATTTGTGCAGTGGCACGCGCTTGGTAGGCAACTTCGTCGAGATCGTCGCCGCTTGCCGTGACATGGCCCACCTTGCGGCCGGGCCTCGATGCCTTGCCATAGTTGTGCACTTTCACGAGCGGATGCTGCGCCAGGCCCGCCTCATATCGGTCACCCAGCGAGCCTGACGCGGGCCCGCCGAAAATGTTCACCATGACCGTCCACGGGTCCCGGGCACCGGTCGCACCGAGCGGCAGGTCGAGTACCGCCCGCAGGTGTTGTTCGAACTGGCTGGTCGTGGACCCGTCGATCGACCAGTGACCGCTGTTGTGCGGGCGCATCGCCAATTCGTTGATGAGGAGGCGCTCATCCGTTGTTTGAAACAGCTCAACGGCAAGCACCCCGGTGACGCCGATGCCCTCGGCCACGGCCACGGCAATGTCGGTGGCGACGTCGGCAAGTCGACCCATGGAGTGGGGCGCCGGCGCGATGACCTCGGCGCAGACGCCGTCGCGTTGCACGGTCTCCACAACCGGCCAGACCGCGATCTCACCGCTCGGGCGCCTGGCGACCACTTGGGCGAGCTCACGGCTGAAGTGCACGAGCTCTTCGACCAGCAGGGCGCCGCCGTTGCCATCTTCGGCGAGCGCCTGGAACCAGTCATCGACGTCGTGTTCGTGGCTGACCACGCGCACGCCCTTGCCGTCGTAGCCGCCGCGGGCGGTCTTCACGACGGCGCGGCCGCCGTGGTTGGTGAGAAATTCGGCGAGCCCGGCGACGTCATCGATGCGCGCCCAATCCGGCACCGGCAGACCCAGCTCGGCAAGCTTTTCGCGCATCAGTAGTTTGTCTTGCGCGTACAGCAGGGCGTCGGGCCCGGGGTGCACCGTGATGCCCTCGCGCACGAGTTCGCGCAGAATCTCCTGAGGCACGTGTTCGTGGTCGAAGGTGATCACGTCAACGGTCTTCGCGAAGGCGAGAACCGTGGCCAGATCGCGGTAATCACCGACGCTCACGGCCGCGAGCGCGGCGGACATACCATCGGCTTCGGCGAGAACCTTCAGCTCGATGCCGAGGTTCACGGCCGCGGGAATCATCATGCGGGCGAGCTGGCCCGCTCCAATCACACCGACGGTCAGAGCCATCTGTTCACCATTTTCTCTGCAAGCGTTCAGCTAAACCCATGTCTTAACCCAGCCCGAAAATTTCGTTACGCCATAGACTTCGAGACTTGAGTGCTTTCTACCCCACTTTACCGAACGTCGAACGGATGCATGTCGATCACCGTGAAGCAGCGCCTGCTCAGCTTTCTGAGTCAGGGCCTCAAGTTCGGTGCCGTCGGTGCGCTGGGCTTCGTGGTGGACTTCACGGTGTTCAACCTGTTGCGCACCACCGTGCTGGATTCCGCCGACGTACACGCCGGGCCCATCTACGCCAAGGTCATCTCGACGGTGCTGGCCATTCTGGTGAACTGGCTCGGCAACCGGTACTGGACCTTCAGCAAGAACCGCCAGAACCACACAGCGCGGGAGGGCCTGGAATTTCTCGCGGTGAGCCTCGTGGGCATGGGCATTGGCATCGCCTGCCTGTGGTTCAGCCACTACGTGCTCGGCTACACCAGTGTTCTCGCCGACAACATCTCGGGCAACATCGTCGGCCTGCTGCTCGGGGCAATCTTTCGTTTCACGCTCTACCGCTACTGGGTGTTTGCACCGCACCGGACCGGGGCGCCGGCATCCGCTGGTATCACTGCGGTCAGCACGCGCACCGGGGCGATTCGGCTAACGGCGACCCCAGAACGCTGACTCTGCGGAGGGGGCTGACTGCTCCTGCCGGCGGGAGCTCATGACGGTGCTCGCCTTTTCCATGAGGTCGTGCAGCGTACTCTGCACGAGGTCGACGTTGGGAACGTCCGTCAAGACCAGCGGATGCTCCAGCCCCGAATTGATCAGCACCGTACCCGAGTGAAACCCGGCCTGCACCCAGTTCTGCCGCACGCTCACGTCGTAGCCGCGGCTGTGCAGTAGCTCCTGGCGGGTGCGCACGAAGAATCCGTGGCGAAAGATGATGCGGCGGGTGGTGATCGTGTAGCGCTTGGTGAGCCAGGCGGCGAGCGGCAGCAGCCAGCCGAGTACGGCAAGCGCGATGGCGCCGCCGAGCACAGCGGCGTTCTGCCACGGCTCCGCCATGTTGCCGAAGAAATACCCGGTGCCACCGGCCAGGGCGAACAGGAGCAGCGTCGGCCAGACCAGCACGCGAGCGTGCGGGCGTAGGCGGGCGACGACCTTTTCGGGCCGGCTCTCTCGGGCATAGCCGGAGGATTCGGTCTCGTTGGTCTCGCCCTGCGTTTTCTTCTTCATTACTTCTATTAATACCTCAGGTGGGTGACATCGCCGGCGGCGACAGACCGTTCCTCGCCATCGGCCTGATTGACGACGGTCAGCCGGCCGCCAGCGTCAATGCCGGTGGCGATGCCGATTAGGTCGGTACCGCCGGGCAGTTCCACGCGCACGACACTGCCGAGCGTGCCGCAGAGCTCGGAGACGGCGGCATGCAGGCCGCTCTGGACGGCGTCGCCGTTGGCTGAGGTAAACGCCCGGTACAACGTGACGAGCTCGTGCAGGTAGGCGGCGAGCACCTGATCGGGGTCGGGCGCGGTGCGGGTGACCAGCAGCAGCGAGGTGGACGTGAGGGTGGGCAGGTCGTGTTCGTCGAGGGAGAGGTTCAGACCGGCGCCGATGATGATGCCTGTCCCGTCGGGCAGCAGCTCGCACAGGATGCCGCACACCTTGTAGCCGTCGATGAGCACGTCGTTGGGCCATTTGAGGGTCGTGTCGTGGCGGGGGTCCTCGGCCTCTTTGACCCCTTCGACGGGCTTCATGTTCGCCTCGACGACTTTTTTCACGGCGCGGGTCATGGCGGCTCCCGCCAGCAGGGGGAACCAACCGAGGGCGTGGGGCGGCACCGTCGGTCGCACGAGCACGGAGATGGCCAGGGCTTTGCCGGTCGGGGCCGACCAGACGCGGCCGAGCCGGCCACGCCCCTGGGTCTGGTTGTCGGTGACGATGACCGAGAGGTCGGGCCAGGCGGCGGCATCCGCCGTGGCTTGTTCTTTGAGTACATCGTTGGTGGAGGTGGCCTCGGAGCGGTACTCGAACCGGCTCACCTCGGTACGGCTGAGCGAAAACTCCATGGTGGCGACCCTCTCGTCGGCATAACTCCTGCAATTCTGTCGAATATGGCCCCAAACCCCTATTTCGAGCTGTTTTTGACCAATTTGCCGGAGTTATGAACGTGGCGGAAGAGTTTCGGCTGGCCAATGGACCGTTGGAGGGGGAAACGTGCAGTGTTGGCCGGCAAAGTTGTGGAACATCGTCAACGTGGACCGTGCGGGGGGTGCCGGTAGAGTGAAGTGGTGACTGACAAGACGCCCGCCGCGGCACCCGACCTGTATACGACGGCGGGAAAACTCGCCGACCTCAAGCTGCGTTATCACGAAGCCGTGACGGCCAGCGGGGCGACCGCCATCGAAAAGCAGCATGCCAAGGGCAAAATGACCGCCCGCGAGCGCGTCGACCTGCTGCTCGACCAGGGCTCTTTCGTGGAGCTCGACGAGTTTGTACGACACCGCACCGTGGCTTTTGGCATGGAGAAGAAGCGGCCATACGGCGACGCGGTCGTCACCGGAACCGGCACGATCCACGGCCGCCAGGTGGCCGTTTACTCCCAGGACTTCACCATCTTCGGCGGGTCGCTCGGCGAGGTGGCCGGCGAGAAAATCATCAAGGTGATGGACCTCGCCCTGAAGACCGGGGTCCCCATCATCGGCATCCTCGACTCTGGCGGAGCGCGCATCCAGGAGGGCGTCGTGGCCCTCGGCAAGTACGGCGAGATCTTTCGCCGCAATACGGCCGCCTCCGGTGTCATTCCACAGATCTCGATCATCTGCGGTCCGGCCGCGGGCGGAGCGGTCTATTCCCCCGCTCTGACCGACTTCGTGATCATGGTCGACAAGACCAGCCAGATGTTCGTCACCGGCCCCGACGTCATCAAGACCGTCACCGGCGAAGACGTCGGCATGGAAGAACTCGGCGGAGCCCTCACCCACAACAAGGTCTCCGGCGTCTCGCACTACCTTGCCAGCGATGAACCCGACGCGCTCGACTTCGCCCGTGCCCTCTTGAGCTACCTGCCCGACAACAACCTGGCCGAGTTGCCCGTGTTCGACAGCGACGTGGAACTCGAAACAACGGATGCCGACCGTCGCCTCAATACGATCATCCCCGATTCGCCCAACCAGCCCTACGACGTCAAGACCGTCATCGAACACATCGTTGACAACGGCGACTTTCTCGAGACGCAGCCGTTGTACGCGCCGAACATCGTCGTGGGGTTCGCCCGGGTCGAGGGCCGCTCCATTGGAATCGTCGCCAACCAGCCCAACGCCATGGCCGGTACCCTGAACATCGAGGCCGGCGAGAAGGCCGCACGCTTCGTACGGTTCTGCGATGCGTTCTCCATCCCCATCCTCACCCTCGTCGACGTGCCCGGCTTCCTGCCCGGCACCGACCAGGAGTGGACCGGAATCATCCGCCGCGGCGCGAAACTGCTGTACGCCTACGCCGAGGCCACCGTGCCGCTCGTCACCGTTATTCTGCGCAAGGCCTACGGCGGCGCGTACATCGTGATGGGTTCCAAGCAGCTCGGCGCCGATACCAACCTGGCCTGGCCGACCGCGGAGATCGCTGTCATGGGCGGCCAGGGCGCTGTGAACATTCTTTACCGCGCCGAGATCAAGGCGGCCGAACAGGCCGGTGAAGACGTCGCAGCGGTGCGCACCCGTCTGGCCGACGAGTACACCTACAACGTGGCGAGCCCGTTTCTCGCGGCGGAACGCGGCGAACTCGACGGCATCATCGAGCCAGCGGCTACTCGGGTATCGGTCATCAAGGCGTTGCGGGCTCTTCGCACCAAGCGGGCGAACCTGCCCGCCAAGAAACACGGGAATATTCCGCTGTGAAGACATCCCACACCGCGATGCTGGCTAACACCGAGCGGCCGAAGCCGTCAGAGTTCGATCCGTCGGAGCTGGTTTTTGTGACCCACCGTGTCAGTGCTGTCGAGGTGTCGGCGGTGACCGCCATCATCCGTGGCCTGTTGCGGGAAGAATCCGACGAGCGCCGGGCCGCGCCGGAACTCGGTCAGAGTGCCTGGCAGCAAAACCAGCGCCCTATTCGGGTGCCGGTGCACCCGGGCGCCAACCGCTGGCGCGGCTTCACCGGCTAATGTGTGCATCCACCGGTGCGTTTGTCCTCCAAAATGCCGACTGTGAGCATGAGTTTGATAGTGCAGACTAGTAAGGCTCGGTGACGCTCCTGGAGTGCCACCACCGATCATTCGCTGTCTAGGGTAAGCGAGCGAATGTGTTGGGGGCGGGAACGGATGGCATTCGGGTTGTCGTCCTTTCTCGAATAATCGAAAGGGGATCAGCTTCGGCTGATCCCCTTTCGCGTATGCGTCGCCTGACGCCGTCAGCCTCAGTCGGAAACGACGCGCGCGACCTTCCGGGGAATTTCTATCCACAGGTCTACTTCTTCTTCACCGGACGAGTCCGGTCCGAGGGCGCTCACGGCCGGGTCAGGGCTGCTCAGGCCCACCACGGTGACCGCGATGGTCACGCTGTCGGCAGATGTGCGAGCAATGATCCTGTCGGCCGTGGTGCCGCCGATGGCGGTTGCCAGGGTGTTGAGCACGATCTCCAGGGGGGATCCGCTGAGATCGTCTATCCCGCCTTCATCGAGCAGGGTGACGCTCGCACCGCGTCGACGGGCGGCCATGACCTGTTCGCGCACGGCGTTGTTCAGCAGACGCCGCCCACGGATTTCGTCGCGTATTGCTGCTTCGAGTAGTCGGCACTCCTGCCGGTCGTCCTCACTGAGATCGCCATCGCTTTCGCTGATGCGCCGCAGCATGGGCATGGCCAGTCGCATGGTTTGGGTCAACCGTACCTGGCGCTCATAGAGGTGGGCCTCCTGAGCGGCATGCCATCCGCTCGCCTCCCGCTCGGCCCTTCCATACTGGCGGGCATCCCGGTTGGCCTTCACGAGTGCTCTCGACAGCAGCGCGGCCGCGACAACCCAGACCACGCTGCCGATGACGCCCAGGTGCCCCAGCTCGCCAACACCGGCCCAGACGACACTGTGCAGCACGAGCGTGCCGACACCCAGCAGGGCCAGCTGCGGGCGTTTGCGGGCAGCAGTGATCGTCATGAGGGTGCCGATCGCGGCCACGTACCAGGTGGCATACCCGAGCGTGCCGGAGGATCCGTCGAGCTGGCTGCCCACGATCAGCGGAATGGCCACCGAAACACCCACGTTGAACAGGGCCAGCGGCAGCGACATACGCATGGAGCTGGTGGTGCAGAGACTCGCGACCGTCGCCACGACATACAGGCTCATCGCCGCCAAAATCGGCGTTGCCGACGCCGGCTGGTCGAGCGAATACACGCCGAGCAGCACATGGTAGCCGGAGAAGAAAGCGGCCACGATGAGCGCCAGGGTGCGAGAAACAACCACGGAACCGGCCATCATCGGGTGCCCGCGTCTCGCCCGGACAACGAGCCCTTCGCCTCGGCCGACTGGTCACCGCTCACCTGGTTTGGCGCGTCGGGCCGCGGCCAGGTGAGGGTGATAGTCGTGCCGTGGCCCAGGCTCGTGCGCAGAACGGCTACGCCACCGGCGGTGGCCACTCGGTCATGGATCGACACGCGCAGCCCCAGACGGCCGCTGGCGACGCTGGAAACGTCGAAACCGCAGCCGGTGTCGCTAATGCAGATGATGCATCCGCTCTGGTCGTCACCGCCCACCGTGACGGTGCGCGATTGTGCGGGGCCCGCGTGCTGCACGCTGTTGACCATGGCCTGCACGCTGGCCGAGTAGAGAGCCTCCGCGGCGTGCTCGGGAAGAGTGAGGCCGGCCACGCACAGCTCGGTCACGGTGAACATTCCGGTCGCCATCGCGGCGGAACGAATGCGCGCCGCCAGCTGGCTGACGCTGACCGCGGCATCATCAACGTTTCGTTCTCCGCTGGCCACCTGCAAGCGGATGATGGCGCTGCGCGCCATAGCGGCGGCCAACTCGGCTCCCTTGGCATTGCGCACGCCTGCCGCCGAGAGCAGCGTCGCAAGCACACTGTCGTGCACGATGGAGTCGACCTCAACCCGTTCCACCTCAGTAGCGTGATGTCGCACCGCTACGGCGTATTTGGCGAGTGCGTTGGACTGGGCAGTATCGACCCGTGCTGTGGCCTGGCGCAGTACGTAGATGATGATGAGCACCGTTCCGCCGAGCAGCATGGCGTAGAAAGTGTCGAGCACGGCGACCAAGTTCTCGGCCTCGCCACCGGAGGGCAGTACCCGCAGGAGCCCAAAGGTGGCCGGAGTAATCACGGTGTAGACGACCGCCCACGCCAAGGGCAGTGCAATTGCCGCGCACGAGGTGGCGACACCGCAGAGGTACCAGAGCCACGGTTTACTCTCGAGCACCGCGGTGGGATCGATCATGAGTGGCGGCCATACAAAAAGTGCGGCAAGGTACACGGCCGCTACTGCGCCCGCAGCGGTACGGATGCCCTCCCGGGTCAGCGTCGCAGTGACGAAGATCACAATCACGAGTGCCAGAACGATCGCAATGGGCACGGCCGCCGAAGCTTTGCGGCTGTCCAGTTGCTCGAGCATGACCGGCAGGGTCTGCAGGGCGAAGATCACGGCGACGGCGGCCACCGACCGCGACAGCACAATTTCGATCTGGGCGCGGCTGATCGGGTTGCGCGGCTGCCGCGCGCGGTCGAACAGGCTGCCGTCGGCTTGGAATCCGTCGTCACCGACCTCGGTGAACGGTTTAGTTGCCGTGAAGACCAGGGCACCCTGGCGGTTCTGGTCGCCCTCGCGGGCGGCCCGTTTAGACACCGCGGTCAGCTTCGGTGGCGTCGAGCCCGGGCAGGATTCCGTCTTCGACGGCGCGACGCAGCAGGTCGACCTTGGTCGGCGCGGGACGCCCGACCTCGACATACTTCACCCGAATGCGGTCGAGGTATTCGCGGGCGGTGGAGTGCGCAATACCGAGCTGCATGGCGACCATCTTGAGCGGCAGTCCCGAGGCATAGAGGTGCAGCACGTCGCGTTCGCGGCGGCCGAGCTGCGCCTTGGCGAAGTCGCGGTCGGCGTCGATGGCGCTGGCCCACTCGAGGTTGTTGAGCACATCACCTCGGGCGACGGATGCGACGGCCGCCATGACGGTGGTGGTCGGGGACGACTTGGGAATGACTCCGGCAGCGCCGGCAGCAAGGGCTTCTCGCACCGAAGCGACGCGGTCGGCAATGCTGTGTACGAGCACAGCGGAGCCGGTGGTCGCCACCAGGTGCACGTTGTCGGTGACGAGCGACCCGTCGCCGAGCGAGAGGTCGAGCACGATCACGTCGCAGGTGCGCCCGGCGAGACCGTCGACGAGTCCCTGAGCGGTTGCTGAAGCGAACAAGACTTCGTAGCCGGCGTTCTCGCAGGCGGCTTGCAAGCCCAGTCGCACCGACTCATGGTCGTCGACAATTCCGACCCGAACGGGCGCATCGGGGGGGATGGATGGTGCGGATTCAGTAGCTGCGTGGCTCACGGTAGGGCTGCCTTTGGTTTGTCTGGTGTCAACGATAGCTATTTGCAGAGCAGTGCGACGGCCTCGACGTGGTGGGTATTGGGAAACAGGTCGAAAGCACGCAGGTTCTTCAATTCATACCCCTGCGTCCGAAACAGCGCCACGTCACGGGCGAGAGCCACGGGGTCACAGGCTACATAAACGATTTGTTGTGGTGCGAGGGCGACCAGCTGGTCGACGACGGCTTTGCCGGCGCCGGAGCGCGGCGGGTCGAGCACCACCGTCGCGGCGGCGAGACGGGCCCGTTCGGAGGCATCCGCCTCGCGCAGCAGTCGTTGCAGAAAACGGTCGACCCGTTCGGCTTCGGCGGTCGCGCCGGCCCATTCCTTGAGGTTGCGAGCGGCGAAAGCGACCGCTTCGGGGTCGCTCTCTACCGAGGTGATGCGGGTCGTCGGACCAAATTTATCGCCGACGGCCGCGGCAAGCAGGCCAACACCGCCGTACAGGTCGAGGTTGGAGGCGCGCGGGTCGAACATGGCGGGGTCGATGATGTTCTGCACCGCGTGGTACAGGGTGTCGGCGGCCATCGAGTGCACCTGCCAGAAGCCCGAGCGGTCCAATTCGAACTCGCGGTCGGCGACGATCTCGTGAATCAGACCGTGCGGCACTCGCTTGGGCTTACCGTTCATATCTTTGGCGGAGACGAGCACCTGCACGTCGCCCTTGCTCGGCGCGACCAGGTCGACTGTCGCCGCGTTGTGGAACAGGGTGTCGAGCGGGGCGCGCAGTTCGAGCTCGTGCTCGGCGAGCGGCAGATCATCGACGGGGATGACGCGGTGGCTGCGGGCTGCGTACGGGCCGATGGTTCCGTCTGCGGCCACGTGCAGACTGACTCTGGTGCGCCATCCGGTGCCGTCCATCGCGTCGCCGGGGCTGGCCTTCGCGCTGACCGCGACCGGCTCCACGACGACATCAGTACTGATCCCGGCCATGCGTTGCAAGGCATCGGAGAGCACCAGGCGCTTGAGTTCGCGTTGAAAGCCGAGCTCGATATGGCCGAATTCGGCGCCGCCGGCGCGGTCTTCGGGGGCGCGATCGACGGATGCCGCACTCCAGATGTGCGGCTGACGTTCGGGGGCTTCGTCGAGGACGGTGACCGTTTCGGCGCGCCAGAAGCTCTTGTGATTGGCCTCGGTGAGGCGGGCGCGCACCCGTTCGCCGGGAAGGGTGTCGCTGACGAAAATCACGCGACCCTCGTGGCGGGCGATGAAGATTCCCCCGTGGGCGACGTTGGTGATATTCAGTTCAAGCTCGTCGCCGACACTCGCCGAGGATGTCGGCTCAAAGGCCTGGGGCTGGTGACTCGTGTTGCTCATCTAATGATGATCCCACACCCCCTCGCCGACTGTCCCTCCTGGCCTGCTTGAATAGACGCTCACCCTTCGTTGAAAGGACCGCATGCGCCTCTACCTGGCTTCCACGTCTCCGGCCCGCCTCGCCCTACTGCGCGCGGCCGGCATCGAACCCGTACTGATCAACCCCGACGTCGATGAGGCTCGGGTCGTCGCCGAAACCGAGGCCGCAGTGGGCTCGGCTCTGGAGCCGCGAGTGCTCGTGGAACTGCTGGCGCGCACGAAAGCGGAAGCGGCCGTATCCGCTTCGCTGCAGAAGCCGCTGACCGGGCTGTTGCTGGGCGGCGACTCGGTGTTCGTGCTCGACGGCGTCATCTACGGCAAGCCACACACCGCTGCGGCTGCGCGGGAACGCTGGGAGCGCCAGCGCGGGCGCACGGGAACGCTGTATTCAGGGCACTGGCTGATCGAGGTCGTCGACGGCGTGCCTGGCCGGGCGATCGGCGCGGCCGCGGTGGCCGAGGTGACCTTTGCCGACGACCTCGACGACGCCGAGCTCGACGCCTATATCGCCACCGGGGAGCCTTTATTCGTGGCAGGCGCATTCACCATTGACAGCCTCGGCGCTCCCTTCATCACGAGCATCGTCGGCGATCCATCCACCGTGGTGGGATTGTCGCTTCCGACGCTGCGGCGGCTGGTGCGCACTCTGGGGCACGAGTGGCCGACCCTGTGGAATCGCCCCGGAGCACTGTAATTGTAGGCATCCACAATAATCTGCCGGGTCTTTTTGTGGGACAGAACCAAAAGGGATGCGACGGCGGGCAATAGGCTAAGTGATTGTGTCACTCATAACGAAGGTCCTCATCGCCAACCGAGGCGAGATCGCCGTTCGGGTCATGCGTGCCGCGAAAGACAGTGGAATTCTCTCTGTCGCCGTCTACGCCGACCAGGATCGCGACTCTCTTCATGCCCGCCTGGCGGATGAGGCATACGGTCTCGACGGCACCACCAGCGCCGAAACGTACCTGGTCATCGACAAGATCCTCTCGATCGCCCGGCGTTCCGGCGCCGACGCCGTGCACCCCGGCTACGGCTTTCTGGCCGAGAATGCCGACTTCGCCCGCGCCGTGATCGGCGCCGGCCTGACCTGGATCGGGCCCTCTCCCGAAGCGATCGAGCAGCTCGGCGACAAGGTCTCGGCCCGCAAAATTGCCGAAAAGGTCAACGCCCCCATGGCGCCGGGCACATTGAACCCCTGCAGCGACGCGGCCGAGGTACTCGCCTTCGTTGACGTGCACGGCCTGCCCGTGGCGATCAAAGCTGCCTTCGGTGGTGGCGGGCGCGGCCTCAAGGTGGCCCGCACCCGCGACGAGGTCGCCGAGATGTTTGATTCAGCCACCCGGGAGGCCATCACGGCCTTTGGTCGCGGCGAATGCTTCGTCGAGAAGTACCTTGATTCCCCCCGCCACGTCGAGACCCAATGCCTGGCCGACATGCACGGCAACGTCGTCGTCGTGTCGACCCGCGACTGCTCGCTACAACGCCGGCACCAGAAGCTCGTCGAAGAAGCTCCGGCCCCGTTTCTCACCGATGCGCAGCGCGACGAGATGTACCGCGCTTCCAAGGCCATCCTCAAGGAGGTCGGCTACGTCGGTGCCGGCACCTGCGAGTTTCTCATCGGCCAGGACGGAACGGTGTCGTTCCTCGAAGTCAACACCCGCCTGCAGGTTGAGCACACGGTCTCCGAAGAGGTCACCGGCATCGACCTGGTGCGCGAGCAGTTTCGCCTCGCCGAGGGTGGCGAGCTCACCTACGGTGACCCCGTCGCATCCGCTCACTCGTTTGAATTTCGTATCAACGGAGAGGATGCCGGCCGCGGCTTTCTGCCAGCGCCCGGCCCGGTACACGTGTTCAAGCCCGCGGGCGGTCCCGGCGTGCGCGTCGACACCGGCGTGCAGTCTGGTGACGTGATCAGCGGATCGTTCGACTCACTTTTGGCCAAGCTCATTGTCACCGGCGCGACCCGCGAGGAAGCCCTCGAGCGTTCGCGCCGGGCCCTCGACGAGTTCGAGGTGGCCGGCCTGCCCACCGTGCTGCCCTTTCACCGCAAGGTCGTGCGCGACCCTGCCTTTGCGCCGACCGATGGCAAGCCGTTCACCGTCTTCACCCGCTGGATCGAGACCGAGTTCGAGAACGACATCGAACCGTGGAGCGGCAGCATGGAAGACGCCGTCGGCCAGCAGAAACGCCACAGCATCGTCGTCGAGGTGGAGGGGCGGCGCATTGAGGTCACCCTGCCCACGCGACTGTTACCCGGCGGTGCAAGCGCCCGCTCGGTCGGCCCAGCCCCGAGGCGTCGCGGCGGCCTGCACTCCGTCGACACCGCCACCGGAGACGCCGTCACGGCGCCGATGCAGGCGACCATCATCAAGCTGCTCGTTGCCGAAGGTGACACCGTGGTCAAGGGAGACCTGCTGCTCGTACTCGAGGCCATGAAAATGGAGCAGCCGCTCGTTGCCCACCGTGACGGCACAGTCGGCAACGTCGCCGCTATCGTCGGCGAAACGGTCTCCTCCGGCAGCGTTCTGCTCACGGTCTCCGACGCCGCCTAGTTTTCGCCGACGGCGCCTAGTTTTCGCCGTCGGCTGCGGGTTTTCGACAGCCGGCGCATGCGTCGTCGACGAGGTTGGGGGCAGGGCATCCGCTCCCACGGCCCACCTCGAAAACTAACCGATGAAGTCCAGAGCTAGAGGACGATGTGCATGGCGCGCGCCGCATCCGTTATGGACCCGGTCAGGGAGGGATAGACCGGGAAGGTGCGTGCAACTTCGTCGACGGTGAGCCGGTGCTCGACGGCCAGTGCGAGCGGAAAGATGAGTTCGCTGGCCTTGGGGGCGACGATGACGCCCCCGATGACCGTGCCGCTGCCGGTGCGGGCGAACAGCTTCACGAAGCCGTCCTTGATTCCCATCATTTTGGCCCGCGGGTTTTGCGAGAGCGGCAGCTTGTAGATCTCACCCTGGGCGAGCCCGTCTTCGATCTGCTTCTGGGTGTAGCCGACGGTGGCGATTTCGGGCTGGGTGAAGATGTTCGCGGCAACGTTGCGAATCTCGATCGGATTGACGGTGTCCCCCATGGCGTGGAACACCGCGGTGCGGCCCATCATCGACGCCACAGATGCCAGCGGAATCTCGGTCGTGCAGTCGCCGGCTGCGTAGATGTTCGGAATCGAGGTGCGCGCGACCCGGTTGACCTGAATGTGTCCAGAGTCGGTAATCTGCACGCCGGCCTGCTCAAGGCCGATGTTGGCGGTGTTCGGAATGGAGCCGACGGCGATAAGGCAGTGGCTGCCTTCGACCGTGCGTCCGTCTTCGAGCATGGCGACGACGCCGGTCTCGGTGCGCTCGACCGAGGAGGCCCTCGACTTGGAGAGCACGATCATGCCGTTACGCTTGAAGACGTTTTCGATGACGTTGGCGGCGTCGGCGTCTTCTCCGGGCAGAACCTGATCACGGCTGGAGATGAGAGTGACCTTCGCGCCGAGGGCACGGTAGGCCGAGGCGAACTCGGCGCCGGTGACGCCAGAGCCGACCACGATGAGGTGTTCGGGAATGGCTTTGAGGTTGTAGAGCTGGGTCCAGGTGAGGATGCGCTCACCGTCGGGTAGCGCTGACGCGAGCACGCGGGGGCTGGCGCCCACAGAGACGACGACAGTGTCGGCATCGATGCGGTCGAAGTCGGTGGCCGTTGAGTCGCCGGAGGTGGCGACGACGATGCCGGTGGTGCCATCGAGACGGCCGTGGCCCTGAACATAGCGCACGCCGGCACGAATGAGGGTGGCCTTCATGTCTTCGGACTGCTGGCGGGCGAGGGCGAGCAGTCGTTTATTCACGGCGGCCAGGTTGATGGCCACCTCGGGGCGCAGGGGCTTGCCGGTTTCGCCGCGCACGAAGAACTGCACACCGAGGTCGGTCGCCTCGCCGATCGAATTCGAGGCCTCGGCCGTGGCAATAAGGGACTTGGAAGGGACGACATCCGTTATCACGGCGGAACCGCCGACTCCGACGCTCTCGATGAGAGTGACGTCGGCACCCTGTTGTGCTCCGGCGATGGCCGCTTCGTATCCGCCGGGCCCACCGCCCAATACTGCGATGCGTTGCTTGCGTTCGAACTCGTAGGCCATGTACGTATTCTCTCAAGGCGTGCAGTTCCCTCCAAACCGGTTCATCGACCCCACAGTCCGCGTGACCGCCGAAAAGAGCGAAATTGAGCCGAATATTCGTCTTGGCGCCCGTTCGGCGCGCCGATGAGCAGAATTCGCTCAGAATCTCCGTGCCCGAGGCGGGGGTTCTAGAGTAGTCAAATGTTCACGAACGAGATCAACCCGTTAGACCTGCCCGAAACAGATCCGTTTGAGGCAGCACAGTCGGCCGCCGCGGAGATCGCCGGCATCACGGGGGTTCCCCGACACGACATCGCTCTCACGCTCGGCAGCGGCTGGGCCAGGGCCGCCGACCTGATCGGCGAGACCACCCACACGGTGGCCGCCGCAGACATCACCGGGTTCAGCGCTCCCGCCCTGGCCGGCCATGCCGGCACCCTGCGCTCCATTCTTCTTCCCAGCGGCAAGCGAGCCCTCGTGATCGGTGCCCGCACGCACTATTACGAGGGCCACGGTGTACGCCGAGTCGTGCACAGCGTGCGCACGGCGGCGGCGACCGGAGCGACGACGATGATTTTGACCAACGGGGCCGGCGGCATCCGTGAATCGTGGACGCCGGGTACCCCGGTGCTCATCAGCGACCACATCAACCTGACTTTTGATTCTCCGGTCGAGGGCGCGAACTTTGTCGACTTGACCGACCTGTACTCGAAGCGGCTTCGCGATCTCGCCCGCAGCATCGACCCGACGCTCGACGAGGGCGTGTACTGCCAGTTTCGCGGGCCGCACTACGAGACCCCGGCCGAAGTGCAGATGGCCAAGGCGATCGGCGGTCACATCGTGGGTATGTCGACCGCGCTCGAGGCCATCGCGGCCCGGCAAGCCGGAATGGAGGTGCTCGGCCTCTCGCTCATCACCAACCTCGCCGCCGGCATTCAGAAGACCCCGCTCAGCCACGGCGAAGTCATCGAGGCTGGCGCGCTGGCCGAACCGGTGATCAGCGCACTCCTCGCCCGGATCGTGGCCGCGCTGTGACGGGCTCCGACCGCCCCGACGCTGGCCATCCCGATAACAAGGACAAACGGCCGACCGAGCGCACCGGCGGCCGCCATTCCGGCCCGCCAGCGGATGCCGCGCCGCAGGTCACGCCGCCACCCACCCCGGATGCCGCGCCGGCGGTTCTCGACGCGGACACAGCCGATGAGTTGCGCACTCCGACCCGCGCCCTGCCGATCACGCACAACCCCGACGACACCTCCGAACCCACGGTCGCCATTTCGACGATCACGTCTGACAGCGACGACTCCGGCTTCGAACCGACCGTGGCCATTTCGACGATCACGTCTGACAGCGCCGCCAACGATGACGCTGACGAGCTTGCGACTGCGCCCGTGGCACACGAGACACCCGAGACCTCGACCGATCGCACCGGTGCGCTGCTGCAGGCCGCACGGGCCTGGCTGAACCAGGATCCCGACCCGGAAACGCAGGCGCAACTTCGCGTCCTGATCAATGCCGTCGACGACGGCGATACCACGGCCCTGTCCAATCTGCACTCGCGCTTCGATACCCGGCTCGCATTCGGCACGGCCGGGCTGCGCGGTGAGATTTCCGCCGGACCGAACCGCATGAACCGCGTGCTGGTCTCGCAGGCGGCGGCCGGCCTCGCGACCTACCTGCGTCGGCGTGCTGCTTCTGGCGTCACGCCGTCGGTGGTCATCGGCTACGACGGACGCAAGAACTCACAGGTCTTCGCGACCGACACAGCGGCGATCATGGCTGGAGCGGGGGTGCGCGCCATCCTCTTGCCTCGTCTGCTCCCGACACCCGTACTCGCCTTCGCGGTACGGCACCTCGACGCGAGCTGCGGCGTGATGGTAACCGCCTCGCATAATCCTGCGAACGATAACGGCTACAAGGTCTACCTGGGCGGCGCGAACAATGGCGCGCAGATCGTCTCCCCCGACGACTTGGCCATCTCGACCGAGATTCTGCGCGTTGCCGCCGACGAACACGTTCTGCACCTGCCGCGCGGCAGCTATGAAACCGCCGAGGAAGACGTCGTGCACGCCTACATCGCGGCGACGGCCGGCCTCGCCCACAGGCCCCGCGCGCAGGTCAACGCGGTGTACACCGCGATGCACGGCGTGGGTTGGGACACCACGCGTCGGGTGTTGGAAAAGGCCGGATTCGATCTGCCGACCCTCGTCGATGCCCAGATCGCACCGGACGCCGCTTTTCCAACCGTCGCCTTTCCGAATCCGGAAGAACCCGGAGCGCTGGACCTGGCCTACGAGAGCGCGCGCGAGGTGGGCGCTGAGCTCATCATCGCCAATGATCCGGATGCCGACCGCCTCGCCGTGGCCATCCCCGACCTGTCCAGTGCGAGCGGGTACCGCCGGCTCAGCGGCAATGAGGTCGGCGCGATTCTCGGTTGGCGGGCGGCCGCCATGGCTCCGGCGAACGATCCCGACGCTTTGCCCACCGTCGATGCCGGCACCCTGGCCTGCTCGATCGTGTCGTCACCGGCACTGCATGCGGTCGCGGATGCCTACGGCCTGCGCTTCACAGAAACCCTCACCGGCTTCAAATGGGTGTCGCGGGTGCCCAACCTGGTTTACGGGTACGAAGAAGCGCTCGGCTATCTGGTCAACCCGGGTACCATCCGCGATAAGGATGGTATCTCGGCCGCAGTGGCGCTGCTTTCGCTGGTGAGCGATCTCAAGTCGGAGGGAACGACCCTCGCCGGCTATCTCGACTCGTTCAGCGAGAAGTTCGGGTACTTCGCCTCCGGACAAATCTCCGTGCGGGTCTCTGAACTCTCGACGATCGCCCTGGTCATGACGCGCCTGCGGGAATCCCCCCCCACCCACGTCGGCCGTATTCGGGTCGATGAAATCGACGATTTTCGGTGGGGGCTGGGCGAACTGCCGCCGAGCGACGTGTTGCGCATCCGCTTGACCGACGGGTCACGCGTGATGGTGCGCCCGAGTGGAACCGAGCCAAAACTCAAGGTGTACATCGATACCCGCTGCACGGTCGGCACTCTGGTGGAGCGCCGTTCTGCCGCGCAGGCCGCCCTCGACGAGCTCGATCGGGGCATGCGGGCGCTGATCGCCTAGGGGCGGGCCTCCGGTGCGGCGTGGGAAGATCCGCTCGCCGGGCCCACCTTTTGACCGTGCGCCCAGTTTATAAGCTGGGCCCGCGGACGGGGCCCGGGCCCCGTCCGCGACAGCGGTGGGGCTGGAACCCGGGGCGTGGGCGAGCGCGGAACGCGGGGTTCTAGGAACCCAGAGCGATGTCGAGCTTGACGACCAGTTCGTCGACATCGAAGTAGTTGTTGATGACGATGACGTCGGCGTTGGTCTTGCCGATCGCGTCGACGAGCTCAGACGAGGTCAAAATGACCTGGGCGTCGGCCGCGGCGGCGCGCACGCCGGCGACATCGGTAGCCAGCACACTCGCATCGATGTCGAGGCGTTCGAGCGCGCGCTCCGTATTGACTTTGAGAATGGCGGAGGTTCCCAGGCCGATACCGCACATCACGACGATCTTCATGAGGCAGTCCGCTCGAACACGCTCTGCACGAACTCGGCGTTGGTGGCGCCGGCCAGGGCCGGAATCACCGTCGGGTCATTGAACACGTTGGCGAGTTCGGCGACGAACTGCAGGTGGTCGTCGGCACCGGCAACGGCCAGGCCCACGATCACGCTGACCGGGTCGTTGTGGGGGTGCCCGAAGGCGACCGGCTCGACGAGGGTGACGACGCAGAGTCCGTCCGTGAGAACATCCGCTCCCGGGCGGGCGTGCGCGAGTGCCAGGCCGGGCGCGATCACGATGTAGGCACCGAATTCGCGAATCACCTCGATCATGCGCTCGGTATAAGCGGATGTGGCGGCGCCGGAACGCACGAGGGCGTCACCGGCCGCCGTGATGGCGGCCGGCCAGTCGTCGGCGTGCGCACCGATGGTGATGGCGTCAAGCGGGAGATGCGGCAGTGACATGATTCCTTCGGTTCTGCGGGGTAGTGCTTGGTGCGCTGGCGCTTTGGATCAGCCAGCGTCAGGCGTCGCCGAAGCCAGCTTCGATGGCCTCGACCAACTCTTCACGGTCTTCCAACGGCAGGAATGCCGCGTGGGCTGCGTTGAGCTGGAAGATCTCGAGATCGCCGACGTCGTAGCCGAAGGCATCGGCAAGCAGGGCCAGTTCCTGGGTGAGGGTGGTGTCGCTCATCAGACGGTTGTCGGTGTTGACGGTGACCTTGAAACCAAGCTGGTAGAGCAAGTCGAACGGGTGGTCGAAGAGTTCCTCGCCCCAGGCGGCGACCGCCCCGGTCTGCAGGTTCGACGAAGGGCTCAGTTCGAGCGTGATCTCGCGGTCGCGCACCCACTGGGCCACCGGGCCGAGGGTGACGAAGGTGTTGTCGTCGTCCTGGCGTTCGATGGTGACGTCTTCGGCGAGTCGCACGCCGTGGCCGAGGCGCAACGCACGGCCGTCGAATAGGGCACTGCGAATGCTGTCCAGGCCGTCGGCCTCGCCAGCGTGCACGGTGACCGGCATGAATTCGCGGGCGAGCAGGTCAAACGCTGCGCGGTGGTTGCCGGCCGGAAAGCCGGCTTCTGCGCCGGCGATGTCAAAGCCGACAACGCCGTCGAAACGGTAGCGCACGGCGAGTTCGGCGATCTCGAGGCCGCGGTTCGCGTGGCGCATGGCGGTGATGAGCTGGCCGATGCGAATGCTGCGGCCCGACTCTTCGACGTTCTCGATGCCGGCTTCGATGCCGTCCTGCACGGCTTCGACGACCTCGTTGAGGGTGAGGCCGCGGGCCAGGTGCTGCTCGGGAGCCCAGCGCACCTCACCGTAGATGACGCCATCGTCGGCGAGATCTTCGACGAATTCGCGGGCGACTCGGCTGAGTCCCTCGCGGGTCTGCATGACCGCGGTCGTGACGTCGAAGGTCTTGAGGTATTCCACGAGCGAACCCGCGTTGGACTGGTCGGAGAACCATTCACCGAGCGCGCTGGCATCCGTTGTCGGAAGCACGAATCCGATGGAGTCGGCCAGTTCGATGATGGACTGCGGGCGCAGGCCACCGTCGAGGTGGTCGTGCAGCGAAACCTTGGGCAGGGTGTTTATGCTCGTGCCGCCGCCGGGCATGAGGAATTCCTCGATCACAGTCATACGAACAAGCTCCTCGTTACGGGGGCGGCTGTGAACTACAACCGCGCGCTCAGCTTATCGGAGCGGCTCTGGGCGGACCATGAGAAACGCGGCCAGCGGATGCCGCCCCTCGCGTCAACCCCCTGCGGCCAGGCCGGGCCCACCTTCTGGCCGTGGGCCCAGTTTGTAGGCTGGGCCCAGGGTCACAAGGTGGGCCCGGCCCCGTAAGCGCGAGTAATACGCGTGGATCTAACCTGAACTGTGCCCACCACAATCATTCTCGACTGCGACCACGAAGCCGCGCGCATCGTGGTCAACGAGAAGTTCGGGGCGCCCATCGTCGATGCCCTCGGGCGCGTCGGCGACCCGCCGCAGCACTCGCCCACCTGACCGCGCAGCCGTGAATCCGCCTCAGGCCCTTAGCCGCCGCGTGACTTCCACCCTCCAAACGGGGTTGGATGGAGTTCTACGATAAACGGGAGCCCCATGACCACGCGCGCGAAGCACCTCCCCGACATCCAGATTCCCGACCTGCACGGCAAGCTTGCCGTCGTCACGGGCGCCAACAGCGGCCTCGGATTCGGCCTCACCGGCCGCCTCGCCCGCGCGGGCGCCGAGGTCATCCTCGCCGTGCGCAACGAGGAGAAGGGTACAGCGGCCGTGAAACGCATTCGTGAGCAGACCCCGGAGGCGAGCGTCAGCATCCGTCGTCTCGATCTGGCTTCGCTGTCGAGCATCGCCAAATTCGGTACGGAGCTCACGAAGGAAGGGCGCCCGATCGATATTCTGCTCAACAACGCCGGCATCATGATGCCACCGGTGCGCGACGAGACCGAAGACGGCTTCGAGCTGCAATTCGGCACCAACCACCTCGGCCATTTCGCGCTCACCGCCCACCTGCTGCCGCTGCTGCGCGCCGCCACAACGAGCCGGGTCGTGAGTCTTTCAAGCCTGATCGCCCGTGCCGGACACCTCGATTTCGACGACCTGCACGGCTTGCGCTACCGGCCGCACCGCGCCTACGCGCTCTCCAAGCTCGCCACGCTCGTGTTCGCGCGCGAACTCAACCGGCGCAGCGTCGTCGGCGGCTGGGGTCTACGTAGCATCGCCGCGCACCCGGGTGCAACCGTCACGAACCTGCAGATCACCGGACCCACCCACAAGGGAGCCTCGGCCCGGGTCTTCCTCGCCGTCAACGAGGCCACCCACCACATCGGCTGGATCTGGCAGCAGGTCGACCAGGGCATCCTGCCGGCGCTCTACGCGGCGACGAGCTCGGCAGCGGCCGGCGGCGGCTACTACGGTCCCGGTGGATTCGGCGAACTCACCGGCGCCCCCGCGCCCGCCAGGCTGCCCCCGCGCTCGCTCGACGAAGCGGATGCCCGCCGTCTCTGGTCGCTGTCCGAGGAACTCACCGGCGCCACCTTCCCGGCCGTGTAGTTTCGCTGTCGATGACCTTCACGAGCACCCGCGCCAGGCGCTTCCGAATGATGTGGTCGTTGGCCTCCACGCGGTGCATGGTGACGTGGCGCATCCGCTCGATAATGGTCATGCTGCCCTGCGCGATGAAGGCGTCGAACGCTCCGTAGATCACGTCGACCGGCACCGTCAGGCTCGCGATGTCGCTCACCACGGTCTGCGATTCGATACAGTGCTCCATCGATTTGATGAAGGGGGTCCAGGTCTTCTCGGTGAGTTCGAAAATACCCTTGGGTAGCAGGCGCGACATGATCGCGGCGTTGGCGAGCGTGAATTCCTTGTTGGCGCGCAGAAAATCGTAGGCCCGCAGATACGCGCTGACCCGCGCCCTGACCCGCGAATCGCCGATGTCGCTCGGTGAGACGTAGACCGGCGGCCCGACCAAGACCACGCGTGATACCGTGCCGCGACCGGCCAGACGCCGCCAGAATGTCGCGACACGGCCGTGTCGCTCCATTGCCGCGTAGCGTGTGCTGATCAGGCTGCCCAGCGAGTGGCCGACGAGCACGAACGGCTCGCGCAACTTCAGGGAGCGGATGGTCGCGGCCAAGGCACCGACATGATCCTCCAGTCGATATTGGCAACCGATCGGTGCCGGCGACTGACCGAAGCCCAGAATATCCACGGCAATCACTCGATGGTTCGGCGTCAGCAGCGGAATCACCTCGTAGAAGGTGATCGAAGACGATGCGATGCCGTGCACCAGGAGGACGACCGGGCCGGTGCCGGCATCCGTTGCTACGTGCAAAAGTGGCGGGCAGGACCGACGCGTCGCGCGCATCCGTTCCGCCCACCACGACATGCGCTACGTATCGTCGCGCAGCGTGGCCTTCAGGTCGTTTTTAGCCTCGGTCGCGTCACGCTCGGCTTCAGCATGCTTCACGTCGCCCTCGGCCTGCTTCACCTTGGCATTGGCTTTAGTCTCGTCGACCTTGTCATCGATGCGGTCCTTGGCGTCGTCCACTGCCCGACCGATTTTCTTGCCGGTGGCATCGAGTGCATCCTTGGCATTGTCTACGAATCCCATGTTGTCCTCCTGATCGTGTGAGCGGTCGCGTTGAACCGCGTATTCCAAGACCATACTTCGGGGGCTGGGCGCCGAGTCCCAATTGTGATCCGACTCCCAGACTGCCCCCAGACAGTGCCCCCACAACGCTCGGTACGGTGAGATATGAGACGAACTTGGGGTGTCATCGCGGTTCTTCTGACGGCCGTGTTGCTGGCGGGGTGCACGGCGAACAGCGGCAGTTCCGTGACCACGGACTCGTCGGGAAGTATCTCCAGCGGGGCTGTTCCCGCTGAGGGTGACAAGGCGGGCGACGGAAGCCTGGTCACCGGCACCACCGGCGCTGTGAAGACCACGAACCGCGACGTCATCACCACCGGATCCATGTCGATCACGGCCACCGACCCGGTCGCGGCAAGCGAAACCGCCGTCACCCTTACCGAACAGGCCGGCGGACGGGTCGACAGCCGCAGCGAAAACCCGGCCACCGACATCCAGCCGGCCAGCGCGCACCTCACCCTGCGCATTCCGTCCGACGAACTCGACCGCACCCTGGCCGATCTGAAGAAGCTCGGCACCCTCAACTTCGTGACACTCACCGCCGAGGATGTGACGCAGCAAAGCCAGGACCTCGACGCCCGCATCACCGCGCTGACCACCTCGGTCGACCGACTGCTCGCGCTGATGGCCTCCGCCACTACGACAGCAGACCTGATCAGCATCGAGAGTGCGCTGTCGAACCGGCAGGGTGAACTGGAAAGCCTGCGGTCCCAGCGCGACTTCCTCGCTGACCAAATCGACTACTCGACCCTGCAACTCGACCTGGTCTCGGAGGGTACCGTCGCCGCGGGCGGCCCCGACAACTTCTGGACCGGTATCACCGCCGGCTGGAGCGCCCTCGTCGCAGCCCTCGGCGGCCTGCTGATCGGCCTCGGAGTGGCCCTGCCCTGGCTCGTCGTGCTGGCGATTTTTGGGGCAATTGTGTTGCTTATCGTGCGGTTGTTCGCACGCCGGCGCAAGGCTGCATAGGCTTGACTATGTGACCGAGTTCCTCCCTGCGCCAGCCCTGCTCGAAACGCCTCCGGCAGCGCCCGTTTCCCTACCCACAAGCGACCAAAACGAGCCGTTGCTCTCTGACCAGATCCTGGCGGGCATCCGTTCGCGAGCTGCCGGTTATGACCGGGCCAACACGTTCTTCTCCGACGACCTCGAGGAGCTCGTCGCCGCCGGTTACCTGCGTGCCCTCGTGCCGATTCGGTTCGGCGGACTCGGTCGAACCCTGCAGCAGACTGCTCGCGCGCAGACCCAGCTCGCCGCGCATGCCCCGGCCACCGCTCTCGGGGTGAACATGCACCTGATCTGGACGGGAGTCGCCGCGAGCCTCTACGCGCAGGGCGATCACTCGCTCGATTTTCTGCTCGAGGAGGCCGGCCGCGGCGAGATCTTCGCCTTCGGCGTGAGCGAACCCGGCAACGACCTCGTTCTCTTCGGCTCGACGACGGATGCCATCCCCGAGCCAGACGGCGGCTACCGGTTCACCGGCACCAAGGTTTTCACCTCTCTCTCCCCGGCCTGGACCCGGCTCGGCACCCTGGGCCTCGATTCTTCCAACCCGGGCGACCCTGCAATCGTCTGGGCGTTTCTCGATCGAGCGGATGCCGGCATCCACTCGAAAGACGACTGGGATACCCTCGGCATGCGCGCCAGCCAGAGCCAGAGCACTGTGCTGGAGGGCGCGCGCGCCCGCCCCGACCGGGTCGTGCGCAAGCTGCCGGTCGGCCCGAACGGCGACCCGCTCGTGGCCGGAATTTTCGCCAACTTTGAAATTCTGCTCAGTGCGGTGTACACCGGTATCGGCCAGCGGGCGCTCGAGCTCGCAGCCCTGGGCGCGCACCGACGTACATCGCGCAAGAACGATGGGCGCACGCACGCACAGGATCCGGTGGCACGCTGGCGGGTGGGCGAGCTCGTCATCGCGATGGACGGCATCTACCCGCAGATCGACGCCCTCGCTCGCGCGGTCGACGAGCAGACCTGGCAGGTCGGTCCGGCCTGGTTCGCCCAGCTGTCCGGGCTCAAATATCGGGCCACCCAGAACGCCAAGTTTGTCGTCGATACCGCAGTGCAGGTCGCGGGCGGCTCCGCCTTCAACGCAGGCTCCGAACTCGCGCGGCTCTACCGCGACGTGCTCGCGGGTCTCTTCCACCCCTCCGACGCGGACTCCGCGCACGCGACCGCCGCCGCATCCGTTTTGGGACCCCTCGATGTGCGCACCTCATGAGTTTTAGCAAAACCACCGCCATCTCGCTCGACCACTCCGGCTACACCCGGGCAGTACTCGATCTCACCATGCGTCTCGCCGAGGTCATCTTCACCGCCGGTGCCGGTGCCGAAGATGCGACCGCCGCCATGATCGCGCTGACCCGCGCGTACGGGCTCAAGGGCACCGACGCCAATATCACGCACACAACCATCACGCTCACGCAGGAAGATGCGTTGACGCACGAGTCGATCATTCGCAGCCGCAATGTGAAGTACCGCACGCTCGACTATTCCAAGCTCACCGCGACGTCGGAACTGATCGCGGACATCATCGAGAAGCCAATCGAAGTCGCCGAAGCCCGAAAAATTCTGGCGACGATCGTGAGCTCCAAGCCGCAGGTACCCAAGCAGTGGCGCCGCATCGGCTGGAGCCTCGTCGGAGCGGGCGCCGCCGTGCTCATCGGCGCCGGCCCGACCGTGATCATCGCCGCATTCGTGGCCACCTGGATCATCGACTGGATCACCTCGGTACTCGACCACCGCCAGGTTCCTCTGTTCTATCAGACCGTCGTCGGGGGCGCGATCGGCCCGATCGTCGCCGCGATCGTGCGGCTGATCGATCCCACAGCGAACCCCTCGCTCGTAGTCGTAGCGACCATCATCATGCTCCTGGCCGGAGTGACAACCTTCGGCGCCGTGCATGACACCCTGTCGGGGTTTTATCTCACCGGCACCGCCCGAATGGTGGAGGCCTTGCTCATCACGGCCGGACTGGTCACCGGAGTCTCCGGTTCCGCGCTGTTCCTGGCTCGCTTCGGACTGTTGCTCCAGATCGATTCGAACCCGATCGTGACGCTCGCTGTCTTGCCGGTTCTGCTCGTGGCAGCGATCGTGATCGTGATCGGGTTTGCCCTCGCCGTGCAGGTACCGTGGCGTGCGTTCTGGGTGGTCTGTGTGCTCGGCGCCCTCGCCGAATTCTTGTTCGTCGCGGCCTTAGCCGGTGGATTCGGCCTGGTTGGCTCATCGGCGGCGAGCGCCCTCGGCGTCGGGCTGTTGGCCGCTGTCACCGCCCGCATCGTGCGTACCCCGCCGCTGGTCATCATGGTGACGGCTCTCGTGCCGCTGGTGCCCGGACTCACCCTGTTTCGCGGTCTGCTCATGCTCTCAGAAGGCGACATCAACGGGCTGCTTTCGCTCCTCACGGCGGCGGGTATCGCCATGGCCCTGGCGGCCGGCGCCCTGCTGTCGCAGTACATCGTGCAGATCGTGTGGGGCCCGGCACGCCGGCTGCAGCGCCGCTTCGTCGGGCCGCTCATGGCCCTGCCGGTGCGGCTCGGTCGGGACTCCACCAAGCGCATCTAACGCGTTGCGGCATCCGCTTTCCCAGCGGATACCGCAACGCCGCCGATCAGTTGGGAACGTCGGCTTCGCCGCCTGCTTCAGCGACGTCTTCCTCAACGAAACGGTACGGGATGGGCTCATCAGTTTCGCGCCCGCGCTTGTAGGTGCGGGTGATCGTTTCGGTGTCCTCGATCTCCTCGAGCACGATCACGTCCTGGTGTTGCCCGTCGATATATTCCAGCTCCACCTCTGTTCCGGCGGCGATCGGGTTCGGTCCAAAGAGTACTGCCCGGTAGGTGGCGCTATGGCTCATGACGGTGACCTTTCAACGAGGTGAGGGTTTCGTAGAGCGTCAGCATACGACACACCGGCAGTGGGTGCACAGGGCTCCGGCCGAGTTGACCGGTTCTCACGCGACGCTCGCACGGTGAGATGACGTTTGCAGAAAATCCGCGTATTCTCAAGGTGACGGGGCCCCACGGCTCGGCGCGAAGGAGTACACAATGGCTGATAAATCACCGAAAAAGGATGCGACCAAGAAGGTTGCCGACAAGTCCCTCAAGGAAAAGAGGGCCGACAAGAAGGCGAAGTCTGAAGAGACCGCTTCCCGGGCCCGCAAGAGCTAGGTTTCAACCAGCGCACGGGGTGCCGCCACGATCGTGGCGGCATCCTCTTTCTGTGCTGTCCGCATCCGCTTGAACAGGAGCAGTCATGACCCTGCCCACCGAAGACACCCGCGTGCTCTACCCGAGCGGCGCCATCGACACGCAGGCGACAGTGTTGCACTCCGAGCCGCTCGGCGACGGACGCTTCGCCGTTTTGCTCGACGCGACCTGCGTGCATCCAGTCGATGCGGGCTGGCCCGACCAGGGGCCCGATCTGGCGCTGCTGCACCACGGCGCGGCCTTCTGGCCGGTCGAGGACTGCATCGTGGGAGCCACCGACGGGTCGGCACTCTACATCGGCGACGACATTCCGGTGGCTAAGGGAACACCCGGTTGGGCCTTCGTCGTGGTGCACGTGGTCGACGCGACCGGATTGAACGCCGGCGACTCCGTCACCGTCGAGGTGGACGACGGCCTGCGCGATGCCACGAGCGCCGGGCACACCAGTTGCCACCTGGCTTCGCTCGCCCTCAACGACGCCCTCGCTGGCCGCTGGAAGAAGGAGGTACGCACCGACGCCCTCGGCGCCCCCGACTTCGACGGGCTCGCCATCGACGAGTCGTTGATCGGGCCGAACGCCTCCGTCGACACCTATCGCCTCGGCAAGTCTTTGCGCAAGAAGGGATTCTCGGTCGACGGTCTCGCCGAAGCGCTCGCCTCGGTTGAAGCGACCGTCAACGCGACCCTCGCCGGGTGGGTGGGAACGAAGGCCGAGGTGCGCATCGACCGCGACGGATATCTCTTGACCGACCGCCGCTATTGGGTCTGCGAGCTGCCCGACGCGAGCGTGCGCATCCCGTGCGGCGGCACCCACGTGACCTCGCTCGGCACGCTCGACGCCGTGACCGTGACGCTCTCCCTGCACGACCTGAATGGCACCGACATGCTCACCATGAACACGTCCGCCACGCGCTAGCTTCGCGCATTCGGGGCAATCTGGGGGGTCATCAGCGCCTGAGGGGTAGCACTATGCACGGTGTTCAGGCGAGTGATTGCGCAATTCCTCCCATCGGCGCAGAATTCAGGGGTACCAGGTCAGAGAGGACCCGCCATGAGCACCGTCATTGACAGCCCCGAGGTCGGCAGCGCCGCAGCGGATGCGACCACCCCCGAGTTCTTCACCGGTTCCACGAACGACTTCTTCTCCTACGAAGATCTGCTCACCCCCGAGGAGCGGCAGCTCGTAGCCGAGGCCCGAGAGGTGTTCGAGCGTGACGTGCGCCCGGTCGTAGCAGAACACTGGAACAACGCGACTTTTCCGTTCGAGATCATCCCCGCGCTCACCGCCCTGAACTTGGTTGAACTCTGCGCGCGCGGTAACAACTTTCTGCTGCACGGCTTCATGACCCTCGAGCTCTCGCGAGTGGATGCTTCGATCTCCACCTTCGTCGGTGTGCACAGCGGCTTGTTCGCGGCGGCCATCGCCCAGCTGGGCACCGATGACCAGCGCGAACGATACCTGGACGACGCCATCTCCCTACGCAAGATCGGTGCGTTCGCGCTCACCGAACCGGAGCACGGCTCCGACGTCTCCCGCAATATGGAAACGACTGCGACCCGGTTTGGCGACTTGTGGACCCTGAACGGCGTCAAACGCTGGATCGGCAGCGGAACCTTCGCCGCCAACGTGCTGGTCTGGGCGCGTGACACCGCCGACGACCAGATCAAGGGTTTCATCGTCAGCGCGTCCCTGGACGGGTTCACGGCCGAAAAGATCGAAAACAAGATCGCGCTGCGCATCGTGCAGAACGCCACGATCACCCTGGACCACGTCGTGGTCGCCGAACGTGACCGCCTGCCGGGAGCCACCAGCTTTCGCGACACCAACCGGCTGCTCACCAACTCCCGGGTCTGGGTGGGCTGGCAGACCGTCGGACTGCAGTTCGCGACCTACGACTATGCGCTGCGTTACGCCCTGGAACGCCAGCAGTTCGGCAAGCCGATCGCGTCGTTCCAGCTCGTGCAGGAAAAACTCGTGCGCATTCTGGAGAACGCGACGACCTCGCTCGGCACGATGGTGCGCATCGCCCAGCTACAGCAGGCCGGCACGCTGCGGCCCGAACACGCCGCGATGGCCAAGGCCTCCGCCAGCGCTCGCATGCGGGAGTCCGTGGCGCTTGGCCGCTCGGTGCTCGGCGGCAACGGAATCTCCACCTCCTGGGGCATGGCCCGCGTCTTCGCCGACGCCGAAGCGCTTTACACCTACGAGGGCAGCTACGAAATCAACACCCTCGTCGTCGGCCGCGCCATCACGGGCATCTCCGCGTTCCAATAACGCGTGAGCTCGGCCATCCGTTCGCCGAGCCGTGACTTTCTCGCCAGTCGTGGCGGGCAGGGTCACGCGGGCAGGGTCACGCGGGCAGGGTCACGCGGGCAGGGTCACGNCGCGGGCAGGGTCACGCGGGCAGGGTCACGCGGGCAGGGTCACGCGGGCAGGGTCACGCGGGCAGGGTCACGCGGGCAGGGTCACGCGGGCAGGGTCACGCGGTGAGCATAACTCCTGCAATTTGCACGCTCGACAGAATTGCACTGCCAATTCACGCGGAAGTCTGCACAGGGTCTTTGAAATTGCAGGAGTTATACTCCGGGGATGGCGGGCACACCTGCCCCATGCACTCTTCCGGGGCGATTCGTCCGAGAACAAGCCTATTCGTGCAGAAAAGTTGCGCGGATTGTTGAACAATCATAGGCTTTCTGACAATCAGTGACCGTCGGTGCTGACTCGTATCCCAAAGAAGTGAGCAGCACCCATGGCCACGACCACCACACGCAAACCCAAAAAGCTCAAGAACAAACACCGCGGGGCACTGCTCGGGGCGATGTTTCTCATGGCGACCAGCGCGGTCGGCCCCGGCTTCATTGTGCAGACCACCACCTTCACGGTTCAGCTCGGCGCCGCCTTCGCGTTCGCTATCCTGGTGTCGATCCTGGTGGACATCGCCGTGCAGCTGAACGTGTGGCGGGTGATCGGGGTGAGCGGCAGGCGCGCCCAGGAACTCGCCAACACCGTGCTTCCCGGGGCCGGCTGGTTTCTCGCCGCCCTCATCTGCATCGGCGGTCTCGTCTTCAACGTGGGCAACATCGCCGGAACCGGCCTCGGCCTCAACGTTCTGTTCGGCATCGATCCGAAGATCGGCGGGCTCGTGTCGGCCGCCGTCGCCATCGCCATCTTCCTGAGCAAGCGCGCCGGCGTGGCCCTCGACAAGATCGTGATCGTGCTCGGGGCCGTCATGATCCTGCTCATCGGCTACGTGGCCATCGTGTCGAAGCCACCGCTCGGTGAGGCACTCCGAAACACCGTGATCCCCGACAACATCGACTTTCTCATCATCACGACCCTCATCGGCGGCACTATCGGCGGGTACATCACCTATGCCGGGGCGCACCGCATGATCGACGCGGGTGTTTCCGGCCCTGAGAATGTGGGCGAGATCACCAGGAGTTCGATCCTGGGCATCATCATCACCGGCGTCATTCGGGTGCTGTTGTTCCTGGCAATTCTCGGAGTCGTCGCCGGCGGCGTAGCGCTCACGAGCGATAACCTCGCCGCCGAAGCATTCCAGTCAGCGGCCGGCAACATCGGCCTCAAGCTGTTCGGCGTGATCCTCTGGGCCGCCTCGATCACCTCGGTGATCGGTGCCGCCTATACGTCGATTTCGTTCGTCACGACCGCCAGGACCTCGCCGCGGGTGCGCAGCATCGCCACGTGCGTGTTCATCGCCGTATCGGCCACGGTCTTCACCCTCCTCGGCCAGGCCCCGGCCACCCTGCTCATCATGGCCGGCGCGGTGAACGGACTGATCCTTCCCGTCGGCTTCGCAGTCATCCTCTGGGTGGCGTGGCGCCGCCGCGACCTGCTCGGCGGCTACGTCTATCCCCAGTGGCTGCTCGTCAGCGGAGTCGCCGCCTGGCTGCTGACCCTGTACCTCGGCTACCGGTCGCTCGGCGGCCTCGTGCAGCTGTGGACGTAACGACCTTCGACCGGGCAAACGTCACCCCCGCCGAGGCCCGCGCACTGTTTCGCGAAGGCCTCGCCACGCCGACGGCGGGCTGGTCGAGCGGTTTCACCCAGGCCAACCTCATCATCGTGCCCAAAGAGCAGGCCTTCGACGTTCTGCTGTTCGCCGAACGCAATCCTAAGCCGTGCCCGATTCTCGGCGTGCTCGAAGCCGGGCAGACGACCGGCCCGCTGCTGGTCGGCGGCGACATTCGCACCGACGTCGGCCGCTACACGGTTTACCAAAACGGTGAACTCGTCGACGAGCCGACCGACCTCTCGGCCTGGTGGCGCGACGACCTGGTGACGTTCATCGTCGGCTGCAGCTTCACCTTCGAGGCGGCGCTGCAGCGCGCGCACATTCCGATCGCGCACATCGAGCAGGGCCGAAACGTGCCCATGTACCGCACGAACCGGCGCTGTGCATCCGCGGGCAACATGGCGGGCCCCCTCGTCGTGTCGATGCGGCCGATCCATGCTGACCGGGTAGCGGATGCCGCGCGCATCACCGCGCGCTACCCCGCCGTCCACGGCGCCCCCGTCCACATGGGGGATCCAGCCGAGCTCGGCATCCGTGACCTCACCAGCCCCGATTTTGGAGACGCGGTGACGGTGGCCGACGGCTTCGTGCCCGTGTTCTGGGCCTGCGGAGTCACACCGCAAGCGGCCGTGATGGAGTCCCGACCGCCGCTGGCGATCGGCCACGCCCCCGGCCACATGCTCATCACGGACGCCCGCGACGCCGATTATCTGGTGCCGTAGCGCGCCGCTACGCGCGGGAATGCGCCTCGAGCAGCTGCTCCTCTGCGCGGCGCAGGTAGTCGACCATGAGCGCGGCCGCCGCCGGGCGGTCCCCGGCCTCGAATCTGTCGAGAATGACGGCGTTGTCATCGATGTAGGGCGCGTGAAAGAGCGGATTGGCCACCATCGAGTGGAACACCAGCCGCATCTCGGCGAGCACCTGCATCATCTGCGCATTAAGGCGGTCACTTCGAGTCAGCGCGACGACGCCCGCATGAAAGTCCTGATTGGCGCTCGCCATGCCCGGTACGGAACCGTTATCGCGGGCGGCCCGAGCGCGCGCGATCGCGGCATGGAGGGCATCCGTTGTCGGGTTGGTCGACCAGGTGAGGGCCGCCGATTCCAGAAAGCGTCGCACCCGGTAGATCTCCCGGATGTCGTCGGCGGTCGGACGGGTGACGAAGACACCACGATTGGGGATGCGGGTGACGACGTGCTCGCGGGCGAGGGTGGCGAACGCCTCGCGCAGGGTGTTGCGGGAGACGCCGAGCACCTCGCAGAGCGGCTCCTCCGACAGCTTGGCACCGGGTGCGAGCTGACCGGCCGAGATGCGCTCACGCAGCATCGACGCCGCCCACAGGCCGGTTTCGGTGTGGCGCGCGTCGACGCTCTGGCGACGCAGGTCGGGCAGGATCTCGTCGAGGGTCATAGGCACAGCGTATCCATTCTCCGGTGCCGGTCAGGCTTCGATCCCCGCGACGATGGCGTGCACGGGCACGGCGTCGCCTTCCGCCACGAGGAGTCCGACAAGCGTTCCGGAGCGGTGCGCGACGACGGTCGATTCCATCTTCATGGCCTCCAGCACGAGCAGCGCCTCGCCTTCGACCACTGTTGCGCCGGCCTCGACGAGCCACTTTACGACGGTGCCGCTCATGGTGGAGCGCAGTTCGGCCGGATCGGCTTTCGGGATCGACGCCACCACGGCAGCAGCGCCGCCCTGCGCAAGGCCGCCGAACAGGTTCTCTGGCAGCCCCAGGGCCACCCGTCGCCCGTCGAGTTCGATCGTGATGGTTCGGCGACTTACCGGCGGGTCGGCCGGGATGAGTGAGGAGTCAGCGGCGAGCTGCTCGGCGAACTCTGTTTCAATCCAGCTGGTGTACACGCCAAGCCGGTCGGGCCCGGTGAACGAGGGAAGGTCAACGACCGCCCGGTGAAACCCGAGCACGGTGGGGAGGCCCACGATCTCAAACTCGGCGAGCGCCCGGCGGGCACGTCGCAGGGCCTGCGGTCGGTCAGCGCCGGTGACGATGAGCTTGGCGAGCAGCGAATCGAATTGCGGGGCGACGGCATCCCCGGAACGGATGCCGGTATCCACCCGGATTCCCGGCCCGGTCGGCACGGTGAACGTGGTCACGGTCCCGGGCGACGGCAGAAATCCGCGGCCAGGGTCTTCGGCGTTGATGCGAAATTCAAACGAGTGGCCACGCGACACCGGATCCTCCGACACCGGCAGCCCGTCTCCGGCCGCGATGGCCAGCTGGGCCAGCACGAGGTCGACGCCGGAGGTCTCCTCGGTGATCGGATGCTCCACCTGCAGGCGGGTGTTGACCTCGAGAAAGGAGAGGCTGCCGTCGTCGGCCAACAGGTACTCCACGGTGCCGGCGCCGACATAGCCGGCCTCCCGGCAGATCGCCTTCGCCGAGGTGTAGATGAGATCACGCTGGTCTGCGGTAAGAAAAGGGGCCGGTGCCTCCTCGACGAGTTTCTGGTTGCGGCGTTGCAGGGAGCAGTCGCGGGTGCCGACGACGATCACGTTGCCGTTCCCGTCGGCCAGAATCTGGGCTTCGACGTGCCGGGGCTTGTGCAGAAAGCGCTCGACGTAGCATTCGCCGCGGCCGAAGGCGGCAACGCTCTCGCGCACTGCCGAGTCGAACGATTCCTCGATGGCGTCGAGTTCCCAGACCACCTTCATGCCGCGGCCTCCGCCGCCGAACGCCGCTTTGATGGCTACCGGAAACCCGTGTTCCTCGGCGAAGGCGCGTATCTGGGCTGCGCTGTCGACGGTACCGTTCGAGCCGGGCACGAGCGGAGCGCCAACACGCACGGCGATCTCGCGGGCCGACACCTTGTTGCCGAGCATTCGGATGCTTTCCGGGCTCGGACCGATCCAGGTCAGGCCGGCGTCCTGCACGCCCTGAGCGAAGTCGGCATTCTCGGAGAGAAAGCCATAGCCGGGGTGCACCGCGTCAGCGCCGGCCCGGCGGGCGATGGCCAGCAGTTTCGGCACGTTGAGATAGGTGTCAGCCGGGCTGTTGCCGCCCAACGCGTAGGCCTCCGTGGCCAGGCCAACGTGGAGAGCGTCGGCGTCGACATCGGCGTAGACAGCCACCGAGTCGAGCCCGGCGTCCGAGCAGCCACGAATGATGCGCACGGCGATTTCCCCGCGGTTGGCGATGAGTACTTTGTGCACGGTTCAGCTTTCGTTCAGGGTTTCAGGGGTGATGGCGAGAAAGCGGATGCGTGCGCCGGTGCCGAGTTGAGCCGCCTTGTCCAGGTCGGTATGCAGCACCACGCCGAGTACCGGGTAGCCGCCGGTGACCGGGTGGTCGGCGAGGAACAACACCGGAAGGCCCGAGGCGGGCAGCTGGATGGCGCCGGAGACAGTGCCCTCGCTCGGCAGTTCGCCGCCGCGCGCGCGTTCGAGGGCTCGCCCGTCGAGACGCAGGCCGATGCGGTTGGACTGCGCGGTGACGGCCCAGTCGGTGCGGTCGAAATCAGCCAGCGTGTCGGCGCTGAACCAGTCGGCGCGGGGGCCGGGAATGTAGCGCAGCACGGTCACTGCGGCCGGCGGGTCGACCGCGGGTTCAGCGGCACCGACCACGCTCGTTGGCGGAGCCGGCAGCACGCGCAGTGCGGTGCCGGCCAGAAGCGGCCCCGGCCCGATTCCCGACATCGAGTCACTCGAGCGGCTGCCGAGCACGAGCGGCAGGTTGAAGCCGCCGCGCACGGCGATATAGCTGCGCACGCCCGACACGGGGGCGTCGACGGTCAGCCGTTCGCCGACGTGCAGCGCGAACGGCGCGTCGGTGGGCACGACGCGGGGGGCGGCATCCGTTCTGTCGATCGTGATGAGAACCGATGCCCCCGTTACCGCGAGAACCTGCTCGGTGCGCGCGTCGAGCACGAGGCCGCCGAGGGCGTTTTCGAGTACGGCGGCGGAGGCGAGGTTACCGACCAGCCGGTTGGCGCGGCGCAACGCTCCGCGGTCGAGGGCGCCGGCGCCGGCCACGCCGAGGTGGGCGAGGCCCGGGCGGCCGAGATCCTGCACGGTGGTCTGCGGCCCGGGTTGTACGACGACGAGGTCGGCCGGGAGGTCGACGATGTCGGTCCCGATGGCCGTCGGCGCGGCGCGCGCAAACTCACGCACAGCGCGAAACTGTACCCGACTGCCGGGTTGGATGAGGGCCGGCTGGTCGCGGTCGAGGTTCCACAGGGCAGCATCGGTGCGGCCGATCAGCTGCCAGCCACCGGGAGAGACCCGCGGATAGATAGCCGAGTAGGCGTCGGCGAGCGCCACCGAACCGGCCGGCACGGCCCCCCGCGGAGTGCTGCGTCGGGCGACCCGCAGGCGGTCGTCGCCGACGAGGTACGCGAAGCCGGGGGCGAAACCGCCGAACGCGGCGGTCCACAGCTGCCCGGTGTGCGCCGCGATCACGCCGTCTGGGCCGAGGCCGGTGAGTTCGCCGACCTCGTCGAGATCGTCCCCGTCGTAGATGACCTCGATGGTCACGAGGCCCTCGTGCGCGCTGGCGGCCGTGTACGGTTCGATCGCGCTCAGCAGCTGCGCAAAGCCGCGAGCGGATGCCGCCGAGTCGGCCGTCACCAGCACGGTTTCGGCGGCGGCGACGAGGTCCACCTGACCGGGCAGCGGATACTCGCGCAGTGCTTCGTATAGGCCGAGCACCTCGCTGAGGCTGCCGAGCTGCACGAGCACGGCTCGGTCTCCGACCGGGCGGATGGATCGAATACGGGTGGGCATCCGCTACACGAAACTAGCGATGGAGACGCCGGCACCCAGCAGCGCGGAACGCACCGCCGCGGCGAGGAGCACCGCGTCAGGGGTGTCGCCGTGCAGGCAGATGCTCGTCGCCGGCACGGCGATGACCGAGCCGTCGATGGCGACCACAGTGCCGTCGAGGGCGAGGCGGATGACCTGTGCGGTCACCGCCTCGACCCCGTGCAGCACGGCTCCCGGCAGCGTGCGCGACACGAGACTGCCATCGGGGTTGTAGGCGCGGTCGGCGAAGGCCTCGGACACGGTGCGCAGGCCGGCGGCTTGGGCGAGGCGTTCGATCTCGCTGTTGGGCAGCACCATCAGCGGCAGCGTCGAGTCGACAGCGAGTACGGCGTCGACCACGGCCTGCGCCTGCACCGGGTGGTGAGCGATGGTGTTGTAGAGGGCGCCGTGCGGTTTCACGTAACGCACCGCGGTACCGGCGGCGCGCGCGAGGGCCTGCACAGCGCCGATCTGGTAGATCACATCGTTGCTGAGTTCGGCTGCATCCATCTCGATGAAACGGCGGCCGAAGCCGGCCAGATCGCGGTAACCGGGGTGTGCGCCCACCGTGACGCCGGCAGCGGCGGCCGCGGCGCAGGTCGCGCGAATAGTCGTTGGATCGCCGGCGTGGAACCCGCCGGCCACGTTCACGCTCGTGACCGAGGCGATGATGGCGGCGTCGTCGCCGAAGGTCCAGTTGCCGAAGGACTCTCCGACGTCGCTGTTCAAATCGATGGTTGCCATAGGTTCTATGCTGCCGTATCAGTCGGGTGTGTCAGAGCGGATGCCGATAACAGCGCATCCCAGGCGAAGGTTGCCAGCCAGTGCGAGGACATGAACTCCGGCGCCACGACTGCTGCGAGTCCGGCCCGAAGCAGGGGGTCCCTGGCGGCGTCCAGGGCCGCCACTGCCGGTGCCGACTCCGGCGTCTGGCCCAGCGCCGCGAGGATGCGCGTCACCTGTCCGGCGCGGGAGAGGTTCAGTCCGTGCAGGTGCACGAGATATCCGTCGGTCTCGTCGGTGACCCCAAACGGGCGCACGATGCGCGAATCGGCCGTCAGGCGGGGCAGGAACGATGCGAACCAGACGGCGAATTGCTCGGGCGCAAGTACTCGGCGCAGCAGGTCGGCCTCGCTCAGCCCGGCGGAGAGAAAGTCCTGGCCGCTCATTTCCCAGTCACCGGGCCAGTCGGCATCCGCGTGGAACCAGGTGAGGGCCGCGGTTTCGCAGGCCAGAGCAGCGTCGGCGCGGTCGAGGGTTCGAAAAGCGTCGAGCATCAGGCCGAGCCCGAACGCCGAGTTGGTGTGCAGACCGTGACGCACCGGCCATTCGGCTTTTTCCACCCAAGCCATGAACAGTTCGGCCACGATGTCGACGATCGGATCGAGAGCGGATGCCCACCCACGAATCTCGGCGTTGGTCGACGCCGCGCAGGTGGCCGCGAGCCGGACCAGCCAAGCCCAGCCGTAGGGTCGTTCCCAGCTGGGGTTGGCGAGCAGATACGCGCTCTCGACGCGCAGCTTCTCGACCGTGAGGTTGGCGCCGATCGCCTGACGGAGGGCGGCGTCCCGCTCGCTGTCCAGGCCGTGCTCGAGCAGCATCACGCCCAGGGCGTGCATGTGCACGCAGGAATGCCAGTCGAACGAGGTGTAGAAGGCCGGGTGAATCTGCTCGGGCGTTGGTCGGTCATCCGCTGAATGCGTCGTGTGGTGGGCCGAGTGCGGATACAGCCTGGCCAGATTGTCGAGAACGATGTCGGCGTACGTCGGGGCCAGCCCACCCAGTAGCGCGGGTGCGTCGAGAACGGTTGGTGCGGGCATGGTGCTCCACTTCGTTGTGCGGTTGAGAAAGCGAGAAAGTACATCAGGGCAACGGTGACGCCGGGCAGCATGCCGATGGCGTAGACGGCGGCCGGGTTGCCGTTGAAGATCTGCACGCCTACGGGCCAGCCGATCGCGCCGGTCATGATCGGGAATGCTGCGAAGGCATTGCCCATCAGTACCGAGAACAGCAATACGCCCACGATGATCAGGAACACACCAATCAGTACGAGCATATTTCTCCCAGTAGCGCCCGCGTGCCCGGGTACGCCAAACAAACCCTTGATCACCGGGGGTATTGCTCGCCATGTCGAAGCGGATGCCCGATCAGCGTTTTGCAGAGCCTACCGAATTGTTCAACAATCCTACAAGCTTGGGCCGTAACTTCGTCTGCCCCCGCTGGCTCGATCGCGTCAAATCTAAGAGAATTCTCACGATTGCCTTGGTTTGGGCTTAGCTGTAGCCGCCACACTGAAGGATGGATTGTCGATGGGAGGCCTCATGAACGCGCGTAATACCTGGACTCGACCGCTGCGCTGGATCGCCGGCGCGGGGGTGGGGGCGGTTCTGCTCGTGGCCCTGGCTTCGGTTCTGGCCGATTCGCTCGCCATCGCCGAACAGCCGGGGCGATCCATCGGCATTCCGGCCGTGTCTGTGCAGCCGAGCGGGGCATCCACTGGGGCGGCGACACCGGATTCAACGCCGAGCGCCGAACCGACGAGCACCGAACCGACGAGCGCCGACCCCACCGGCACCGATTCCACCGGCACCGACCCAACGGGTACCGACTCGACCGGTACCGACCCGACCGGTACCGACTCGACGGGCACCGAACCGACCGTCCCCAGCGCCGCCCCTGAAGTCGTTCCCGCTCAGGATCCCGTCGTCGTGGACGATCATGGCGGTGACAACCCCGATCATGATGACGATATCGGCGTTGACGATTCCGGCGGAAGCTCCGGTTCGGGCCGCAAAAGCGGCTGATCCCTGTGCATGAGAGCGCTCTCATGCACTTCTCGTGCCGGTCTTATCGGCGTGCGGTTGATTGATCCTGTGGAGATCGACACCACGAAATCAATCCGCCGCTTACCCGGCGCAGACGAAAGGCCACCCCATGTTTCAGATGAAGAAGAAGCACACCATCGCCTTCGCAACCCTCGGCCTCGCCGGGTTGATGTCGGTCGGCGTGATCGCCGCCCAGGCGAACACCGCCCCGAACGTCGTAGCGCCCACCAGCACGTCGAGCAGCAGCCCCGCCGCTACCGGTACACCCGATGCCCCCGACGACAGTGACGGGCGCGTCGGCGGCGGCAACGGTATCGACGATCAGTTCGATGATGCGATCAGTAACGATGTGAACGACGCCCCCGACGACAGTGACGGCCGCCTTGGCTCCGGCCATGGCGCCGACGACATGAACGACGCCCCGGACGACAGTGACGCACGCCTCGGCTCCGGCCATGGCGCCGACGACGTGAACGACGCCCCGGACGACAGTGACGGCCGAGTCGACAGCAACTCCGGCTCCGGCAACGCGGTCACGGTCGACGACTCCAGCAACTCAGGCGGCGGTAGTGATTCCGGGCACGATGACTACAACGGCAACCGCAATTCCGGAAGTGACGACTCGGGCCATGAGGACAGCGGCGACGACTCGGGCCACGGCAGCGATCACGAGTAACTCGCTCAGCCGCGAAATGGGCTGTCGACTCAGGTGAGTCGGTAGCCCATTCCGCGTACCGTCTCAATGCGTTCCGCACCGAACTTGGCGCGCAGATACCCCACATAAACGTCGACGATGTTCGATCCGGGGTCGAAATCGTAGCCCCAGACCCGGCTGAGCAGCTGTTCCCGGCTCAGCACCTGATCGGCGTGGCGCAGAAATTCTTCGGCGAGCGCGAACTCCCGGGCCGAGAGATCAACCTGCCGGTTTCCCAGGGTCGCCCGTCGGGTACGCAGGTCGAGTTGCAGCCCGGCGACGCTGAGTACGGTGCTCGTCTCGCGCGGGGCTTCCGCCATGCGCAGGCGCACCCGCGCCAGCAGTTCGTCAAACCGAAACGGTTTCGACATGTAGTCGTTGGCGCCGCCCTCGAGGCTCGCAAGGGTGTCTTCGGCCGAGTCGCGAGCGGTCAGCACGACCACCGGCAGCTCCGACCCGTCGGCCCGCAGCTGTCGTAGCACCTCGTAGCCGTCGAGTCCAGGCAGCCCGATGTCCAGAATCAGCAGGTCGAACCCGCCGGTGATGGCGTAGTCGAGGGCGTCCGTTCCGGTGCGCACCACCACGGTGGAGAACCCGGCAGCGACGAGTCCCTTCTCGATAAAACTGGCGATGCGGTCTTCGTCTTCGGCGATCAGAATGCGGCTCACAAGCGGATGTCCTTCAGGTCGGGTGTCGCAGGTGCCGAGTCGGCGGGGAGGTCGATGGTGAAGGTAGCGCCGCCGCCGGGAGTCGGGGAGATGAGAACGGTCCCGCCGTGCGCCTCGGCGATGGCCGCGACGATGGCCAGGCCGAGGCCGGAGCCGGCCGGCCCACGTCCGCGAGTACCGCGCTGAAACCGGTCGAAGATGCGCGGCAGCAGTTCGTCGCTGACGCCCGGGCCGTGATCGCTCACCCAGAGCTGCAGGCGCGGCTGGCCGGCGGCATCCAGTGTGAGGGCGCTGCCGAGCTCGATCGCTCCGGTCGGCGCGCCGTGGGTGACCGCGTTGGCGGCTAGTTGCAGCAGCGCCTGCGTCAACTTGTCGGCGTCGACGGCCACGACCACGTCGGCTGTCTCCGTGGTGACCCAGCTGTGCGCCGAGAGCGCGCCCGCGTTCTGGCGCACCCGTTCGACCAGCGCGGCAATGTCGGCGGGGTAGCGTTGGGCGAGTGCCGACCGTTCGACCTGTGCCAGAGCCGAGATATCGCGTACGAGGCCGCCCATGCGGTCGAGTTCGTCGATCGCGAGGTCGCGGGTGGCCGCGACATCGGCCGCGCTACTGGAATTCATCAGCTCGAGATGCCCGCGCACGATGGTGATCGGCGTCTTCAACTCGTGACCGACATCATCAAGCAGCTGGCGCTGCCCGGTGAGCGCTCCCTGCAGGCGGTCGAGCATCTCATTCACGGTCGAGGTCAACGCCGACACGTCGTCGTGGCCAACGACGGGGATACGTTCGCTCACATCCGACGCGGTGATGCGCGCGGTGGCTTCGCGCAGGCCACGGATCGGGCGCAGCAGGCGCCCGGCAACGACCCAGCCGACCAGCCCGACGACCATCAGGGTCGCGAGGCCCACGAAAAGATAGGTGCGGGACGCATCGGACACCGGCCGCAGTTCGGCGTTGACATCAAAAGCTGCAATGAACGTACCCCGCGCCGGATCGCCATCGACGGAGACCGGCACGAAGACGTAACGCAGCAGCCGGCCAGACGCCGTGACGGTCCCGAGCACGACCTCGCCCGTGGCCGTTTCAGCCACGCTGCGCGCAACGAGCACGTCGTCGGCCAGCCGAAAGTCGACGGCACGCGGTTCCAGCGCCGCCACTCCGTCGATGACGGCGAGGGTGCTTTCGTTGGTAGCCGGACGCACTCCGGCAATGACGGCACGCAGCGCGCCGCGCACATCGACGGCTGCCGAATCTGCGGCGACGATACGCGCGTCGTCAACGGTGTCGGTGAGCACCGCGTCGATCTCGATCAATGTGCGTTCGCGCTGCACCACGTAGGCGGTCGTTCCGGCGATCGCCAGTCCGGCCGCGGTCACGAGCAGAATCGCGGCCAGAATGCGCACGCGCACCGACAACGCGGGGCTTCGTCGCCGCGCGCGCACACCGATCCGGTCCGACATTCACTCAGTATGGCGGGTACCGCCGTCGGTCGACCATTCGAACGAAAAATGCACCCCGGGGAGGCCGCACCCATAAAGGGTAGACAACGCGATCACTGCCAAATATCGTATTGATACTGGTGGTAAATCAGTTCGCTGGATGTGATCGATAACTGGAGTGAAGCCCATGATGCGTAGCAAAGTTAAGACCGGCGCCCTCTCGGCGCTTCTGATCGGCACGTTAGTCGGTGCTGGCGGGTTCTTGTCGACCGGCGCAGCCTCCGCCGCCAGTGTGCCGGGGGCCGTTATTACGTCTTCCTCGGCGGATGTCGACCGCTGGGTCGTCCCACAAACGCAGCAGGGCGGTGACTACTGGACACCGGAACGCATGCAGGGCGCCATACCGGGGGAGGTCCTGGTGCAGGACAACATTGTGGCCGGGGCAATCGGCGCCGTCGCTGCCGGCGCGACCTCTCTGATAGCCCCGCAGAAGGCCGACCCCGAGCAGTCGCCGACGGCCTCTCGAATCTCCCCCATCTCCCACATCGGTAAAGTCTTCTTCACCCTCGGCGGCACCGACTACGTCTGTTCCGGCAACTCCGTCTCGGCTGTAAATGAGAACACGGTCGTCACCGCGGGGCACTGCGTCAACGAAGGCCCCGGCGCTTTCGCGTCACGGCTCACCTTCGTGCCGGCCTATGAAAACGGCACGGCACCGTTCGGCCAGTGGAATGCCACCGAGCTGTACGCTCCCACCCAGTGGAGCAACAGCGGTGACATCAGCTATGACACCGGCTTCGCCATCGTGTCCTCACCCACCGGCATGTCGTTGAGCGACACCGTCGGCGCGTCGGGCGTCACATTCAACCAGAGCCGTGGTCTCACGTACACCGCCTACGGTTACCCAGCAGCCGCGCCGTTCGACGGTGAGACCCTGCAGTCCTGCTATGGCACTGCCACCCCTGACCCCTACGGCCAGAGCCAGTCGCAGGGCATCCCTTGCAACATGACTGGCGGATCGTCGGGCGGCCCGTGGATGATTGGCAGCGGTTCCACTGGCCTGCAGAACTCGGTCAACAGCTTCGGCTACAACAACATCGCGGACACCATGTTCGGGCCCTACTGGGGGTCGGTCATCGAGAACACCTATGTCGCCGCATCCGCGTGACCCGAGCGACGCGAACCCGGTTGCCCGGCGGCGCCTCGATTCCGATGCCGCTGACTGGACTGAGGAACAGATGCGAGCGGCCCGGCCGCGCATAATCCGTCTGAACCCCGACGGGTCGCGCGAGCTCGACGACGCAACCGCCGTACCGGAGGCTGAGCGCGTCGACGACGCGGATACCCCGCCGACAAAATCCTGAATCACTGAAAGCCCCGTCCGAGACTTGGACGGGGCTTTCAGTGATTGATCTGACGACTAGACCCGAGCAGTTTCCCCAACCGTGAACGCGGCTTCGGTGGTGTCTTCGATGTCCTGCAGGCTCACGCCGGGGGCGCGTTGGCGCAAGACCAGGCCGGTCGGCGTCACGTCGAAGACGGCCGTGTCGCTGATGATGCGATCGACAACACGCACGCCAGTCAGTGGCAGGGTGCACTCGGTGACGATTTTCGGCGTCCCATCTTTCGCGACATGTTCGGTCAGCACCACTACGCGGGGACTGCCCGCCACGAGGTCCATCGCGCCGCCCATTCCCTTAACCATTTTACCGGGAATGGTCCAGTTGGCGAGGTCGCCAAGCCCCGACACCTGCATGGCGCCGAGGATGGCGACCTTCACATGACCGCCACGGATCATGCCGAACGAGGTCGCAGAGTCGAAGATCGCCGCCCCCGGCAGCATCGTGACGGTCTGTTTGCCGGCGTTGATGAGGTCGGCGTCTTCCTCGCCCTCCCACGGGAACGGTCCCATGCCGAGCAGCCCGTTCTCGCTCTGCAGCGTCACGTGAATGCCCTCAGGCAGATTGTTGGCCACGAGCGTCGGGATACCGATACCGAGGTTCACGTAGTCGCCGTCACTGAGTTCCTGCGCCGCGATCGCGGCCATTTCATCTCTGGTCCAAGCCATGGTTTTCTCCTCAACTACAAGCTGGCCAGCACGGGGCGGCTGCGCACGGTGCGCTGTTCGATGTCTTTGACCCGGGCTGAGGCCTGGATGAGGCGCTGCACGTAGACACCGGGGGTGATGACGTGGTTCGGATCGATGCCGCCGGGCTCCACGATCACCTCGGCCTCAGCGATGGTCATGATACCGGCGGTGGCGACTACCGGGTTGAAGTTGCGGGCGGTGAACCGGTACTCGAGATTGCCGAGAGTGTCGGCGCGCCAGGCCTTGACCAGCGCCACGTCGGCAACGATGCCGCGTTCCTGAAGGTAGGTTTCACCATCGAAGTCAGCGAGCGGCTTGCCCTCGGCGATCAGCGTGCCGACGCCCGTCTTGGTATAAAACGCGGGGATACCAGCGCCCCCGGCCCGCAACCGCTCGGCGAGGGTGCCCTGGGGGCTGAATTCAACCTCGAGCACGCCGGCCAAAAACTGTTCGGCGAACAGCTTGTTCTCTCCCACATACGAGGCGATGACCTTGCGTACCTGCCCGGCCTCGAGCAACACGCCCAGGCCCTTGCCGTCGACGCCCATATTGTTCGACACGACCGTGAGATCTTTCACACCGGATGCCCGCACCGCGTCGATGAGATCGGCTGGGATTCCGCTGAGCCCGAAACCGCCGACCGCGAGAACCATCCCATCGCGCAGAACGTCGTGCAGCGCCGTGCTCGCGCTGGCCTGAACCTTGGACATACTGTCTCCTCCTTGAGCGCTGTCGAGCGTGCTGTCCACGCCGTGGACGGCACCTCTTTACGTCATGGTATTCAGAGCCGATAGACCCTGTCAATCATTATCATCTTGCGGCTCCACCCCGTGAACAGTAGGCTGCGAATCATCCACATTATGGACAGAGGCATCGATATGGTCGCTCAGCCACCCACACATGAGGCGCAAACGGCACGCGGCGGCCCACCATTACCGCTGGCACAACCCGTGCAGGGCGCTCAGGTCGTCACCCGCATAGCCCTGCTGCTGCGCCTGGTCGGTCAAAATCCCTCCGGCACTCCCCTGGCCGAGATCGTGCGCGACTCCGGCCTGACCCGGCCTACCGTCCACCGGCTGCTCACGTCGCTCGCCGCCGAGGGCCTGCTCGACCACGATGCCGTGCGGCACACCTGGCACTACGGCCCCGAAGTCTTCGTCATGGGAACCGTTGCTGCCGCCCGCTACCCGATCGAAGAGCTTGCCCGGCCGAGCCTCGTGCGCCTGGCCGAAGAGACCGGGGAGAGCGCGTTCCTCTCGATCCGGCGCGGCGCCGAAACCGTGTGTCTGCTCCGTGAAGAGGGCAGCTTTCCCATCCGCTCCTTCGTGCTGCACGAGGGGGTGCGTTTTCCGCTGGGGATCGCATCCGCCGGACTGGCCATTCTGGCCTACCTACCCGCAACTGAAGTGGATGCCCTCCTCGACGACACCGCGGATTTCACGGCTCGCTGGGGCGATCAGCATTCCCCCGCCAGCATCCGCGCCAATCTCGAACGAACCCGGGAAACCGGCTACGCGGTGAATCCCGGACTCATTCTGGAGGGCAGCTGGGGCATGGGCGCCGCGATCTTCGACCGCAGCGGCCGCCCCGGCTGGGCGCTCTCCCTCACCGGCATCGAGCCACGGTTCAAGCCCGAGCGGCAGAGAATCCTCGGCCAGCTGCTCCTCGACGAGGCCAGCCGCATCACCCAGACCCTGCAACGCCCACCCATCGCCTAGCGGCCTGGGCGGGGAATGAGAAAAGTCCCGGCCGAGGCCGGGACTTTTGCAACAGTGTGGTGGAGCTAAGGAGATTCGAACTCCTGACCTTCTCATTGCGAACGAGACGCGCTACCAACTGCGCCATAGCCCCAAACTGCCTTTGAAGAATATCACGGGCTGACTGACAGTTTTGCCGCTTCGAGCGCGAGGCGGCGATTAGACCGCGCGACGGCGACGCAGCACGGCGTCGAGGTCGGTCATGCCTGGGATTGTCTCGCCGACAATACCCATCGACGCGAATCGGTTGGGCACCGCAGCAGCAGTCGCCGAGACGACCGGCCGCGCGATCGGCGTGACCACCCGGTTGGCCTCCTCCGCGAGCGCGGCGGCACGACGGGCAACCTCCGCTTCAGCGGCTGCCCGGCGTAGCTGGTTGGCCGCTTCAACGGATGCCATCGCCGTCTGCGCGATGGAGCCGCGCGAGAGGTGCAGCGCTCGCGGCACGGGTTGCGGCGTCCACGTGGCAGCGGCGACCGGAGACTCTTCCAGTTGCACGGGCTCGAAGGTTTGCCGGATCGGCACGGACAGCTCCACCGGGGCTTCGACGCGAACGATGCGCGCCGAGCGGGCGACCGTGGCCAGTCTTTCGAGAATGCCGAACGCGGCGATCATGACGACTCCGCCGCCAACCAGCGCGGAGAACGAACCGGCCAGAGCGGGAACGATCCCCGACACCGCCAGCACGAAACCGGTCAGCAGAATGAGCGAGACCACGCGACGAAAGCGACGGAGACGCCGAAGTTTCTTCACCGGCGACTCCGGGAGGCGCGGCGCGGCCGCGTCGGCCACAGCCGCGGCGGCGCCGCGAACGTCGCTGGCGGCATCCGCCTTCGCCTGCGCTTCTGCCCGCTCCGATTGCTCGGCCCTCGCCAGAACCCGTTGCTGCTCGGCGACGGTGCGGGCGTTCGCTTCAAGTCGCACTTGCTGCGGAACTTCGGCGGTTTCGGCCAGAATGCGCAGTGTCTGTTGCAATCGCACCGCATTTCGTTCGGTTGCCTGAAACTGCTTGCGGCGCGACCAGGTGGGCATCAAGTAGGCAACCCAGAGCACAGCGGCAACCGCCACCATGACCCCGCCACCCAATGCCTCACTACTCATGTTGACAACGGTAAGAGGCGCGGGCACATCCGACGAGGATTACTCTCGGTGTGTCACCTAAGTTAATATACTGATTCTGCCCCCGAACAGGGTGGTTCGTAACCGTCATCGGGTGATGACACGCACCGGATGCGCGGCCGACTCCAAATCTGCCGCGGTAACGCTCGCGGCAGCCTCTGGTACCAGGCCATCCTGCCAGCGGCGCATGACGCCCTGGCTGAGTTCCTCGGCGATCAGGCCGAAGCAGAAATGGTCGCGCCAATCACCGTTGATGTGGATATACCGTCGGCGCAGGCCCTCATACCGAAAGCCCAGCTTTTCGACGACGCGCAGGCTGGCTTTGTTCTCGGGACGGATACAAATTTCTATTCGGTGTAGGCCGAGCTCGTAGAAGCAGTAGTCGGTCGCGAGCGCCACGGCCGTGGGGGTGACCGACTGGCCGGCAAACTTTTCACTCACCCAGTAGCCGATCGTGGCCGACGACAGCGATCCCCAGGTGATCGACGACACGTTGAGCTGACCGGCCAGTTCACCGTTTTGTTCCACGATGAACGGCAGGCCGTTGCCCGACCGCGAATGCGTCAACAGGCTGCGGATGCTCGCGCGCGTATCGAAAGACATCGGCGCGTAGGGGTTGGTGGCCTCCCACTTGCGCAACCACGAGCGGTTCGCCAGCAGTTCGCCCTCGAGAGCGCGCGAATCGCGCAATCGGATGGGACGCAGAGTGACTGCCCCCTCGCGGAGGGTCGGGATTGCGATCGGCACGGTTTGCCTGTCTGTCGTGGGTTGGAAGCTGGGTGGAGCGGGAAAGATCGTTAGTCGAGTGTGGCGACGAATTCACGCAGCCAGGGCTTGAGGTCGGCACCGAGATCTTCACGATCGACGGCGAGCTGCACGATGGCCTTGATGTAGTCGAGCCGGTCGCCGGTGTCGTAACGACGCCCACGAAAGATGAGGCCGTACACGCCGCCGGTGGACTCCGGGTTGACGGCCATCTCCTGCAGGGCGTCGGTGAGCTGAATCTCGTTGCCCTTGCCGGGCGCCGTGTGTTCTAGAATATCGAAAACTTCGGGGCGCAACACGTAACGGCCGATGATGGCGAGGTTGGAGGGGGCGTCTTCGCGGCTGGGTTTCTCGACGAGGCCGGTGATGCGCACGACGTCGGGATCATCGGTCGCTTCGACCGCAGCTGCTCCGTACATATGAATCTGCGCGGGGTCGACCTCGAGCAGGGCAACGATGCTGGCGCCACGCTTGACCTGTTCTGCGAGCATGCGGGTCAGCAGCGGGTCGCGGGAGTCGATGATGTCGTCACCGAGCAGCACCGCGAACGGCTCGTTTCCCACGTGCATGCGCGAGCGCAACACGGCGTGGCCGAGTCCGCGCGGGTCGCCCTGCCGCACATAGTGGATGTCGGCGAGCTCGTTGGATTCACGCACCTTGGCCAGTCTGGTCTGGTCCCCTTTGCGTTCCAGCAGTGCTTCCAGCTCGGTCATGCGATCGAAATGGTTCTCCAGGGCGTTCTTGTTGCGCCCGGTAACCATCAGCACGTCGCTGAGCCCAGCCGCAACAGCTTCTTCGACGACGTATTGAATAGCCGGTTTGTCCACGACGGGCAGCATCTCTTTCGGCATGGCCTTGGTCGCTGGCAGGAAACGTGTTCCCAGTCCAGCTGCGGGAATGACGGCTTTAGTTATCGGGGTACCCATGGGCACTAGGTTAGTGGCAAGTAGGATGCCTTATATGTACTCCGACATAGCTCATCGAAAGCGTGCGCTCAGAGCGGAATTACGCGAACGCCGTCAGAACCTGACATCCTCGGAGCGCGACTTCGCCACGGCCGGTTTCACGGAAAATCTGCAAAGTCTCGTTCTCGACCTGTCCGCGCGGTCGATCTCCTGCTACCTGTCAGCCCACAACGAACCCGATACCCGACCTTTTCTCAACTGGGCTACGGCAGAGGGCATCCGTATTCTGTTTCCGATTTCGCGTGAAGACGGCCTGCTCGATTGGACCGTCGGCGACGGCGACGAGGAATTCAGCGGAATTTCCGGCGTACCGGAGGCCGTGGGAACCCTGCTCGGGCCAATCGCCATCAATGACGTCGACCTCATCATTGTTCCAGCGGCAGCCGTGGACGAATCGGGATTGCGCATGGGCTGGGGCCGCGGCTACTTCGACAAGACCCTCGGCTCCATGGAGAAATGCCCGCCGGTGTACGCCATGGTCTTCGACAGCGAATACCTCGACGAAGTTCCCCGCGAGGTGCACGACCAGCCTGTGAACGGCCTCATAACGCCGACCCGAATCATCGCTTTCTAATCGTTTTACCGCCCGTGACCCCGGTTCTGAACCTGCGGGAGCCCATGCGCGCATACCCTTAGTCTTGGCAGGCGTTTGCCTGCTGGCCCAACCAGCTGGAGATGCAGTGCCTACCTACTCTTACCGTTGCACCGCGTGCGACACCGCTTTCGATATTCAGCAGGCCTTCACCGACCACTCGCTCACGGTGTGCCCGACCTGCCAGGGAAAGCTGCGCAAGGTGTTCTCTTCGATCGGCGTGACCTTCAGCGGCTCCGGTTTCTACAGCAACGACTCCAAGTCGGATTCGAAGCAGTCCAACCCGAATCTCGACCGCAAGCCGACCGAAAAGTCTGCCGACAAGACCGATTCGACGTCGAGCAAGCCTGCTGAGAGCAAATCCGAAAAGAAGTCCGACAGCACGCCGGCGAAGAAAGACAGCGCGTCGCCGTCGTCGTCATCCTCAGTTCCGACCGCGAAGGCGTCTTAGGTAGATGGCGCTGGCAAAGACGGTCACCCGAGTCATCCGTTTGGAGCACCCCGTGATCAACGGTTTCAAAGAATTCATCATGCGTGGCAACGTCATCGACCTCGCGGTCGCCGTCGTCATCGGCACGGCGTTCACCGCGCTCGTCACCGCCATCGTCGTCAATATCTTCAACCCGCTCATCGCCTCGATCTTCAAGGCCGACTCGCTCGCTCAGGCCCTCCCCGTGACCCTTCCCGGTGGCGACAAGATCCTGTTCGGTGCCGTCATCGGCGCGCTCATCAACTTTCTGCTGATCGCCGCGGTCGTCTACTTCGTGATCGTGCTGCCGCTGAACAAACTCAAGGAGGCTCAAGACCGTCGTCGCGCTGCCGGCGTGCCCTCCGCCGTCGTGGCCGATCCCACGACCGAACTCGATCTGCTCACGGAGATCCGGGACCTGCTGGCCAAGAACGCTGCAGCCGACCACGGTCCCAAGCACTAGCAGCTACCAGTGCGGTGGGCGATCCTGCCGCAACTGCGCCTCGTTCGCGCTGGGCGCGCTTCCGGTGTGCGCCACGCCCCCTTCTTCGCGGAGCACCGGCGGGTGCGGATTTGGGTCGGTATCCGGTGCTGGCAGCAGCTTCGCGCGCCGGGCCGAGCCGCCAGCCTTCACGATTGGCTGGCGGGCCGATCCGAGGGGCGGCTTAGCCTCCGAACCACTCACGCGCCCGGACGTTTCGGGGTGATGGTGGGGGCGTCGCCGGTCGAAAAGGGCCGGGCATCCGCCAGCGGAACACCGGCGATTGCGGCCACGCGTGCCGCAACGGCGTCGGGGTTGCTGAACAGCTCGAAGCTGTGCACGCGCAGGTAGTGCCAGCCGAGCCGGCGCAGCACCTCGGGGCGCAGCCGCAACGACTCGCGCAGGCTTGCACGATTGACGACGGCATCCGTTTCGACCACGATCGCGCGGGTTCCGTAAGAAGCGGCCAGGGCGAGCTTGCCGCGGTGGCCGAGGCGCACACTGAGACCGAGCTTTTCGAGGCGCTTGCCGAGATCGACCAGCATGGCTTCGCTCGCGTCGGGAACCTGCACCTCGTCACGACGGGCTTCGGTCTCGCTGAGAACCTGAGACAGGGCGAGGATACCGTGACGCTGCCGGTCTTCGTCGATGTCGGCGGGGCGAAAGCAGGAGACGATGTCCAGTGCGCGACGTGCACGGGTCATGCCGATCGCGAGCAGGCGTTCTCCACCGGGTTCACCGAGGGAACCGAAGTTCGACAGCAGGCGACCGTGCGGGGTGCGGCCGTAGCCGATCGAGAAGATGACGCGGTCGCGGCTCTGTGCCACGGCCTGCTCGAGGGTGAGTACGGTGAATGGTTCACTGCGGTCTTTGAGAATGAAATCGGAGAGGTCGGTGCGCTTGGCAAACGCCGCGAGCACGGCCTGCTGCACGCGCACGGCATGCCGGGTGCTCGCGGTGATCACCATGAGCGATTCGCGCGGACGCTTTGAGGCGTGGTCGAGCACGAGGTCGACGACCTTCACGACCTCCGCGTCGACGCTCTCGATGGCGCCGCTGTCGGCGTCGGGCATGCCGCGGCCGCCCGCCACATAGTTGATGGTGAGGCTTCCGTGGCCGAGATAACTTCCGGCCCAGGGCAGGGAGTCGATGCGTCCGCCGTAGAAGCGGTGGTTGACGAGCTCGGCGAGGTCCTCACCGCCAGCCCGGTAGCTGCGGGTGAGGGTGAGGGTTGGCAACAGCTCGCCGAGGCGGGCCAGGGCAGAGTCGGCGTGCAGGGCATCCACCGATGCGTCGGGCGCGGCGGTCTCCCCCGAGCCGGCAATGCCGGTTTCGAAGGCTGACGGCGTCTGGGTGACTGGATCGCCGAACGCCACGATCTGTCGGCCGCGGCGAATCGCACCGACGTTCTCGGCCAGGGTCGTGGCTCCGGCGTCGACCAGCAACACGGTATCGAACGTGATCTGGTCGCTGATTCCGGCGATTTCGTAGGGTGAGGCCAGCCAGACCGGGGCGAGCACTCGACCGAGGTGCGGTGCGACCTCATTGAGCCGAGCTGGGGTGGCACGGTCGGCGCGCAGCAGGCGTCGCAGCTGGTCCGCTTCCTCGGGAAAGTCGACGACGCCGATCTTCCAGGTTTCGGCGAGCAGCCAGGCCAGCAGCTTGCCGGTAGCGGATGCGTGCGCTTCGTCGACGAGTTTGAAATCAGCCTCGAGGCGGTCCAGTACCTGGGTGTTGGCGCCCAGCAGTGCCCGGTCGCTCGCGAGCATGATCTCGAGCACGGACTGCCACCAGGCCAGCTCGAGCTCGACGGCGACGTTCTCTTCCGACACGTGGCGCTGGGACAGGTCGGTCATCAGCGGGTCGAGGTTGTGCTCGCGCAACGTCGCCAGCAACGCTGTGCGCTCGTGCAGGTTCGCGAGCACCTCGCTCTCAGCGGCGAGGCCCGAGATCATCGATACGAGCTCATTCAGCTGACGCCCGGCAAGGACTCGGGGCGTGCCGCTGGTGCCGAGCGGAATGTCGAGCAGACCGAGGTCTTCCCACACTCGCTGAAAGGCAACGTGCACGTCGTTGATGCCCACCGGCACCTCCGGAGTAACGCCGGCGGCCGCGTAGCGCTGCCAGAGCGTGCGCTGGCCCTGGATGCGCCGCAGGCTCTCGTTCATGTCGGTCACCCGCACGCCGGGGCGCTGGTATTCCTCGGCGAGTTTTCGCAGCCTACGCCGACTGGCCGAACTCATCTCAGACGATTCGCGCCGCGACGACGTGGCGGCGATCAACTCGGTGAGAGACCGGTCGTAGACGCCAGGCTGAAATTTGTCGAGAGTTTCGCGAATATCCAGCAGCAGACGCAGGTAGATACCGAGTTCATTGATCGTCTCGAACGGGCGCAACCGGGTCTGACCGATCAGGCCGTTGGCGCGTTCAAGCAGCCGCGGCAGTTCGATCTGGTTGATGCGTTTAGCGAGCTGGTGCGAGTTGGAGGCATCTGCCGTGGAGGTGAACGAGGCCCCGTACCAGGGCGAGTCGCCAGGCCCGTACCGAAATTCGCCGAGAACAGCGGCCTTGATCAGGGTGTTCGCGGCGGCCGCCCGCGAGTGTGCAAGAAGCTCGAGGGCGTGCCGGTCGAGACGAGCAGTGGTCGACGGCGGCTCGGGCAGCTGGGCGAGCCGGGCCAGTTCGCCCAGCGCGTCGAGCACAGAGACACCGAGAGCGGAGTCGCGACGAGTGAGCGCCGAACGGTAGTCGAGCAGCACCTTGCGCAAGCGCACAAGGGCGTCATCGACGTCGCCGACCCGCGGCTGGGCCGCTTTCTCGTTTCTTGTGATCGACGCGATCAGGTCGCGGCGCAGGGTGCGCGGGGTCACGGCAATGCCGGGCAGTCCCACTTGCACGAGGCGGCCGTGGATGCCATCGAGGCTGGAGCGGCGGGCGCTCACCACGAGCACCCGCTTGTGCTGGGCCACGAGCGAGCCGATCGCGTTGACGATGGTTTGGGTGCCGCCGGTGCCGGGCAGCGTTTTCACCACGAGGGAGTTGCCTGCCGCGATCTGCGCGACGACGTTCTCCTGCTCAGAGTCGGCGTCACCGAGCAGCGTGTCTGTGGCAGGCGGACGGGCGTCCTGGCCGATCGGTACGACCGGGTTATACGCGGTCTCGATGTTGCGCCGAGCGGTCATGTTACCGGCAACGGCGTCGAGCAGAGGGTGGTCGAGCGATGAGGCATCGGCGGCGAGCGCCCGGCCGACATCGGCGAAGCTCGACACAACGAGGCGCGGTACGACGTTGAACCAGGGCAGGTGCGAGGTGAGTCCGCGTAGCCGATCAATGACCGGCTGCGGCTTGAACGCACCATTGGTGATGGCGAGCGCCACGAAAGCGTCGGCGTCGAGCACGATCTGAAACTGGTCCTTCAAGGCTCGGGCAAGCTCAGGGTTGAGAAAGGGCTGACCCTTGAGCTTGAGCTCGTAGTCGCGTCCATACCGGCGAATGGCGAGGGGACGCAGCAGCACCGGGGCACTGTAGTCGACGTCTTGGTAACGCCACTCGGCGAGACCGATGGCGAGGTTGACCGATTCGAGGCCGCGCATGGAGCGCAGTTCGATGCCCTTCTGCGTGATCTCGTTCGCGGCCAAACGGGCGTTGCGCAGCGCCAACTCGTCGCGAATGAGATTGGACAACAGGGTGGTCTTGCCGATGATGAACTGCGGCAGGCCGCCAGGGTGCGTGGCGCTCAGTTCGATGCGGGTGCGAGCCTCGTCGGTGAAGTGCAGCAGCGGCGAACGACCGCCGAGCGCGGCAAGTTCGTCGCGCCAGCGCTGCCAGACCGGCTCAGCAATATTCCCGGCCGTGAAGGCCGGGTCGCCCAGACTGAGGTTGTGTGGACTGGTCACGTTTTGCGGGTCGACAGGGACGGCGCCCAGGTACTTGGAAAGCACGTCGTCGTCGTCTTGTTTTCTATCGAGGTGCCACACAGGCCTACCCTAATTGCGAAAACACCGGTTTGCCCTGAGGCGGCCGGGGTTTCGCGCGTTTTAGACGCAATCGTGGCACTCACAGCCAGTCCCGACGTTTGAAGACCGTGTACAGGGTGACGCCCATCGCGAGCATCAAGGCGAGGGCGAAAGGGTAGCCCAGTGCCCAGTGCAGCTCGGGCATGTAGTCGAAGTTCATGCCGTAGATCGTTCCCACCAGTGTCGGTGCGAAGAGGATGGCTGCCCAGCTCGAGATTTTCTTGACCTCTTCGCTCTGGGCCAGGCTGGTCTCGGACAGGTGGCGCATTTCGTCGTTCTGACGTTGCCCGACCAGAGTGCTGTGCACGGTGAGCGCGTTCTGCAGCAGCTGCCGAAACGCGTCACCGCGTTCCACGACGCGCAGGGTGTGGTCAAGCACGTCGCGCAGGTGCCGGTGCAGTTCGAGGTCGACGTTGTATTTGTCGAATCCACGCTGCATCGACTCGAACATGCCGACAAGCGGCTGGGTGGCCCGCTGAAACTCGATCACCTCCCGAGACAGGGCGTAGATGCGACGGGACACCTCGGGGTCACCGTCGAACAACTGGTCTTCGATCTCGTCGATATCGTTCTCGAGCCCGGCCACGACCGGCCCGTACTCGTCTACGACCTGGTCGAGGATGGCATAGAGCACGGCCTCCGGGCCGAGGCCGAGCAGGTGCGGGGTGCTTTCCATGCGTTCGCGCACCTGCGCGAGGTCGGGCGATTCGGCGTGGCGAATGGTGACCACGAAATCCGGACCGACGAAAACGTGCAACTCACCGAATTCGACGCGCTCCTCGTCATCCATGTAGCGTGCCGGGCGCAGCACCACGAACAAAATATCGCCGTACCGTTCAATCTTCGATCGCTGATGGCCGGCGAGCGCATCCTCCACGGCCAGATGGTGCAGGCTGAACTCGGTGGCGACGGCACGCACTTCCGACTCGCTCGGCCGATACAGGCCGATCCAGGCGAAACCCTTGTTCTGCTTCATAACTTCAAAGGTCTCGTCGAGCGTGTGCGGGGTGGACACCCGGTGCCCATCCACGTAAACCGCGTTATCAACCAGCGCCATCGGCTCTCCTTGTTCGATCTTCTAGTGTGTCATTCGCCTTCACCGCCCGGTAACGTTTGAGGGTGCCGCAACCGGATGTCTCCCTTTTTCTGGCTCCGCGCGCGCCGCTCCCCCAGACCGACCGCGCACGACTCGCCGCCGCCGTTGCCCGGGTCTGCCCGAATTCGGGCCCCGTCACCGTTCAGCAGCGCTGCGAGCGCTGCGGCGGAGCGCACGGACGCCCACGCGTACTCGCTCCCGACGGGGTGCACGTGAGTCTGAGCCGTGCCGGCGACACAATGGTCGTGGCCGTATCGGTGGTCGGGCCGATCGGTGTCGACCTCGAGAGCATCAGCGCCGTCGGGCGCGCCGGGTTCGACGACGTGGCCTTCAACGCGCTCGAGCGCGCAGCGCTGTTCGAGATACCTTTCTCCGACCGCAATCGGGCGCGCGCGGGCCTCTGGACGACAAAGGAGGCGCTGCTCAAGTTGTCGGGTGAGGGGCTGGCGGTGGACCCGCGGCAGGTGACGGTGGGGTGGACTGGCGCAGGAGCATCCGTTTTGCTGGACTGGCCCACGGCCACCCTCGACCTGGCCCGGGTGCACTTGGCGAACTTCGACGCTGGCCCCGGCCTGATCGGCACGCTCGCCGTGCTCGGCGGGGCGGCCCCACGAGTATCGGTGCGTTAGAGGCTCGGCAGCGCGCTCTGCTGCACCCAGCGGGCGACGAAGCCGCCGATCGCCCGACTGCCGGTGTGTTCGGAGAAGAAATCTACGAAGTCTTCGGTCGAGACCTGCCCAAAACGCCGAGCCGCCGTGTAGGCACGCAGTGCCGCGAAGAAGGCCTCGTCACCGAGAGATTTGCGAATGGCGTGCAGGGCGAGCGCGCCTCGTTTGTAGACACGGTCATCGAACATGGCGTGCGGGCCTGGGTCACCGACGACGATGTCGCGGGGCAGCGCCGCCACCCGGCCGCGGTGCAGCACGGCGAGGGCGTCGGCCGTGCGGCCACCGCGCTGCTCCTCCCAGAGCCATTCCGCGTAGCACGCGAAACCCTCCTGCAACCAGATGTCTTGCCAGCGGGCCACGGTCAGGCTGTTGCCGTACCACTGGTGCGCCAGCTCGTGGGCGATCAGCCGGTCGCTGCCATGGTTGCCGTCAACATGGTTGCTGCCGAATATGGCCAGGCCGTGGGCCTCCAGAGGAATCTCCAACTCGTCCTCGGTCACGACGACAGAGTAAGACGCGAACGGATATGACCCGAACCGGTCGGCGAAGAATGCGATCATCTCGGTGAGGCGGGCAAAGTCGGTTTCGACACGGGTCGCGAGTCGGGCGGGAAAGTACAGACTGTGCGCGACGGGAGCGTCGGCCAGGTCGCGGCGGCGGTAGCGGCCGATCAGCACCGTGGCGAGATAGGTCGCCATCGGCTCGCGCACATCGAAGATCCAGCTGGTACGACCGGAGCGGCTCGACCGGCTCGATAGCACCCCGTTCGACACCACCGTGTAAGCCGATTCGCAGGCGATCTCGATGCGATAGGTGGCCTTGTCGCTCGGATGGTCGTTGCACGGAAACCAGGACGCGGCACCACAGGGCTGTCCGGAGACGAGCACGCCGTCGTCGAGTTCTTCCCAGCCGACGTCGCCCCAGGCGCTGCGTACCGGATGCGGCGCCCCGCGATAGCGCACCACCACCTCGAACACGGCCCCGGCCTCGATCGTCGCGGCGAGACTGATGACGAGTTTGCGTGAAGAGTGCGTCACCTTGGTCGGCCGCGCACCGTTCACCAGAATTTTTTCGATGCTCAGCCCCGCGAAGTCAAGGCTGAACCGGTCGAGGGGCATGAGGGCGCGTGCGGTGATGATCGCGGTCGCGTTCAAGCGGTTGGTGGCTACCCGATAGGAGAGGTTCAGGTCGTAATGTTCCGCCGTGTAGCCGCCATTGCCGCCGGTGGGAATATAGGGGTCGCCAGCGCTAATCGAGCCGTAGGTCGTGCGCACAGTCTGAGCCATCGTCTTACTATTCCTTGCTCAACGATCCCATGGCGGCTGGTGCCACGGCGTGATCGGGTTGCCCGACCAGAGCGAACCGGGCGGCACCCGTTCGCCGCGCATCACGAGAGAGCCGGGCCCAACCGTCGCCCCGGCATCGATGGACGCCGCCGGCAGGATGACTCCGTTCGGGCCGAGCGTGGCGCCCTCGGCGAGCACGACCGCGTCGAGCTGCATGATGCGATCGTGAAACAGGTGGGTCTGCACGACACAGCCGCGGTTCACCGTGCTTCCGGCGCCCAACCGCACCAGGTCAGCTTCGGGCAGCCAGTACGTTTCGCACCAGACGCCCTTTCCCACGGTGGCGCCGAGGGTGCGCAGCCACACGGCGAGCGCCGGCGTGCCTGAGGCTTTCTCCGCGAACCAGGGTCGGGCAACCATCTCGACGAAGCTGTCTGAGACCTCGTTGCGCCAGATGAACGAGGACCAGAGCGGATGCTCCGAGGCGTCGATGCGCCCGACCAGCGTCCACTTGACCACCGTCGTAACGCCGGCGGCCACCGCACCGGCCGTGAGCATGACCACACCCGAGAGGCCGATCGCCGCGCCGAGGCCGAGCTGCAGCCACAGCAGGTCCAGCAGTGCGAGCACCAGAAGCGCGATCCACGCGGTGGTGAAGCCGGCCACGATGCGCAGTAGTTCCCACAGCGACCGGGCTATTTTCAGGCGAACGGGAGGGTGGAAGGTTCGCGAGTCGTCGGCATCCGTTTGTCTGCGGCGCAGGCGGGCTGGCGGGTTGCCGAGCCAGCTCGAGCCGCGTTTGGCCTTGCGAGGCGTCGACGAAAGCACCGCGACGAGCCCGTTGCGCGGCACGGTGCGGCCGGGGCCGGCCATGCCGCTGTTGCCGAGGAAGGCCCGGCGGCCTACCTTGGCGGGCCCGATGCGCATCCAGCCGCCGCCAAGTTCGTAGCAGGCAACCATGGTGTCGTCGGCGAGGAATGCGGCTGGCGCGATGGTCGTCAGTGACGGCAGCAGCAACACGGTTGATGCCTCGACATCGGCACCGACTTTAGCCCCGAGCAGTCGCAGCCAGGTGGGCGTGAGCAGGCTCGCGTAGACCGGAAACAACACGGTGCGGGCGCCGTCGAGGATACGTTCGGTCATCCAGACCTGCCAGCCGATGCGGCTGCGCACCGGATAGTAGCCCTCCCGCAGGCCCACGCCGAGCCCGCGCACGAAGGCAATCACCAAAAGCGCGTAGGCGAGCCCGCCGACAATGACGGCTACCGGCATGATCAGGGCCGCGCGCAGCACGGCAACGCCGAGGTTATCGGCGTTGCCGACAGCGGCGCCGACGATGAGCACGCCGAGCACGATTGCGATCGTGGGGATGGCGGTCATCGCCACCGATCCGGCCGCGAAGGCGCCGAGCCAGCGACTGGCCCGCGGTGGACGTTCGGCCGGCCACGGGCGGCGGCCCGACCCCACGCGGTGAGCAGGGGAACCGGCCCACCGCTCTCCGGCTGGTACACGCGACGAGACCACGGAACCGGGTTCAATCTCGGCGCCGTTGCCAACGTGGGCGCCCCCGAGTAGGGTGCTGCGGGAGCCGATCCGGGCATCGGCACCGACATGCACATGGCCGATGCGCAGCACGTCCCCGTCGATCCAGTGCCCGGCCAGGTCGACCTCCGGTTCGATCGAGGCCTGAGCGCCGATGGTGAGCAGCCCGGTAACCGGGGGCAACGAGTGCAGGTCGACGTCGGAATTGATCTCAGCGCCGAGCGCCCGCGCGTAGTAACTGATCCAGGGCGCCCCGGCGAGGCTCGCCGCGTCGACGAGCAGCGCGATCTGCTCGGCCAGCCATAGCCGCAAGTGCACGGACCCGCCCCGCGGATAGTTGCCAGGCATCACGTCGTGCAGCAACAGTCGGGCCGCCACGACGGCGATGAGCATTTTGCCGGGCGGGGTCACGAACAGCACAAATCCGAGCGCCACCCACCACCACGACAGGGTCGGGCCGAAGGTTGCGCCGGCCAGGCTGAGCAGATTGTTGGCGATGGCGAGGTAAACCAGCCAGCGGGCGCCGCTCAGCACGTGCAGCGGAATGCCGAGCACCGTCTGTGCTAACTGACTGCGAGCCGGAGTGGGCAGCACCTGCCGCACTGCCGGCGGTGTCGCGGGGGTGCGGGCGTCGAGTTCCTCGGCGAGCGACCCGATCCGCGGGTGGTCGTACAAATCGGCGACGGTGGTTTCGGGGTGGCGGGCTCGCACGGCCGACACGAATTGGGCGGCCGAGAGCGAGCCGCCGCCCTGGGCGAAGAAATCATCGTCGGGCCCGGTCACCGGCACCCCTAAAATCGATGCCCATGCCTCCGCCAGCCACGCCGCCGTCGGTGACAGCACCCCCGCATCGTCGTCCGACCCGGGCTGCGAGGCGGGCAATGGCCACGGCAATGCCGCCCGGTCGACCTTGCCCGAGGTGCGGGTGGGTAGCGCATCGACGATGGCGAGCAGCGGCACGAGCGCGGCGGGCAGTTCTTCCCGCAGCCTGGCAATTGCGGCCTGCCGGTCGAATGGTGTTCCGGCAGTCGCAAGGGCGATGTAGCCGACCAGAACGTGGTTACCGGCAGGGGTGGTCTGCACCACGGCGGCACCGCCGGCCACTCCGTCGAGGGCGCCCAGGGCGGCATCCACTTCGCCGAGTTCGATACGTCGCCCGCCGAGTTTCACCTGGTCGTCGGCGCGGCCGGCGAAGACCAGACCGGCCCGGTCGAAACGCACGAGGTCGCCGCTACGGTAGGCGCGGTGCCAGCCGAGCTCGTCGTGCGGAGCATATTTCTCGGCGTCTTTCTCGGCGTCGAGGTAACGGGCCAGACCCACGCCGCCGATGATGAGCTCGCCGGTCTCTCCCTCGGCGACCCGGTTGCCGTGAGCGTCGACGACGGCGAGGTCCCAGCCGTCGAGCGGCAGGCCAATGCGCATCTCACCGACACCGTCGACGAGTGCGCCGCAGGCCACGACGGTCGCTTCGGTGGGGCCGTAGGTGTTCCACACTTCCCGGCCGCGGGCATTGATGCGGGCGACCAGTTCGGGCGGGCAGGCCTCGCCGCCGAAGATCAGCAGCCGCACTGCCTCGAGCGATTCTTCCGGCCAGAGTGCGGCGAGGGTTGGCACGGTCGAGACGACGGTGATGCCGTGGGCGATCAGCCAGGGACCAAGGTCGGCACCGCTGCGCACCAGGGAGCGCGGAGCTGGCACCAGGCAGGCGCCGTTGCGCCAGGCCAGCCACATCTCTTCACAGCTCGCGTCGAAGGCCACGGACAGGCCGGCCAGAACCCGATCGCTGGTGCCAATCGGCTCATCGCGCAGAAACAGTCCGGCCTCGGCGTCTACGAAGGCGGCCGCTGAACGATGCGTGACCGCAACGCCCTTGGGTAAGCCCGTCGAGCCGGAGGTGAAGATGATCCATGCGTCATCGCCGGGCGTGGGAATGCTGCCATTCGGAAAGACCAATGCCGGGTCGTCGTGCGGCGGCACGGGGCGCCCCCGGAGCGACTGCAGGTCGAGGCCCGCACGCGGCGCAAAAAAACTGCTCTCCCCGATGATGCCGACCACGTGGGCCTCGGCAAAGACCAGCCGTGCGCGTTCTTCCGGGTCGTCGGCGTCGACTGGAACGTAGGCGGCCCCCACGAACAACGTGGCCAGAATCGACACATACAGGTCGCGCGTACCAGAGGCAATGCGAATGCCCACGGTGTCCCCTCGGCGCACTCCGGCCAGGCTCAGCGCGTTCGCCTGGGCCTGCACGCGCTGCAGCATGCCGCGATAGCTGATGGTTCCGACCGCGTCTTCCAGGGCCAGGGCATCGGGATGCTTCGCCGCGGTCTGCGAAAGAATGTCGACCAGGGTGCGGGCGGGCTTTGCCCGGTGGCCCGCCACGAGCACAGCCTGGGTGTGCCCACTGTCGCCAGCTGGGCTGTACTGGTGCTCGCTCACACGACTCCTCGTTCAGGTCGTGGCACTTGTACGGCACGCCGCGAAAGTAACAGTCTAGAACTCTCTCGGAACGCGCGGGTGCTGCTTACGATCGAGGCGGTCTTTGGCTTGTCGCCGCTCGGCGTTGCCGCCGCCCCCATCACGAGCATCTGGAAGTAGACGCCAGTGCACGAGTTCCCCTGTGAGGTCTTCTCGCTGAGCAGCCTGGGATCGATGGTCCTGGCCGACTAGAACCAGGACCATCACGAGCCGAAACGAATATCCGGCAGTCCGGTTAATCCAGCGCCTTCGCTCGTGCCGCTTCCAGAGCGCGCTCGCGCATCGCGAGGAACAGCGGGAACGTGAAGGCGAAGGCGGTGACTCCCGAAAGGGCGACGTACAGCCAGCCCCGCTTCATGCCGAGCCGTCGCGCCTCGACGATGATCAGGATGCTCCCGGCCACCGCTGCGATGAGCAAGTCAACGGTGAGCGACGAGACCGCCGGTCCGCTGCCCACCCAGTCGACGATGAAGTCGCGCATCTGCACGATCGCGACAACGTTGTAGGTCCAGGTCCCAGCGAGCCCGGCGAGACTCAGTCCGAGGTAGACGAGAGCGAGCGGCGTCCAGTGTTTGTTCATGCCGACATTATGCGCTCCGCAGGTTTGGGACCGGCCCTTGTCGGATCTTTCTGCCACCGGGGACGCCTATGAAATTGAGATACAAATCCGTTGTCAAACCGCACTTCTGGTTGTTCTCTGGTGCCCCTGGAGGGATTCGAACCCCCGGCCATTTCCTTAGGACGGAATTGCTCTTCCACTGAGCTACAGAGGCAGGCCTGGCAAGTTTAGCCGATCAGTCCGCATAGTCGAGCGCGCCACCCGCGTTGTCGCGGGGCAAGCTCTGCCCCGTCAATACGCTCGTGATCGTGCCGTCGATGTCGACACTTCTGTTGGCCGCACGGCAGAGCGTGGTCCTAGGCGGCCGGGGCCAGATAGGCGTCCCATTCCTGCTCGGGGCGCTCGACTCCCCGGACAATCCAGGTCGTGCCCTGCGGCATCCGTGGGGTGAAGCGCAGCTTCCAGCCCATTTCGGCCGGGGTGTGGTCGCTCTTGAGGTTATTGCACCGCAGGCAACACGCGGCGAGGTTGTCCCAGGTATCACGGCCACCGCGCGAACGCGGTAACACGTGGTCGATCGTGGCAGCCGACTTGCCGCAGTAGCAGCAGCGATGCTCGTCACGGCGTAAGACTCCGCGGCGACTGACCGGAACCAGGCGCGACATGGGGATGCGCACGTACCGCGTGAGCAGAATGACGCTCGGGCGATCCCACGAGCCCGAGGTCGCGAAAACGGGGTGTCCCTGATCGGACTGCACGATCGTCGCTTTCTGGTTCATCACCAGAATGAGCGCTCGTTTGAAAGAGACGACGGCGAGGGGCTCGTAGCCCGCATTGAGTACCAGTGTGCGCATGCGCTTCCTTTCGAAGGAGACTGGACGGCTTCCAGCCATTCGAACTACATCCGATGCGTAAAGAACAGGAGCACGACGGGGCGAAAAAGAGTACAAAAAAAGGCGCCGTCACAATGACAACGCCTTCTGGCTGCTCACACAGCTCTTCTCGCTCTGACAACTATGCCGAAAGCACTCACGACCGCGCACATCCATGGTGTGGATAGTGCGTCGCTCATGCATTGGCTCTCCTTTTGAACCTACAAACTACATCAGGGCACTAGGTTAACCCACAAATGGCGCAACAGGTGAACCTGTATGCGCCATTTGTGTGAGCTGTAACCCAGTGTTCACTGGAAGGGGCGAATTAGATGCCGATTCGCACGATGTAGTAGTCGCTGGTCCAGATGGGCTGAATCCGCACGGACTGGCCGGTATACGGCGCGTGCAGGATGTTTCCGTTGCCCGCATAGAAACCATCGTGACCGTCCATGATCACCAGATCGCCTGGCACGGCGTCCTCGATCGAGATCTTCGTTCCGGCCGCTCCCTGGCCAACAGAGGAGTGCGGCAGGCTGATCCCGAACTGCGCGTAAACGTACATAATGAAGCCGGAGCAGTCGAACCCGGCCGGTGTGGCGCCGCCATAGACGTACGGCGTGCCCTGGTACTGCGAGGCAACATTGAAAACGGATGCGAGGTCGAAATTCGGGTACGTCGGGTTTGCCAGGAAGTCAGCAACACTCGGACCGGAATAGCTCGCTGCATACGTGGTCATCTGCGCGGCGACCTCAACACGACGGGTTTCCGCGGCGGCGGCAGCGACGGTTGCAGCGGCGGCGGCAGCAAGCTCTTCGGGCGTGGTAGCAGTGAACCCTTCGCGAGCGACGCTCACGGTTGCCGCCTGAGCATCGACTTCAACGGCCTGCGCCTGTGTCTTGGACATCTCCGTGGACTCGGTGGCCTTGAAGGAGACGTCTTTCGAGCCGGGAGCAAAGGCATATGCCGGTAGCGCCATGGTGGCAACGAGTCCGGTGGCAAGGGTCATGACGACGATATTGGCGATACCGCCACGTCGCTTCTTCGGGGCCGCTCGAGGTAGGGCACCGTTGGGGCGTACCGACGATTCCACTTTTTCCAGAGAATCCGCTGTTCGGCTCAGCCCGCGACGGGACCGTCTCGTTCCTAATGCAGCCAAAGTGTTAACCTCCGGCGCCTCGACAACACCAGGTTGTCGTCCCGTCCACTTCGCTAATCGCGGGTGTATTCATAAATCAAGAGACGGGGTAAGCAGGCGTCTTGACCAGAGTCCTTCGACCATTCATGGTCTGTGGGACCCCCCGAGGCTACAAGAGCGACGCGCATTTGTCACCCTGAAGCGGCGCATTTCTAACGGATTGGTAACGAACCGGCGAGCAGGTCGAGACGACTGGCTCGGTTCACAGCGCTGCGAACCCGGTGCAATTTCAGTGAGCGACCGGGCTGTGGCCGGTCGGTGTCGTAACGAAAATGTGCCCGGCTACCTCATTGGGGAGCTCCAAACCGGCACCGAAACCTTCGACTTGAACTAGAACGTACGATCCGGCGGCCGAAAACACCCCGGTCGCGCCGGGCATGACGCCGCTCTGTTTGAGCTGCAGGAGCAGGTCGGGGTCGAACTGCACCGGTTCACCGAGACGGCGGATGACTGCGGTTACCGGCACGGTCGAACTCGCCACCACCGACACCACGTTGGTCACGCCCGCCATGAAGGCGACTGCCGGCGAATCACCGAGCTCGTCAAGCCCCGGAATCGGATTGCCGTAGGGAGATTCGGTCGGGTGACCGAGCATCTCCAAAATCTTGCGTTCGACCTGTTCGCTCATCACGTGTTCCCAGCGGCAGGCTTCGTCGTGCACGAACTCCCACTCGAGTCCGATCACGTCGCTGAGCAGGCGTTCGGCCAGGCGATGCTTGCGCATTACGTGCACGGCCTTGCTGCGTCCGGTCGGGGTGAGTTCCAGGTGCCGATCCCCGGACACGATGACGAGGCCATCACGTTCCATCCGCGCGACGGTCTGCGAGACGGTCGGGCCGGAGTGTCCGAGTCGTTCGGAGATACGGGCCCGCAGGGGCACGATCTGTTCTTCCTCCAGGTCGAGGATCGTGCGGAGATACATTTCGGTGGTGTCGATCAGATCGCTCATCCGAAGCCCTTCATTCGGCTCGTGCGCGCACCGCTCATCGAGTGATAGAACGGCGCTCAGTTGGCGGCCTCGGCAGTGGCCCGCACAGCGTCCCAAGCCTACCCGCCCGTAGCAGGGCAACTAGAATCGCCCTATGGCCGACCTACTGATACCCACCGATCTGCTCCCCCTCGACGGACGATTCGGCTGCGGCCCATCGAAAATCCGGCGCGAACAGCTCGACCATCTTCTCGGATTCGGCACCGGAGCACTCGGCACATCGCACCGCCAGGCACCCGTGAAAGACCTCGTCGGCCGCGTGCGCGCCGGCTTGGGTGAACTGTTTCGCATTCCCGACGGCTACGAAGTCGTGCTCGGCAACGGCGGCTCGACCGCATTCTGGGACGCCGCAGCCTTTTCCCTTATCGAAAACCGCGCGCAAAACCTGGTCTTTGGCGAGTTCGGCGGCAAGTTCGCCAAGGCGGCGGCTGCCCCCTGGCTTGCAGCTCCCGACGTGATCAAGGCCGACACCGGCTCACGCAGCGATTTCGTGGTGCGTGAGGGCATCGACGTCTACGCCTGGCCCCAGAATGAGACCTCAACGGGCGTCATGGCCCCGGTCACCCGGGTCAACGGTGACGCGGGCGCGCTCACCGTCATCGACGCCACCAGCGCAGCCGCCGGCATCGACTTCGACGCGAGCCAGGCGGATGTCTATTACTTCGCGCCGCAGAAAAACCTCGCTTCGGACGGCGGCCTGTGGCTCGCTCTGTTCTCACCGGCGGCCCTCGAACGGGTCGAACGCATCGCAGCGAGCGGCCGGTACATTCCCGAGTTCCTCAGCCTCAAGAATGCCGTGGACAACTCGCGCCTGAACCAGACGCTGAACACGCCGGCTCTCAGCACTCTCCTGCTGATGGAGAACCAGATCGACTGGATCAACCAGAACGGCGGCCTGAAGTGGGCGTCATTGCGAACGAGGGAGTCGTCATCCGTTCTCTATGACTGGGCGGCGGGCGTCGACTATGCGACCCCATTCGTGGCCGACCCGACGCACCGTTCACAGGTCGTCGTGACGATCGACTTCGACGACGCCATCGACGCCTCATCGATCAGCAAAACCCTGCGCGCCAATGGCATCGTCGACACCGAGCCGTACCGCAAGCTCGGCCGCAACCAACTGCGCATCGCGACCTTCACTGCCATCGACCCTGAAGACGTCAAGAAGCTCGTGGCATCCATCGAGCACGTCGTGGCACACCTCTGAAATTAGCTGTACGAAACGCAATGAAAGGATCGGACGATGCGCCTGTGGTTGAAAGACAGCGAACGCCGGCCCGATCCGCTGCCCGCACGAACGGATGCCCGCACGGCACTGATATTCGGCACCCTGCTCTGGCTGGTCGCACTCGGCGCCGCCCTCTTCTTTGAAGAAGCGGCGCCGGGCGCCTCACAGTCAGGGGCGGCGAGCGCGCCGGGAACGGGTTGGTGGCTGTGGTGCACTGTGATCGGCGTCGGCCTCGGCCTCGTTGGACTCGCCTGGGTTCAGTTCCGCCGCCGCTAGCGCTTCGTTGAAGTCGATGCCGTCCAGAGCATCGAGGGAGTCATCCGCTTCATCGTCGACCACATCTGCGTCGTCGACTGGATGCTCGTCTGACCCGTCATCGTCGGCGTCGGCGTCGGCGTCGGCGTCGTCATCGTCATCGTCATCAGCGTCGTCATCATCGTCATCGTCATCATCATCGTCGTCGTCGTCGTCGTCATCGTCATCGTCATCCGCTGCAATGTCGTCATCGACGAGACGATCCGACCACGGCACCCACCCGGGCGCGAGCAGCGAGTCATCGCCGGGCGTGAGCTCGGTTTCAAGAACCTTCGGCTCGGAATTCTCGTCGACCCGCGCAAGACTCACGGTCCAGCGCCAGCCCGGATAGCCGGTCAGCAGGCAGTCGAACAGCAGCGACACTACGAGGTCGCCTTCGTCGATGTGGCCGATGACCTCGCCGATCGTGTCGTCCGTCGTGATTTCCAGCAGCGCCGTGCGCGCCAGTGCAACGGCCGCGAGCAGGGTGGCATCGGTCTGCTTGTCCGATTTCGTCGGCTGTGCGTCGGTCTCCTGCGCCTCGGTCGGCTGCGAGTCGGTGACCTCAGGCATCCAGTTCCTCGGCGACCTTGCGCAGCATCGCCGCGATCTTCTTACTGTGGCTTGATTCGGGGTACCGACCGCGCTTGAGATTTGTGCCGATACCGTCGAGCAGCTTCACCAAATCTTCAACGATGATCGACATATCGTCGGCTGGCTTACGGTTGAATTTAGACAGGCTCAGAGGAGCTTCGATCACGCGCACCGACAGCGCCTGGGCGCCGCGTTTGCCGTCGGCGATACCGAATTCGAGCTTCGCACCGGCCTTGATGGTTACGCCGGACGGCAAAGCGGAAGCGTGGAGAAAGACCTCCTGACCGTCATCGGATGTAATGAAGCCAAAGCCTTTCTCCTCGTCGTAAAACTTGACCTTGCCGGTGGGCATCTGAACCTCACTTGAGTTTTGGGCGCACAATATAGTGCGGGATGTAAACCCAGCATATTCGGTTGCGGCACCCGCGTGCCCGTATCCTTAGGCTGTGACCAATCAAACTCCGCAAGCCGTCAGCCGGCTTGAACGTGTGCTCGCTTACATGGTGGCGAGCGTGGTGGGGCTGTCGATTCTCGCGTTCCTTGCGGTGATCATCGCGACCGCGATGGGCGTCGGTCAAAATGACGGGTTCAGCCGCGGCTTCTGGCCGCCGATCTTCATCCTGCCGCTCTACGGCCTGCCCATCGGTTTCGTTCTCATCATCGTGCTCATCATCTCTGCTGGAGTTCGTCGCAGTCGCGCAGCTCGACGAGACCGCGAGTAATGCTCGGCCTCGCATCGAGACTTCGGGTCCTGCCCGATGCTGAGCTGCGGCACGTCATCAAGGTGCGCGGCGTTTCTGCGAACGGCATCCACGACTTCTTCGATCTGGCCGAAGCCCTGCTTGATGCAGGCAATGTGCAACTGGCCCTCAGCCACCTGGACCGCTCGACCCTTGCCGTTCTGGCCGTGGCCGGACAACTCACCAGCAGCAATTCCGTCCCGACGCTGGTCGCGGTGACGAATCGACTGTTTGAACTCGGCTCGACCGAGGTCACGCTGGCCGATGTGGCCCGCCGGGTCGACAGCCTGCACGCCGTGCTCTTGGCCGAACGAAACGACGGATGTTGCATTCCATACGACGCCGTCTCGGCTCATCTGGCGCACTGGCCGGCGCAGGGTCTACCGGGTACCGCCGACCTCGCCGTCACTGCGCCCCCGGTCACCCTCGCCGCCGTGCCCGACACCGAGATTGCGTTCATCGACCAGCTGGCCGCTGAACGCGCCTTCGGGATGGTGTCGTCGATCGCCGAGCTGGTCAACGAGTTGTGCCGCGAGCCCGCCCGGCAGCTCAGTCGGGGTGGGCTCGGCCTGCCCGACACCAAGCGCCTCGCCGCCGTTATGACGGTCGACGTCGATCTGGTTGCCCCGATCCTGGCCTTGGCCTCCCGGGCCGACCTGCTCGCCCAATCCGACGGTTATTGGATGGAAACCGAGGCCGGCGAGGCCTGGCTGCTCGAACACACGACCAGCCGTTGGGCGGCCTTGGCCGTGGCCTGGTTGGCGGCGCTCCCGCCGACCGTGGCCGACATTCTTCCGCGCCAGGCCGGGCTGCCCTGGGGTGACGGACTGACCGCGTTTATCGCCTGGCTCTATCCGGCCGGCGGCGAGTGGATGCTCTCCCAGCTAACCGAGTTCGCCCGCGACGCCGAGTTGCTCGGTATCACTGCAAACGACACCACCAGCACGGCCGGCGCCAACGTGCTGCGTGGTGACCTCGAGGTAGCCGTCGATATCATGGCGGGCGCGCTGCCGGCTGAAGTCGGCGCGGTGTATCTGCAGCACGACCTCTCGATCGTCGCGCCCGGCCCACTTGCACCGTCGATCGACTCCCGGCTGCGCGGGATGGCCGACGTGGAAAGTCGAGAACTTGCGTCGAGTTATCGCATCACTGCGGCATCCGTCAATCGCGCCCTGGCCGCGGGCGAGAATGCAGACTCGCTGCTCGCTTTTCTGGCGTCGATCTCACTAACCGGCATCCCGCAGCCGGTCGATTACCTCATCAACGAATCGGCTTCGCGGTACGGTCGGGTGCGAGTGGGACGTCTCACCGACGGGCCGAACGCCCCGATCGCCCCACCCGGTAATGACACCGTTTTTCTCAGTTACGTCTGCTCAGCTGATGCCGCGCTGCTCGGCACTATCGCCGTCGACCAGACTCTGGCGCCGCTCGCACTCGTGCGCGCCGGCGACAGCGAACACCTGCTCAGCCGCTTCGCCGGTGACGCCGTGTTTTGGGCGCTGAGTGACGCACGTTATCCCGTCGCTGCCGAAGACGACCTGGGTGAGATCGTGCACTTGCGTCGACACCAGATCGCCCGTGTCACGCTGACACCAACGGTTGACACCACCCGCAACCTGGTCGAGAAGCTGCGGCTTCGCGCGGAAAGTGGCGTTTCAGTAGCGGATGCCTGGCTTGCCCGCCAGCTCGACACCGCCATCAAAGCGAAGCAGACCATCCTGGTCAGTATCGCAATGCCCGGCGGCGCGGTGGTGGACTACCTGCTCGAACCGGCCAGCGTCAGCAACGGACGCTTCCGAGCCCGCGACCGGCGAGCCGACATCGAGCGCACCCTGCCACTCAAGAGCATCCTCAGCATCACCCCGGCCCCGTGACCGCTTGTGCGCGGCAGCGGCCGGTACCGTAAAAACTGCCGAACGGGCGTAGAATTAGGGGTTATGTCTGATGGCCCCCTGATTGTGCAAAGTGACCGCACGGTGTTGCTCGAAGTTGCCCATCCTCTTGCCGAGGATGCTCGTCACGACCTCGCCGTTTTCGCAGAGCTCGAACGCGCCCCCGAGCACATCCACACCTACCGCATCACGCGGCTGGGCCTGTGGAATGCCCGGGCGGCGGGGCACGATGCGTCCGACATGCTCGCGACGCTCGAGAAGTATTCGAAATTCGCAATACCTCAGACGGTCAGCGTGGATATCACCGAGACGGTCGGCCGCTACGGGCGACTCGTCATTGAACGTGACCCCGAGGGTTCCCTCGTGCTGCACAGCAGTGACCAAGCCGTTCTCACCGAGATCGCAGGGGCGAAGCGCATTGCGCCCCTGTTGATCGGGCATCCTTCTCCGGAAACGTATCTCGTCGAAGCCTGGGCTCGCGGGCAGCTCAAGCAGGAACTGGTGAAGCTCGGGTGGCCCGCCGAGGACCTTGCCGGGTACACACCAGGCACCCCGCACGATATTGCGCTGAAGGAAGACGGCTGGTCGCTACGTGACTATCAGAACAAGGCCGTAGCGAGCTTCTTTGACGGCGGCAGCGGCGTCGTCGTGTTGCCCTGTGGCGCTGGCAAGACCCTCGTCGGCGCCGGGGCCATGGCCACCGCGAAGACCAACACGCTCATTCTGGTGACCAACACCGTATCGGCCCGCCAGTGGCGCGACGAACTGCTCAAGCGCACGACGCTGACACCAGAGGAGATCGGCGAATACTCCGGACAGGTAAAAGAGGTCAAACCGGTGACCATCGCGACGTACCAAATTCTCACGGCGAAGCGCAAGGGCGAGTACGCCCACCTTGAGCTGCTCGACGCCATGGACTGGGGCCTGGTGATCTATGACGAGGTACACCTGTTGCCCGCTCCCGTGTTCAAGCTCACCGCCGAATTGCAAGCGCGACGCCGCCTCGGCCTCACCGCCACCCTGGTGCGCGAGGACGGCCGCGAGGGCGACGTGTTCAGCCTGATCGGCCCGAAGCGGTTCGACGCCCCATGGAAGGAGATCGAGGCCCAGGGCTTCATCTCCCCGGCCAACTGCTACGAGGTACGCATCGACCTGCCGCAGTCCGAGCGACTCAGCTATGCCGCCGCAGCGGACGATGAGCGCTACCGCATGGCCGCGACCGCGCCGGCCAAGCTCGGCGTGGTGCAGGCGCTGATCAAGAAGCACGAGGGCGAACGCATCCTCGTGATCGGCCAATACCTCGACCAGATCGATGAACTCGCCGAGGTCTTGCATGCCCCCCAGCTCACCGGTGCCACCCCGATCGACGAACGCGAACGGTTATATCAGGCGTTCCGCGTGGGCGAGGTGAAGGTACTCGTGGTGTCGAAGGTCGCGAACTTCTCGGTCGACCTGCCCGAGGCGACCGTGGCCATCCAGGTGTCTGGTTCGTTCGGCTCCCGCCAGGAAGAGGCCCAGCGCCTCGGCCGACTGCTGCGCCCGAAGGAATCCGGCCTGTCGGCGAACTTCTACACGCTCGTCGCCCGCGACACCGTCGACCAGGACTTCGCGCAGAACCGCCAGCGTTTTCTCGCCGAACAGGGCTACAGCTACACGATCCTCGACGCGCAGAGCCTCACCGCCCAGACCCTGGTCGCCTGACCCGTGTCACCTGACCCGTGTCACTATGGACGGGGCCCGGGCCCCGTCCCCCGGCACAGCTTATAAACTGGGCCCCGGAACAGAAGGTGGGCCCAGCGCGTGTTGCCCGCCCTCTCAGGATTGTCGGCGGGCATACCGCAGGAACAGCATGTCGCCGGCGCGCAACACGTGCAACAACTCCATAGCGCGGGTCGCCGCGCTTGTGCCGACCGCGATGCGCCCGGCAGAGCCCCCCTCGAGCACCGGGGCGAGGCTCAAGCAGAGCTCGTCGACCCGGTCCGCCGCCACGAGGTCTCCGAATAGGTGCGGACCGCCCTCGCAGAGAATCTGGGGCAGACCGCGCTCGGCGAGCTCCGCCACCATGCGTCGCGGGTCAACCCTGTCCTCGCCGCAGTCGACCACATCAGCGCGCGAGGCGAGCGCCGCCCGCCGGTCGGTCGGCGCTGCGGCATGGGTCAGCACAATTGGTCGGGTCGCCGCATTCGTGAACACCGGATGCTCGGGGTCAAGATCCAGCCGACCCGACACGATTGCGACGCGGGGCTGGGCGGCCAGGCCGGCCTGCACGCGCCAGGTCGCGTCATCCGCTGGCAGCAGAATGCCGCCGTAGCCCTCGGCGCGCACCGTTCCGGCACCGACCAGAATGACATCGGTGAGCAGCCGCAGGGTGTCGAAGACGATCTTGTCGTCGGAGTTGTTCAGGCCGCCGCTGAGCCCCTCATGCGTTGCAGCACCATCGAGGCTGGCGATGAAGTTGACGCGTACCCGCGGCACCGATCGGGTGGCCACTCGGTAGTGCTCGATCAGTTCGGCCTGAGGTGGCAGTTCGGCCCGCATCAGGCGAGGTTGTGGCGCTCGTAGGCGGGCTCACGAAACCCGAGGATGGCCTCGGTCATGCGCACGGCGTCGACGGCGGCCCGCACGTTGTGCATGCGCACGATGCGCGCACCCTGCAGAATGCACACCGTCATGGCGGCCAGAGAACCCTCCACGCGTTCGCCGCGTGGCCGGTCCAGGCTCTCCCCCACGAAATCCTTGTTAGACACGGCGACCAGAGTCGGCAGGCCGAGTGCCGTGATCTCGCCGAGCCGCCGGGTCAGCTCGAGCGAGTGTCGGGTGGTCTTGTTGAGGTCGTGGCCCGGGTCAATGATGATTCGCTCTCGCAAAACGCCGCGTCCCATAGCCCGGTCGACCCGGGCTAGCAGAAACTCGCTGACATCGGCGACGACGTCGTCATAGTGCGGCGCCGGGTGGGGCCTACGCGGCGCAGCCAGGCTATGGGTTATCACGAGTGTGGCGTCGCTGTCCGCGACGATCTCGGCCATCGCCGGATCGTGTACGCCGGTAGTGTCGTTGATCACGTGCGCGCCGGCGGCGATGCTCGCGGCGGCCACTGCGGGGTGAAAGGTATCGACCGAGATAACCACGCCCGAGCCGCGCAGCGCCTCGACCACCGGCACTACACGGTCGATCTCCTGCTCGATGGGCACTGCCGGCCCGGGCGCGAATTTAGCACCGCCGATGTCGATCCAGTCGGCCCCATCGGCAATTGCCCGATGCGCCGCCACAACGGATGCGTCGAGCGCGAACGTTGCGCCTTGGTCATAGAACGAGTCCGGCGTGCGATTGACGATGGCCATCACAGCCACCTCTCGATCAAAGTTGAAGGTGCGGCCGCCGATCACCCGGCGCGGGGCATCTATTCGAGGCAACGTCAGTGCTGTTTCGGGGGTCGTGCGGTTCATAGCGGTCCTCACCTGTGAAGCGAATCGATCGTCCATGACCATCATGTCGGTAATCCGCGTCCCGCAACGGATATCTGCCACCCATCTCCACACACACCGTTCACTATCAGCAAAGCTCCAGCTAACGCGCAGATACTGGGGACATGACTGATGGCCCCCGCATACTTATCGTCGATGACGAACCCAATATCCGCGATCTCCTCACCACCAGCCTCCGCTTCGCCGGTTTCGCCGTGCGCGCTGTTGGCAATGGCGCACAGGCCATCTCCGCCGTACTCGAGGAAGAACCGGACCTCATCATTCTCGACGTCATGCTGCCGGACATGAACGGCTTCGGGGTAACGAAACGCCTGCGTTCGGCCGGTTATACCGCCCCGATCCTTTTCCTGACCGCCAAGGACGACACCGAAGACAAGATAACCGGCCTCACCGTCGGCGGTGACGACTACGTGACCAAGCCATTCAGCCTCGACGAGATCGTCGCCCGCATCAAGGCGATCCTGCGTCGCACCATGCACGCTGACGAAGACGCCGTGATCCGTGCTGGCGAGCTCACCATGGATCAGGACACCCACGAGGTTCTCGTCGGCACGGAAGCCATCGAACTGAGTCCTACCGAGTTCAAGCTGCTGCGCTACCTCATGCTCAATCCCAACCGCGTGCTGTCCAAGGCGCAGATTCTGGACCATGTCTGGGAGTACGACTTCAACGGTGACGCCGGAATTGTGGAGAGCTACATTTCCTACTTGCGCCGCAAGGTCGATGTGCACTCGAGCGAACCACTCATTCAGACCAAGCGTGGCTTCGGCTACATGCTCAAGGCTGCCAAGGCTTAGTCCCAGAGAACTTTCGTAGGCTGAAGTCCCATGCACGAAACCCTGTCGAGACGGTGGAGCAGCATCTCCCTCCGTTCCAAAATCACCGGCGTCACGGTGCTGATGCTCACGCTCGGCCTGCTTGTTTCAGGCATCGGCACCATGGCAATGCTGAAGCAGTACGTGGTGACGCAGGTTGATACACAGCTTCAGGTCGACACGCAAACCGCGCTCAGCGGCTATTCGTCGAGCGTGTTCTCGCAGGGAGACACCGAGGGCGTCGCATCGGACTACTTCGTGGCACTCTACGACCAGGACGGCACCCTGATCACGCGTACCTGGCAAGAACGCGACCACGCCGAACTGCCGGTCGTGGGCATGCCGCTCGACCTGAAACGGGTCTCTCAGCTCGACGGGCAGATCCAAACCCTGTGGGACGCTGCCCATGACACCGAGTTTCACGCGATCATGGTTCCCGTCGTGATCAGCCCCACCGGCACCTATGGCACCCTCGTCATGGCGGTGTCGCTGCGGCCGACCGAGAACACCATGGCTACCTACCTCACGATCTTTCTCGGCTTCGGCGCTGGCGTTGTCTTGATCGGGGCCATGCTCACCCGGGTGCTCGTCACGACCACCTTCGTGCCGCTGCGTGAGGCAGAGCAGACCGCAGCGGCCATCGCCGACGGTGACTTCAGTCAGCGCCTCGGTGGTGCCACCCCGAACACCGAGGTCGGTCGCCTCAACCGTTCGCTCAACATAATGCTCAGCCGCATCGACCGTGCTTTCAAGGACCGCGCCCGCACCATCGACCAGATGCGCCGTTTCGTCGGCGATGCGAGCCACGAATTGCGCACACCCCTCGTCTCCGTTCGTGGCTACGCCGAGCTATACCGCATGGGCGCGCTGCAGACGCCCGAAGATGTTGCCCAGGCCATGGAACGCATCGAAAAAGAGGCCATTCGCATGGGCGGCCTGGTCGAGGATCTGCTCGAACTAGCCCGTCTCGATGAAACCAAGCCGCTCGCTTTAACCCCGGTGGATCTCGTTCCACTGGCCCGCGATGCCGCGCTCGACACCATGGCCAGTTCCCCCGGCCGCCAGGTCACCGTTCTCACTCCCCCGCCGCCGGTTGGGCCGCGCGGCGACGACCTCGACGTGACTCTTGACGGGGACTCGGGTGAAATTCTTCCAGTCGGGCATGACTCGTCGGAGAGCGTCACCACAGGCACCATCACCCGGCCGTCGGGAACCGGCACGCCAACCGGAGCGATCGCCTTTGCCGGAGCCACCCTGGCCCGACTGCGCACCCGCAAGCCCCGTCGGGGAAGCCCCGTTATGCCCGACGCCGACCTGACCGCGCTGCCTGTGGATACGCAACTACCGCCGATCGTCATGGCTGAAGAGAATAAGATTCGCCAGGTCATCACCAACCTCATGGGCAACGCGATGCGCTTCACCACCACTGACAGCCCGATCGAACTCGAAGTCAAGGTGGATTCGCACAACCAGCGGGCATCGATCGCCGTGATCGACCACGGTGAAGGTATTCCGCCGCAGATTCGAGAGAAAATCTTTCAGCGTTTCTGGCGCGCCGACTCTTCTCGCGCCCGTGAAACCGGCGGCAGCGGGCTCGGGCTGGCTATCGTCGCCGCAATCGTCGCGAGCCACAACGGCACGGTCGACGTCGTCGAAACCCCGGGCGGAGGCGCGACTTTCCGCGTTTCACTCCCGCTCGCCGGCACACCGAGCGCCCCGCAGCACGCGCAGCCCGTCATTCCGTAGGGATTTCGCCGCATCCTCCACAGGTCATCAGCGGCGGCATGCGCGCACAGATCCGTTTCGAAGAGCGGATGCCGCTCGCCTACCTTCTACGCTCACAGTCACCAACCACTGTTATGTAGGAGAAGGGCACACCATGACAAGCTTCCAGGTCGACAGCGATGCGGTACAGAGCACGGCGAGTACCGCCCGTGGCACCATTGCGCGCGTGCAGGCAGATGTCGGCGACCTCAACGCCCAGCTGACCAGCCTGGAAGGGTTCTGGACCGGCCAGGCTTCCGCGGCCTTCCAGGGGGCATTCGCCGAATGGCGCGGCATGCACCAGCAGCTGGAAGAGAGCCTGACTCTGCTCAACCAGGCCCTGAGCGTCGCCGGGCAGCAGTACGCCGAGACCGAGCAGGCGAACACCCGTCTGTTCGCGCGCTAGGCGGGTAGGCGGGTGCTTTCGGCGGTAGGCGGCGTTCATCCGCGTGCGCTGTCACACGCGATATAACACCATCTCACCCCGCCGAGCCTCGAGTATTCTCGGAAATACGGGGATTCTCGGTGCTACACTGACAGACGCTCACAAGCGCCGCCACCGCGGCCACTCGGACAGCCGACACGCACACATGCGGCTGGCACCATCGAGACATCACACCAAGCACCAAGGATGAGATGACTCTCCCTGCCCCCATTCATGCCGCCGTACCATCGACCGGCCCCCCCGACCTACCCCCGGAAAACAAAACCCGGGTCAATAAGACGGTTTTCTTCGGATCAGCGTCCGGCATCATCGCCATCGCACTGTGGGCGATCCTCGCCCCCACCAACGCGAGCGACGTTATCGCCGCCGTCGTCGGCTGGGTGTCGGTCAACCTCGGCTGGTACTACTTCCTGATCGTCACCGTCGTTCTGGTCTTCGTCATCGTCGTCGCCCTCTCCCGGGTCGGTAAAACCCGGCTCGGTCCCGACCACTCACGCCCGCAGTTCAGCCTGTTCACCTGGACGGCCATGCTGTTCGCCGCAGGAATCGGCATCGACCTGATGTTCTTCTCGGTCTCCGAGCCGGTCACGCAGTACCTCGCCCCGCCCACCGGCGACGGCAGTTCCGTCGAGGCCGCACGTCAGGCCATGGTCTGGACGCTGTTCCACTACGGCATCACCGGCTGGGCGCTCTACGCCCTGATGGGCCTGGCCCTCGGCTACTTCGCCTATCGGCAGAACCTGCCGCTGAGCATCCGTTCGGCGCTGTACCCGATTTTCGGCAAAAAGATTCACGGCCCGATCGGTGACGTGGTCGACATCGCCGCAATTCTCGGAACCATCTTCGGCATCGCGACGAGCCTCGGCATCGGCGTCGCCCAGCTCAACTACGGCCTGACCTTCATGTTCGGAACGCCGGAGACCATTCTGGTGCAGGGCTCACTCATTGCCCTGAGCGTGGTTATGGCGACGATTTCCGTCGTCTCCGGGGTCGAGAAGGGCATCCGACGCCTGTCGGAACTCAACGTCCTGCTCAGCGTTGGTCTCATGCTATTCATTCTTATCGCCGGCAACACGAGCTTTCTGCTCGACGCCATCATTCTGAACATCGGCGACACCCTCAGCCGGTTCCCGGCGATGACCCTCAACACCTTCGCTTACAACCGCCCCGACGAGTGGCTCAACTGGTGGACCCTGTTCTTCTGGGCGTGGTGGATCGCCTGGGCACCGTTTGTAGGCCTGTTCCTGGCCCGCATCAGCCGCGGCCGCACCATCCGCGAGTTCGTCGCCGGCACCATGATCGTTCCGTTCGCGTTCATCCTGCTCTGGATCGCCGTTTTCGGCAACAGCGCCCTCGCAATCGTCATCGGCGGAGACGCCGGCTTTGGCGAGGTGGCGATGAATTCACCGGAGCGCGCCTTCTACTCGCTGCTGGCCGAATTCCCGTACGCCCCCGCAACGGCCGCGATCGCCACGTTCACGGGTTTGCTGTTCTACGTCACGAGCGCCGACTCCGGTGCCCTTGTGATGGCGAACTTCACCTCGCACCTCAAAGATTCCGAATCCGACGGTCCCAAGTGGCTGCGCATCTTCTGGGCGGTGACCACCGGCGTGCTGACAATGGCAATGCTGCTGGTCGGCGGCATCCCAACCCTGCAGAATGCCACCATCATCATGGGGCTGCCGTTCTCGGCGGTGCTGCTGCTCGTCATGCTGGGGCTGTATCGGGCGCTGCGGCTCGAGCAATCTCTCACCGACAGTTACCGCGCGAGCCTGCCCGGACTGCTGTCCGGCCGCAGTACCGACCCGGCCCGCGCGCGTAACTGGCGCCAGCGGCTGAGCCGCGCGATGAGCTACCCCGGCCCGCGCCAAGCCGAACGCTTCCTGTCGGGCGTGGCACTGCCCGCCCTGCAGGAAGTGCGCGACGAACTCGTGACGCAGGGCGCCGAGGTGACCCTGTCGCAGGGCGTCGTCGACGGCCTGCAGCTACCGCACCTCGACCTGAACGTGTCCATGGGCGACGAGCGCGGGTTCAAATACCAGATCTACCCAGTGCAGCTCGAGACCCCGACCTACGCCGTACGGGCGGCCAGCGCGAGCGGAAAGTACTACCGCATGGAGGTCTTCTCCCTCGAGGGCAGCCACGGCTACGACCTCATGGGTTACAGCAAGGAGCAGGTCATCACCGACGTGCTCGACCATTACGAAACGCACCTCGACTTTCTGCACCTCAACCGGGCAGAGCCGGGAAACACCGCCCTCGCCGAGGACCAGGTGGCTAAAGACAATTGGGAAGCCGATTTCGAATCGGACGAGGTCAAACAATGAACACTCTGAACGATTCTGCTGTGCCGGCCACCCTATTCATCAACGGCGCCTGGGTGCCCGCGAGCGACGCCGGCACCCGCGAGATTCGCTGCCCGGCCGACCAGAGCGTGGTCGGTACGGTCAGTGAGGCGACCACAGCGGATGTCCACGCCGCCATTCGCTCCGCCCGCACCGCTTTCGACAGCCACGTCTGGAGCGGGGTTCCGGCGCCGGAACGCGGCGACTTTCTGCTGCGTGTCGCCGCCGAACTGCGCGTACGTCGGGCAGAGTTCGCCCGCGCCGAAACCCTCGACACCGGCAAACGCCTGGTCGAGAGCGAGATCGACATGGACGACATCGCGAACTGCTTCGCCTACTTCGGCAAGCTCGCCGGGCAGGACAGCGGACGCATCGTCGATGCCGGCGACGAGAACGTCGTCAGCCGCATCGTGCACGAACCCGTCGGCGTCTGCGGCCTGATCGCACCGTGGAACTATCCGCTGCTGCAGGCCGCGTGGAAGATCGCGCCGGCCCTTGCCGCCGGCAACAGCTTCGTGCTCAAGCCGAGCGAGCTGACCCCGCACACCAGCATGCTCATGATGATCTTGCTCGACGACCTCGGCCTACCGTCCGGCGTGGCCAACCTCGTGCTCGGCGCGGGCGCCGTGGCCGGGGCGCCGCTCTCCAGCCACCCCGATGTCGACCTCATTTCATTCACCGGCGGACTCGAAACCGGCAGAAAGATCGCCGCGGCCGCCGCTGGAACGGTCAAGAAGGTCGCCCTCGAACTCGGCGGTAAAAATCCCAACGTGATCTTTGCCGACGCCGACTTCGACGCGGCGCTGGACAATGCGCTCAACGGCGCGTTTGTGCACTCGGGGCAGGTCTGCTCGGCGGGCGCGCGCATCGTGGTGGAAGCATCCGTCGCGGAGAAGTTCGTCGACGAGCTGGTGCGCCGCGCGAACCAGATTCGTCTCGGCGGACCGTTTGATCCAGAGTCCGAAACGGGGCCGCTGATTAGCGCAGCCCACCGCGACAAGGTCACCGCCTACGTGGCGAAGGGCATCGCCGAGGGCGCACGCCTGCGCGCCGGCGGAACCTGGGGCGAGGGCGACCTCGCACACGGCTACTACTACACGCCGACCATTCTCGACCAGGTATCGAGTGGCATGTCCGTCGTGATTGACGAAGCGTTCGGCCCGGTGGTGACGATTGAAACCTTCGAGACCGAAGCCGAAGCCGTGCGCATCGCCAACGACACCGTGTACGGCCTGGCCGGCGCAGTCTGGACCCAGGACGCCGGCAAGGCCCAGCGCGTGGCCAAGGCACTGCGCCACGGGACCGTCTGGATCAACGACTTCCACCCCTACCTGCCACAAGCGGAATGGGGCGGCTACGGCCAGTCGGGCGTGGGCCGCGAACTCGGTCCGATGGGCCTCGGCGAGTACCAGGAGACCAAGCACATCTACCAGAACACGGCACCAGCCGTGACGGGCTGGTTTCAGCGGCGCTAGCGGGCATCCGCTCACCGGTATGACAGGATCACCCAGGTTAGGAATCAATTGACCACTGCAACACCAGCTACTCCCACCGAATTCGACTACATCGTCATCGGGGGCGGATCGGCGGGGGCCGCCGTTGCCGCACGGCTCTCGGAGGACCCGACCGTTGAGGTCGCCCTCGTGGAGGCCGGTCCGGACGACCGCGGGATCGACGCCATTCTCCAGCTCGACCGCTGGATGGAATTGCTCGAGAGCGGCTACGACTGGGACTACCCCATCGAACCGCAGGAACACGGCAACTCTTTCATGCGGCACGCTCGCGCGAAAATCATGGGCGGCTGCTCGAGCCACAACTCCTGCATCGCCTTCTGGGCTCCCGCGGAAGACCTCGACGACTGGGCCGGCAAGCACGGCGCGACCGGTTGGGAGGCCGCCAACACCTTCCCGCTGTTCACCAAGCTGGAGACCAATGAAGACCAAGCTCCGCACCACGGCCAGGATGGCCCCGTGCACCTGATGAATGTGCCGGCCAACGATCCGTGCGGGGTCGCCCTGCTGGATGCCTGCGAGCAGGCCGGTATTCCGCGCACCGTGTTCAATGCGGGCACGACCGTGATCAACGGTGCGAACTTCTTCCAGATAAACCGTCAGGCTGACGGCACGCGGGCATCGTCCTCGGTCTCCTACATCCACCCGATCGTGGAGCGCCCCAATTTCACGCTGCTCACCGATCGGCGTGCTCGCAAGCTCATCTTCGACGAGAACAAACGCTGCACCGGCGTTGATGTCGTCGACGCCGCCTTTGGCAAGACGCACCGCCTGACTGCACGCGCCGAGGTCATCCTCTCGGCCGGCGCCATAGATTCACCGAAGCTGCTCATGCTCTCCGGTGTCGGTCCGGCGGAGCAGCTCGCCTCGTTCGGCATCGAGGTAATCGCGGACTCCCCCGGCGTCGGCGAGAACCTGCAGGACCACCCCGAAGGCGTCATTCAGTGGGAGGCCAAACAGCCAATGACTGACACCTCCACCCAGTGGTGGGAAGCCGGCATCTTCACCACGACCGAGGACGGCCTCGACCGTCCCGACCTCATGTTCCACTACGGATCCGTACCGTTCGACATGCACACCGCGCGCCAGGGGTACCCGACCACGGAAAACGGATTCTGCCTGACTCCGAACGTGACCCACGCCCGGTCACGCGGCACGGTGACGCTGCGCAGCAGCGACTACCGCGACAAGCCCAAGGTGGACCCACGCTACTTCACCGACCCGCACGACATGCGCGTGATGATCGCCGGTATCCGCAAGGCCCGCGTGATCGTCGGGCAGCCGGCCATGGCCGACTGGGCGGGTGAAGAGCTGTACCCCGGCATCGACGTACAAACAGATGCCGAGATCACCTCCTACATCGAGAAGACCCACAACACCGTTTACCACCCGGCCGGAACCGTGCGCATGGGCGCGATCGACGACATGTACTCGCCACTCGACCCGGAACTGCGCGTGAAGGGTGTCACCGGTCTTCGCGTCGCCGATGCCTCGGTGATGCCGGAGCTCGTCACCGTCAACCCGAACATCACCACAATGATGATCGGTGAGCGCTGCGCTGAGCTGGTGAAGGCGGCCCGCGCCATCCGCTAGCACGCAGACCGATAGATACATAAAAGTGGGCGCCTCCCGAAGGAGACGCCCACTTTTATGGTGTTGCTAGCGGCGGGACTTAGAAGTCCATGCCACCCGAGGGGTCGCCGGCCGGAGCCGAGTTCTTCTCGGGCTTGTCGGCGACGACGGCCTCGGTGGTGAGGAACAGTCCGGCGATCGACGACGCGTTCAGCAGCGCGGAACGGGTGACCTTCACCGGGTCATTGATTCCGGCAGCGATCATGTCGACGTACTCGCCGGTGGCGGCGTTGAGGCCCCATCCGACGGGCAGGTTGCGCACCTTGTCGGCGACAACGCCGGGCTCCATGCCCGCGTTGAGCGCGATCTGCTTGAGCGGGGCGTCGATGGCGACGCGCACGATGTTCGCGCCCGTTGCCTCGTCGCCGACGAGGTCAAGGACTGCCTTGCTCTCGAATGCGGTCTTGCCGGCCTGGATGAGTGCGACGCCACCACCGGCGACGATGCCCTCTTCAACGGCAGCCTTGGCGTTGCGCACTGCATCTTCGATGCGGTGCTTGCGCTCCTTGAGCTCAACCTCCGTAGCGGCTCCGGCCTTGATGACAGCAACGCCGCCAGCAAGCTTGGCGAGACGCTCCTGGAGCTTCTCACGGTCGTAGTCGCTGTCGGTGTTCTCGATCTCGGCACGAATCTGCGAGACGCGACCGGCGATGGCTTCGACGTCACCGGCACCCTCGACGATCGTGGTCTCGTCCTTGGTGATAACGACCTTGCGGGCGTTACCAAGCAGGTCGAGCGTGACGTTCTCGAGCTTGAGGCCGACCTCTTCCGAGATGACCTGTCCACCGGTGAGGATGGCGATGTCCTGCAGCTGAGCCTTACGACGGTCTCCGAAGCCCGGAGCCTTGACGGCGACGGACTTGAAGATGCCACGGATCTTGTTCACAACGAGCGTGGCGAGGGCTTCGCCGTCGACGTCTTCCGCAATGATGAGGAGCTGCTTGCCGGTCTGGATGACCTTGTCCACGATGGGGAGCAGGTCCTTGATGTTGGAGACCTTGGAGTTGACGATCAGGATGTAGGGGTCTTCGAAGACCGCTTCCTGACGATCAGGGTCGGTGACGAAGTACGCCGACAGGAAGCCCTTGTCGAAGCGCATGCCCTCGGTGAGCTCGAGCTCGGTGCCGAAGGTGTTCGACTCCTCGACGGTGACAACACCTTCCTTGCCGACCTTGTCGATGGCCTCGGCGATGATCGCGCCGATTTCGGTGTCTCCGGCGGAGATCGACGCGGTCGCGGCGATCTCTTCCTTGGTCTCGATCTCCTTGGCGCTGGCGACGAGCTCGGCGATGACAGCAGCCGTGGCCTTTTCGATACCGCGCTTCAGGCTGATCGGGTCAGCGCCGGCTGCGACGTTGCGCAGGCCTTCGCGAACCAGGGCCTGGGCCAGGACGGTTGCGGTGGTCGTACCGTCGCCGGCAACGTCATCCGTCTTCTTGGCGACCTCTTTGACGAGTTCCGCACCGATCTTCTCGTACGGGTCGTCGAGTTCGATCTCCTTGGCGATGGACACACCGTCGTTGGTGATCGTGGGGGCGCCCCACTTCTTCTCCAGAACGACGTTGCGGCCGCGCGGGCCGAGGGTGACCTTGACGGTGTCGGCCAGAATGTTCAGGCCGCGCTCAAGCCCACGACGGGCCTCTTCATTGAATGCAATGATTTTTGCCATATGTGTAACTCGTCCCTCCCGGACGTTCCAAACGATGATGGGGTTGGCACTCAGGTGACGAGAGTGCTAAATCGATTCTGGCACTCTGGGGTCGAGAGTGCAAGCGAGCATCTGGGGTTACGCCGGGCCAGCTACAGACCGTCAGGGAACGAGATCGGTCGAGCCGGTGCCGTTGGGCACCAATTGAAACCAGGTATTGCCCGGAGCTAGCCGAATTGTTACTCCATGAGCGTCGACGAGGCGGATCGGTGCGGTCTGAGAGCTCTTGCTCCAGGTGGCCGCAAGCGTCTTTCCACCGGTCGAAATCGACGCTTCGCCTGAAGCGATGAGCTCGGTCTTGGGGATGCTCTGGTCGACGGTGACGTCCACCCGCAGCACCACAACATTGGTGGCCGCCAGCTGCACACCGTCGCCGGTGAGGTCGGGCGCGCCGTCCTGCGCGCGCAGGTAAGCGGTGGCTTCAGCATTCCAGGTCCAGCTGCGGGCACTCGAGTTGGAGAACCGGGTGTTGATCACTGAAATCGGAGCGCCATCCACGACAGCGGACGCTCCGGCGAGCGTGGCTGCATAGGCGTACTGCTGGGCAGGCGGGGCAACTGTAACGTTGCGGTTAGCGAATTCCGAGGCGGCGAGGATTACGTTGTGCGGGGCCGCAGTAGCTTTCGATCGGGAGAACAAACCGGTCGTGTCGTAGTCGAAGATGGCGCTGATCTGACCGGTCGCGGTCATGGCCTCGACGAATCGCTCCTGGCCGCCCGAATACGAAACGAGTCCGCCGAACGGGGCGATAATATCGGGGTCCATCGGGCGGATCGACCGTACCGGCCCGACCTGGTCAGGAATGCTCGACTGCCACACGGCGACGTACCGGGTGATGCCACCTTCGACCAGTTCTTCGAACACGAGGTCGGTGCGGTCGATCGCGACCTGCGGGCGGGCGGCCACGTGGTTGTCGATCTTGGCCGCGAGGGAGGGGTGCGCCGACGACCCGACTGCCACAGCAATGCCGGTGAGCGGTGCGATCTCCGTGGCGGCGGGAGCAACATAGCCCGAAGCCCAAGCGGGGGTTGGAGTCCGGGTCGGCGTCGCAGTACTGCCGGAGCATCCGCTCAGCAGCAGTGCCGGCACGATCAGAGTGAGCAGGACCGCGGATTTCAACGGTCGTGTCGTGCGGGCTGTCTTTTTCTCGGTCACCGGTAAACACTAATGCCGCCCGTTGCAGCGGGCGGCATTAGGTGGGGGACAGACCCCGATTACGGGGTGGGTCAGGCCGGTCGAACCGATTCAGCCTGGGGGCCTTTCGCTCCGGCACCGACCTCGAAGACTACCTGCTGGCCTTCTTCAAGAACCTTGTACCCGCTCATGTCGATGGCGGAGTAGTGGACGAAAACGTCTTGCCCTCCCCCATCGACAGTGATGAAGCCGAAACCCTTTTCAGCGTTGAACCATTTCACGGTTCCGTTCGCCATGTGTTACTCCTTGCTCAATTTCGACGGCACCGCCCATTGGCTGTTCCGGGCCCTGTCGCAAAAACTGCGTTCATTCTGTGCGAGCAGCAAATCCCCGAGAGCAAGTCTTCTGTTTCAAGTTACCTACTGGTGCAAGTTACCTTGGGCGAGCGTTCTTGATCCGGGCGGGTATTGCCCGAACAAAATGTTTGACCAAGTCCAGATAGTACTGAAGCCACGGCGAAAGAACAGGGGCTTGACGAACCGGGCAATGCCCACTAAGCCCGAAGTTTTGACTGCCTGTCAGCCTGCTGGCAGCACGTAATCGTTGCCGACGACGACGGTGAGGGCCGCTCCCGAATCGACGAAGCTGGTCGAGGCAACGATCTTCGATCCCGGCAGTGAAGCCGCGACGCCGCGTGCGGCGCCTTCTTGGCTGGCATCGGCGTAATAAACGACGGTAATCGGTTCGGTGTCGGTGCTCGCGTTACCGGTGGCGCTGACCACCCAGCCAGCGGCGGTAAGCGTGTCGCTGACGGATGCTGCGACGCCGTTGGTCGCGGAGCCGTTCAACACATTCACGGTCAGCGCCGGGTCGACGGTCGCTTCGGCCGTCGGAATAGCGGTCTCGGTGGGGACCGGAGTCGAGCCGGGCGACGACAGGCCGGGGAAACTGGAAAAGTCGAGGCGGTTGTTGATCGCGAAGATTCCGACCACTCCGACCGCGATCAAGAGCACGGTGGCGCCGAGCGCCCACCAGAACCCGATCCAGCCGCGGCCCCTTCTACGGGGAGCGCGGTGGGCACCGACTCGGTCGAGGGCATGCATCTGGGTGTCGAAACGGTCTTTCGCAAATTTTCGCGCCATAGTGATTGGATCCTTGATTGGCCGGTCGCCCCATGCCGGCGAAATGCGGTCAGGTACTAGTCGTGAGCGGGCAGCGAACGACTGGCGCGCGCCTCGGATCGGGCGGAACGCATCCGCTGCAGTCGGTTCACGAGCATCGGGTCGAAGGCCAGTGCCAACGGTGAGTCGACCAGCGCCGCCAATAGCTGATAGTAGCGCGCGGCCGAGAGACCGAAGGTGGCGCGGATAGCCTCTTCTTTGGCGCCGACATGCCGCCACCATTGACGTTCAAAGGTGAGCACGGCTGCATCGCGTTCGCTGAGTTGGGTCAAATCCGGTGCGCTTCTGGCGGGCGGAGCGGGAGGTTGTGCGTGGGTCGGTGTTCTCTCACTCATTGATGTTTCTTTCCCCCAAAACAGTTTTGACGGAACATCCGACGCACTCATCCTATTTGCGAGCGACTGGATGTTGTCTCCGGCACGCCCGGAACGCCGGAGTTGCGGGGTCTATCGCCGTGCAAACACTGCGAAACGGCCGGGCCTGGAATGCGGGTACTGCCATGCGAGTTTAGGCTGAGTAGACGTTGTCCGTTTGTGGACGGCCGGATCGAAGGGACATCCACCATGGACTACGCAATCAAGAAGTCAAACAGCGAGTGGCGCTCCGAACTGGGCGACGAAAAATTCGCTGTGCTGCGCGAGGCTGGTACCGAGCGCCCCGGCACCGGCGAGCTGCTCGACGAGAGTCGGGCCGGCACCTACACCTGCGGCGCCTGTGACGCCGAGCTGTTCAAGAGCGGCACCAAGTTCGATTCCGACTGCGGCTGGCCAAGTTTTTACGAGTCGGTACGACCCGAAGCGGTCGAACTGCTCGAAGACCGTTCGCTCGGCACCGTGCGCACGGAGGTCCGCTGCGCAAACTGCGGCTCACATCTAGGTCACGTATTTCCCGACGGATTTGGCACCCCGACCGGCGATCGCTATTGCATGAACTCGATCTCGCTCACCTTCACGCCCGCCGAGTAGAGCGGTGAGCCTGCCTCCCTCAACAACGAATGTTGTTCCGTCTGCGGTGTTCCAAGCCGTCAATTGCCGGCGCAGCTACTCCAAAGTGACGGCGTCCGCGCCTACCCGGGCTGAGTTGTTGCCCTTGGTAGGCGCAGCGGCGCGGGTAGCCGATCACGGTGCGCTGCGGCCGTGGCGCCTGCTCGAACTACGCGGAGAAGCGTTGGAGCGGCTGGGAGCGGCATTTGTGGCGGCATCCGCTTGTCAGGGCAGTGAGGCCGTCAAACTAGCCGGCAAGCCGTTGCGGGCGCCACTGCTGATTGCCGTCGTCGCCGTGCGGCGGGCCAGTGACAAGGTGTCCGACTGGGAGCAGGATGCGTCGGCGGCGGGCGTCGCGCACCTGCTCACGCTACTGCTCGACGACGCCGGCTGGGGTGCGATGTGGCGCACCGGACCGTTCGTGCGCACGGCAGCGGTGCGTGCGGTGCACGGCCTCGCCGACAACGAGGAACTGCTCGGATGGCTGTATGTCGGCGGGATTCCGGCGGACTGCAAGCCTGGTGTGCGGCTGTCGATAGACCCCGTCGAGTTTCTCGAAGTTCTGTAATCGAAGCTGGTTCTAGGCGCTGATTCTCGGCGCGAGTTCTAGACGCTAGTTCTAGACGCGAACATGGCCGGGGCGATGCCAGCGCACCGCGGCAATGACCACGGCCACGAGCGCCAGTGCGGTCCCGACGATGGTCGTCACTCCGAGCGGATGGCCCGCCGTTGGCGCGAGCAGATCCAACGCGAGGGCGCAGACCAACTGGCCGGCCACGATGCACAGGCCGAGCATGAGCACCCCGGTGGTGCGCACGACGACCGCGGCCCCGGCGATGAAGACGCAGCCGATGAGTCCGCCGGTGTAAAGCCACGGATTCGCCGGCAAGTCGAACGCGAAACCGACCAGCAGGCCGTGCACGAGGGCGGCGAGTACGAGGGCGATGGTACCGGTGAGAAAGTTCAGAAAGGTCGCCGTGAGCGCGCTTTGGGCAGTGACTCGCACCTGACCGTTGACGGCCTGCTGCCAGCCCTGGCCGATACCGGCGATCAGCGGCAGCGCTAGCAGCCAGAGGGCGCCGCTGCCGCGCAGCTCGCCACTCACCGTGAAGGCGACGGCGACCAGGGCGAGCACGGCACCAACGATTTTGGACGCGTGCAGAGGACGTCGCCCGCCTGGGCCGATGCCGAAGCGGTCCATGAGCACGCCGCTCACGGTTTGGCCGGCCACTACAGCGACCGTGAACAGGGCGATGCCGAGCGGTGCGGCAACGAGCCCCTGCGACAGCACGAACAAGGCGCCGGCCAGTCCGCCGAACAAGTGCCACCAAGACAGGTGGTTCGCTGCAACGCCGCGCGCGACGAGTTGCAGGCCACGGCGTCCGCTGCGGAACACGATGAGTCCGAGGCTGAGAACAATGAGGCCGGAACCGAAAGAGATGACGGCGGCGGTGAATCCGTCGCCGATTCGCTGCCCGAGTTCGCCATTCACCCGTGATTGCACGGCATACAACGCGCCGATCAGCACGGAGAAGACGAGGGCTAGCCAGACCGGCACAACGGATGCCGCGAGCGCGGCCGACGCATCCGTTCGTTTTCGTGCGCGGGCTTGGGTCACTTGGTAATTCTACGAGAGAGTACGTTGCCGCGCCGCCCGGCCTACCGGGACCTTCCGACCAACCCTGGGCCGCTAGGCTGCTAGGCCGCGGGGCCGCGGGGCCCACCTTGTGACCCCGGGCCCAGTTTATAGACTGGGCCCGGGGTCCGGGCCCGGGCCCCGTCCGTGAGAGACAGGGCGGCGAGAGTCAAGCGGCGCGCACTTGGATCTGGCCGGGGGCGGCTCCGTCGCTGCCGAAGACCAGACGGCGGTTGGCGATCTTGTCGGTGAAGAAGCGGTCGTGGCTGACCACCACGACGGCGCCGGGAAAGTGCACGAGGGCGCGTTCCATCACCTGGGTGCTCGACATGTCGAGATGGTTGGTCGGTTCGTCGAGCAACAGCACCGAAGCTCCGGAAAGCAAACACTGGGCCATCGCCACGCGGGCACGCTGACCACCTGAGAGAGCACCGATCTTCTGCTTGAGATCGGCCTCGCTGAACTGGAACATGGTCAAAAAACGGTTGACCGACTTTTTCGTCGCGGTGAGGGCAAGGCTGCCGGGCATGGCGTTGACGGCATGGCTGACGGTATCGGTCTCGTCGAGTTCGACCAGAATTTGATTGTACGAGACGACGCCGGCGCCGCTGGCCCAGGCGACCGAGCCGTGGTCGGCCGTCTCCTCACCGGTGAGCACCCGCAACAGGGTGGTTTTGCCGCTGCCATTGCTGCCGAGGACGACGATGCGGTTGCCGCGGCGCACCTCGAAGCTGAGGTCCTCGAACAAGAGTTTGTCGCCGTAGCTCTTGGCGAGGCCGTCGACCCGACACAACACGTCCTTGACGTGCAAATTGCCGTAGATCTCAGTGATGATCTGGTCTACCGGGCGCGGCGTGCGCGACTTCTTGATGTGGGCCAGCTGGTTGCCGAGCTGGCGGCTCTCCGCTTTGGCTGCTTCCCGACGGTCGGCGATTCCCTCGGCCTCGAAGGCCAGCAGCTCGGATTCGTGCACGAACTGAGCCTGAAGAGTCTTGAGCCGAAACTGCTTCTGCACGATGTACTCACCGAAGTTGCCGGGATACTCGTGCAGGTGAAAGTTTTCCACCTCGACAATGCGGGTGACGACGGCGTCAAGAAACTTGCGATCGTGGGAGACAACGATGGCGGCACCCTTGAAGCTCGTGAACCAGGCTTCGAGCCACTCAACGCCGGCCACATCGAGATAGTTGGTGGGTTCGTCGAGCAGCAGCACGTCAGGGGCTTCGAGCACGATCTTGGCCAGGGCCGCGCGGTTGCGCCAGCCGCCGGACAACTCGTCAATCGTGCAGACGCGGTGCGCCTCGTTGAACCCGAGGGTGGTCAGCGCGGTGTCAATGTGGCGTTTGTAGTCCCAACCGTCCAGGCGGTCCATCTCCTCGAATAGCTCGCCCTGCCGGGTGATCAGCCGGTCGAGTTCTGCGCTGGCCGAAGGGTCGAGGGTGATTGCCGCGTCAATCGCCGCGAGTTCAGCCTCAATCGCTTTCACGTCCACGAACAACGCGTCGAGCGCTTCGGTGATGGTTTGGGCGCCGTTGAGTTCTGAGAACTGGGAAAAGTAGCCGACCCGGATGCCGTCTTCGAGCGTGACCTCGCCGGTGTCGGGCGAGACCTGGTCGAGGATGAGCTTGAGAATGGTGGATTTGCCGGAGCCGTTCTTGCCGATCAGGCCGACCCGGTCACCGGGTTCAAGGCGAAAGAACGCTTCGCGCAGAATCTGCGTGTTCTCGAAGCGAATACTGACGTCGTTCAGCCGGATCAGGCTCATGCGTGTTTCCTCTCAGGGCGCGCGGGCATCCGCACCTAAAAACCCCGCCATCAGTGTACGTGGCGACCCTGTTTCGCCCGGCGGCTGGGGCCATAGGGTAAGCCCGCGACGCATCGCCGTCGCCACCACGGCCTCACTTGCTGCGCCAGGCGCATCGCGGGCGAGCGTCCATCCGACTGAAAACCCACTCACGCTTCTGGCGTGGGAGTCGTGGGAGTCGTGGGGCCGGCCACGGGACTTGAACCCGTAACCCCCACTTTACAAGAGTGGTGCGCTACCAATTGCGCCAGGCCGGCATGAGGCACAGTGCCTCAGTCCACCATCCTAAATGATTTCAGCGCTGCCACGGGCAACAGCCAAGCGGATGCGCGTGGCGCGAGTTGACGCATCCGCTTCGGCGATGTGGCGTACTACCCGCCGGGGGTGGGATCTGGCGTCGGCGTTGAGGTGGAATACGTCTCGCCGAGGGCCACCTGTACGAAGGATGCGAACTCTTTCGGGTCTTCGAGAGATCCGGTATATGGCTTGCCGTTGACCAGAATGGTCGGCGTTCCGATGATGGATTCCATCGAGGAATTGGGGATAGGACCGTCGAGCGCACGGTTGGTTGCCGCTGTGACCCACGACTCGTAGGTGCCGTCCTCGATGCAGGCATTGATGTCGGAGAGGGCTGTGCTCACACCGGATTTCCGGAGGACGGTTTTGATCTCGTCGTCGCTGCGGCCGGGCGATGTTTCTTTCGGCTGGTCGACGAACAGTGCCGAGCTGAAGGCGAAGAAATCATCCGGTGAATAATTGGCGACGCACGCTGTCGCGTTCGCTGCGCGCAGGGAGTACTTGGTGCCGGCGGATTTGCTCGTGAGAATAGCTACCGGGTGGATTTCCACTGTTGCCGCGCCGGAGTCGACCCATTGGGCGATTTGTTTGTTGTTGGCGTCTTCGAAGTCGCCGCAGAGCGGGCAGAGGTAGTCGACGTAGACCCGGATGTTGGCTACGGCGCCGGTGGTATCCGGTTTGGATGGCCTCGGGTTCGCGTCGGGCTGCAATGCGGGTGTCAGAGTAGTGACCATTCCCTCGCCGATGAGAGCGCCGTCGCTGGCCATGTTCTTCGGGCCCGGACCGGCCGGTTTGATCGAATTCATGATGATGACGGAAACCAATACGACGATCGCGACGGCTGCAATCGCGATGCCGCCTTGCAAAAATACCTTGTTCCGGCGGTCCTTCTTTTTTTGACTGACTCGAAGCTGCTTGGCTTTTACCCGGGCGGCGTCACGCCGCCGGTTTTTTGCGGGACTGCCGTCGCCTGAACCGCCAATAGTCATAAAAAATCGCTTTCCAGAAGAGGGGGCGCGCGTGAAGGCGCCTCTGAAATAGTAGGTCCCGTGACTGGGAATCGACCAAACGGATCGCGGACCCGCGCCGGGGCATCCGTCGTGTAATATCGGGGGAAACGCGTGCTATAGCACACGGAGCATGAATTCTATTCACAACGGATCGTCCGGCACGTTCCTGCCGGTGAAGGAGAAATAATTATGGCTTCAGTGACCTTTGACAAGGCAACCCGGCTGTACCCGGGGTCCACCAGGCCGGCTGTTGACCAGCTTGACCTCCAGGTCGCCGATGGCGAATTCCTGGTCCTGGTCGGCCCGTCCGGCTGTGGCAAATCCACGTCACTGCGCATGCTCGCCGGTCTCGAAGAGGTCAACGACGGCAGTATTTTCATTGGCGAGCGTAATGTAACGGATGTTCCGCCGAAAGACCGCGATATCGCCATGGTCTTCCAGAACTACGCGCTGTACCCGCACATGACCGTCGCCGAGAACATGGGTTTCGCGCTCAAAATCGCCGGCATCAACAAAGATGAGCGCGCCGTCCGCGTGCTCGAAGCGGCCAAACTGCTCGATCTGGAACCATACCTCAGCCGCAAGCCGAAGGCACTCTCCGGCGGCCAGCGTCAACGCGTTGCCATGGGCCGCGCGATCGTTCGTCAGCCGCAGGTGTTCCTGATGGATGAGCCGCTCTCCAACCTCGACGCCAAACTGCGCGTGCAGACGCGCACCCAGATCGCTTCGTTGCAGCGTCGGCTCGGCGTCACCACCGTCTACGTAACCCACGACCAGACTGAGGCTCTCACCATGGGCGACCGGATTGCGGTCCTGAAGGACGGCGTCCTGCAGCAGGTCGGTTCGCCTCGCGACCTGTACGCGAAGCCGCAGAACGTGTTCGTGGCCGGTTTTATCGGCAGCCCCGCGATGAATCTGTTCCTCGCGGACACCGTCGATGGCGGCATCAAGTTCGGCACGGCCACCGTTCCCGTGCAGCGCGAGACGCTCGCCAACTCGACCGGCAAGAAGGTCACCGTCGGCATTCGCCCGGAAGACATCCAGATGTCGTCCGCCGCCGGCGAAGGCCTGCAGATCGAGGTCGACCTGGTTGAGGAACTCGGCGCTGACGGCTATCTCTACGGTCACTCCACGATCGAGGGCAAGCGCACCGACATCGTCGCGCGCGTCGACGGCCGTTCGCACCCGAACGCCGGAGAGACGGTGTACCTCACGGCCACGCCGAACCACCTGCACGTGTTCGACGCGGAAAGCGGCCTGCGCCTCGGCGGCGCCGTCACCGACTAGTCAGTATCGTAAAACGGCTGGAGGGAGTGCGCTCCCTCCAGCCGTTTGTTGTTTGTTAGGGTCAAATAATGAGCGGTTCACTCAACATCACGTCGGCTACGGTCGATCCTGCCCTGCTCGACCTGCCGTGGCAGCTGCCCCTCGATGCATGGCCGAATGAGAACATCGCCTCACTGCCCAAGGGCATCTCGCGCCACCTCGTGCGGTTCGCTCACTTGAGCGGTCGGGTGGTGGCCATCAAAGAGACCACGAGCGAGATGGCCAAGCGCGAATACGACATGTTGCGAACCCTGGCCAACCTCGAGATTCCCTGCGTCGAGCCGGTAGCCGTCATCACCGACAGAACGGATGCCGCGCTCGACCCGCTTAATTCGGTTCTGGTTACCCGTCATCTCAAGTTCTCACTCCCGTACCGCGCGCTGTACTCGCACGAACTGCGCCCGGATACCGCCACCCGGCTGGTCGATGCCCTCGCGGTGCTACTGGTGCGCCTGCACATGATCGGTTTTTTCTGGGGCGACGTCTCGCTTTCGAATACCCTGTTTCGTCGCGACGCCGGCGCCTTCGCCGCCTACCTCGTCGATGCTGAAACGGGACAGCTGTACTCGGGCGGTCTCTCGAACGGTCAGCGCGAGAACGACCTCGAAATTGCCCGGGTGAACATCGCCGGCGAGCTGATGGATCTGGAAGCCGGCGGTCGCGTCGCAGACGAGTTGGACCCGGTGCGCATCAGCAACGGCATCGTCGCGGCCTATCGGCTGCTCTGGCAGGAACTCACCGGCTCCGAGTCCTTCTCTAACTCCGAACGCTGGCGAATTGCGCAGCGAGTGGAACGTCTCAACAACCTCGGCTTCGACATCGAGGAACTGGCCATCAAGACCGACAGCACGGGTTCAAGCGTGCGCATCCAGCCGAAAGTCGTCGACGCTGGCCACCATCAGCGCCGGCTACTGCGCTTGACCGGCCTCGACGCGGAAGAGAACCAGGCCCGCCGTCTGCTGAACGACCTCGACTCTTATCGGGCTGCCTACGGCGACCCTGGAGCCGACGAAGAAATGGTCGCGCACGAGTGGCTGGTGCGGGTGTTCGAACCGGTTGTGCGCGCCATCCCCGAGGAGTTGCGAGGCAAGCTCGAACGCGCAGAGGTGTTTCACCAGTTGCTCGATCACCGCTGGTTCATGGCGCAAAACCAGTCGCGGGATATTCCGCTCGCCGAGGCCGTGACTTCGTACGTGCAGGACGTACTGCGCCACCGCCGCGACGAGGCGACCGTGATCGACCCACTCACCGGAACCATCACCCTGCCGATTCGCATGCAGCTGGGCGACGACGCGTCCGCTGACCCCGACGATGCCGATGACTGGATGCTCAAGGTCTAGCCTTCTGTGGCTTCCCGAGCCCGTTCGGTGCTTCCCTCTCGGACGGGGCCCAGGCCCCGTCCACAGGCCCCGTTAATAAACTGGGCCCCGGGTCACAAGGTGGGCCCAGGCGCAGTGGCGACGGAAATTGGCGCCATTTAGGGTACGTGCGGGGCGCATCCAATGCAGGTTTAGGCACGCGGAACGTCGTGCTGAATCATGAATTCGGAGAATAAGCGAGGAGAGTAGGCCATGTCCCAGTCCCAGCGGTCGAAGCTGGTGACTTCACGACGCAGGAGATTTTCTCGATTCTTCTCGGCGACGACCACGTCGCCCGGGTGCCGGTCGCCCAATAGTGCGCCCCGGGTGTACTTGATTTTGCCGTCGAATTCGCCGATCTTGCGCACTCCGCGCCAGAAGAAGTCGACCCAGTACTCTCGGTCCTGCACGACGAAGCGCACCTGAAGTTCGGGTATCTCGAAGCCCAACTCGACCATGCGTACCCGGCTCAACGACTCGCCCGGATTGGCAGACAGCGGATTCGCGAAGTCTATGACCCGACGCACCGTTTGGCCTCCACGTCTGGGATGCACCAGCGCCAGTTCGGCGTAGAGGTCGTCCTTGCAGAGTATCGGAGCACTGCAACTGCCCTGCCGGCGTTCCCGCTGCCCGCGCTCCTGCTCCACGCGCAGGGCGTGGTCCATCATCGTGACGCCGACGAGAAAGCTTGAGGTTGCCGCCACATCGATGAGGGTGCGCGTGAGGGTGGTAGCGGCGCATCCGTTTATCGTGACCGGCTCCGGCTCGACCACGCTGCGATGGCTCATGGTGAATCGGGCGCTGCTGCCCCCGGCCGCGTCGTTGTTGATCGCGTGCACGACTGTGGGCCAAGGTCCGATGATGGGCAAGTTGTACAGTGCCGCCGCCGAATGATGGGAGAGGAGAAGCGGTTCCTCGGCCGTGACCACGGTGGCACGAACGAAGAGTCGATAATGGTCGTCGCTCTCGGCCCTGCGCCAGGTGTCCCCCGAGGCATAGACTCCGCGACGGATGCGTACCAGCTCACCCTTCGCAAGCAGTGCGCGCACGGCCCGCGTGTTCAGCCCCGCCGCCCACAGGGACTCAGCGAGAATTAGGCCGTCGTTGTGGGCACTTGGAACATCCAAAATCTCAAGCATGACCAATTGTCATCATGCTCAGGACCTGGAGGGTGTGACGTCGACTGATCTGTGGAAAGCGGGCAGCAACATCCGCTGTGGAGGGCGGTCACTGGTCGGGAACGTTCAGTCAATCGCGATGGTCGCCGGGCCCACCTTATGACCGTGGGCCCAGTTTATAAACTGGGCCCACGGACGGGGCCCGGGCCCCGTCCGAAAAGGAGCGAGGCTACTGCTTGGCGGCCTTTGCCTGCTTGATCTGGGCACGCAGGCGCGCCACCTCGTACAGGGTGACTCCGGCAGCGATTCCGGCGTTGAGCGACTCGGTCGCAGCACTGATTGGAATCGAGACGATCGCGTCGCAGGTCTCGGTGACGAGGCGTGACAGCCCTTTACCCTCGCTGCCGACGACGATCACGACGGGGCGCTCGGCGAAGCCCGTGCCGAGGTCGGGCAGCGACACGTCGCCGTCGCCGTCGAGACCGAGCACGAACACGCCCTGCGCTTTGAGCGCTTTCAGGGTCTGGGTGAGGTTGCTCGCCATGGCAACGGGGGTGCGGGCGGCCGCTCCGGCGCTGGTCTTCCAGGCCGAGGCGGTCACGCCGACCGAGCGACGCTGCGGCACGATGATTCCGTGGCCGCCGAACGCAGCGGTCGAGCGGATGATCGCGCCCAGGTTGCGCGGGTCTGTGATGCCGTCGAGGGCCACGAACAACGGCTTGTGGCCGCGGCTGATGGTGAGTTCGAGCAACTCCATCGGGTGCGCGTACTCGTAGGCGGGAACCTTGAGCGCGAGCCCCTGGTGCACGGCGTCACGACCGGCAAGCCGGTCGAGTTCGGGGCGCATGACCTCGAGGATGGGGATGTTGCGGCTCGTCGCCATGAGCAGCACCTCTTTGACCCGTTCATCCATTTCGATGCGCGCGGCGATGTAAAGCGTCAACGCGGGGATCTTCGCCCGCAGTGCCTCGAGCACCGAGTTGCGGCCGGTGACAATCTCGTGCTCGTCGATCTGCTTGGCCCGGCGAGTCGAGGATCCGCCGCCGCCGGTGTTGCCCGTGCCGCGCTGGGGCGCACCCTGCGAGGCGCCGCGGGCGCCGCCACGAGGGGTGCCTCCACGCGCTCCGCCTCGGTTGGCGGACGCATCCGCTGCGGGGCGCGAGTTGAAGCCGCCGGCCGCGGTGAACCGCTCCGCCGCAGCCTTGCGCTTACCGGCGGGGTGGTACGGACGGTCTTCGGCCTTCGGAGTGGGCTTTTTACCCTCGAGCGCCTGACGCCCTTGGCCGCCGGAGCCGACCTGGGCTCCGCGGCTGCCCTTGCGCACCGATCCGGTGCGCGATTTGCGGTCTAAGTTCTTCATCAGTCAAAGCTCCAATGGGCACCCGACGGGGTGTCTTCGATGGTGATTCCGGCGGCGACGAGTTCGTCCCGGATTCGGTCTGCGGCCGCGTAGTCGCGGTTTTCCCTGGCGAGGTTGCGGTCGCCGAGCAGTCGCTCGACCAACGCGCTCAGGGCCACCATGGCCGGTTCGTCCGTCGCCACGGCCCAGCCGGGCGACAAAGGGTTGATTCCCAGTACTTCGCTCATCGCGAGTACTCCGCTGCGAGCGGATGCCGCAGCGTGCAGGTCTTCGGCATCCAGCGCAGCGTTGCCGGCACGCACGGTGTCGTGGAGTACGCCGAGCGCCTGCGGAACGGCGAGGTCGTCGTCCATGGCCGCGGCGAAGTCATCCGGCACGATCTCGACGCCGGTTCCGGCGAACCGGGTTCCGGCGAGCCTTCGGTCGGCACGGTCGAGAAAACTTTCGACGCGCTCGAGGGCAGCTTCAGCCTCGACCAGCGAACCGTCGTTGTAGTCGATGGTGGAGCGGTAGTGGGCAGCGCCGAGAAAATAGCGCACGACGATGGCGCGGGCCTGGCTGAGCAGTTCGGCCGCGAACACCGAGTTGCCAAGCGACTTCGACATCTTTTGACCGTTCACGTTCACCAGGCCGTTGTGCACCCAGTAGTTCGCGAAGTCGCTGCCGGCCGCGTTGGACTGCGCGAGCTCGTTCTCGTGGTGCGGAAACCGCAGGTCGAGGCCGCCGCCGTGAATGTCGAAATGCTCGCCGAGGTAGCGGGCGGCCATAGCGGAGCACTCGATGTGCCAGCCCGGACGGCCCTGCCCCCACGGCGAGATCCAGGCGGCGGAGGCGGGCTCGCCAGCCTTGGAACCCTTCCAGAGGGCGAAGTCGCGCGGGTCTTTCTTGCCGCGTGGGGAGGCGTCCGTTGCCGCTTCCATATTGCCGGGCGACTGGTGGGTGAGGGCGCCATAGGCCGCCCAGCTCGCGCTGTCAAAGTAGACGTCGCCCGACGAATCGGGGGCGGCATAGGCGTGACCACGCTCGATCAGGGTAGTGATGAGGGTCTGCATCTCGGTGATGCTCGCCGTCGCCCGCGGCTCGTAGGTGGGGGCGAGAATGCCGAGTCGCTGGTAGCCGGCGGTGAACTCGAGCTCATAACGGTAGGCGAGGGCCCACCACTGCTCGGTCGATCCTTTCGCGTTGATCAAAATCTTGTCATCGATGTCGGTGACGTTGCGCACAAACGTGACGTTCAGTCCGCGGTAGCTGAGCCAGCGACGAAGCTGGTCGTAGACCAGGGCACTGCGCAGATGACCGATGTGCGGGCTGGACTGCACGGTGGGTCCACACACGTACATCGAGACCTGGCCCGCTTCGAGGGGGACGAAGTCACGCAAGGCCTGCGCCTTCGAATCGTAGAGTTGCATGGTCACGCCTCCCAGTTTAGGTCAGGGGTCTGACCCGGCTCGGGCAGGTGCGCAGGCTCGGCCGGCTGCCCGCTGAATCGACCTGCGCGAGGTGCGGGGTAGAGCAACGCGGTAGCCGTCGCCGCCACACCCTCACCGCGGCCGGTAAAGCCGAGCGCGTCGGTCGTTGTCGCGGCAATATTGACCGGTGCGAGGAGGATGCGGGTGAGTAGCGTTTCTGCTTCGCCCCGACGCGGCGAAAACCTGGGGCGATTGCCGATGATCTGCACCGACACATTGCCGATGAGATAACCGGCGGCGGCGACCAGGCGCACGGTCTCGGTGAGGAAAATCTCGCCGTGTGCATCGGCGAACCGAGGGTCGGCCGTGCCGAAAACGCTGCCGATATCCCCGAGTCCGGCGGCGCCGAGTATGGCATCACAGATAGCGTGCGCGACGACATCGCCGTCGCTGTGCCCGCTCAGGCCGCGTTCCCCTGGCCAGTACAACCCGGCCAGCCAGAGGTCCGTGGTGGCGTCGGTCGCGAACGAGTGCACATCGAGGCCCGTGCCGATGCGCGGAAGGTGCCAGTCGGGCGTCGGGGACGCCGTCACCGCGTGCAGGATGGCCTCGGCACGTTCGAGATCTTCGGGGGTCGTGATCTTGAAGGCGAGCGGATGGCCGGCAATAACGCTCACCGGAAGTCCAGCGTCGGCGACGAGGGCCGCATCGTCGGTGTGGGCTTCGAACCGGCCGTTCTGCGCGGCCCGGGCGTGGGCATCCGCAAGCATCGAGCGCGGAAAACCCTGCGGGGTCTGCACTGCGGAGAGCTCAGAACGATCGACGGTGCCGAGGATTGCGCCGGAATGAGCGACGCGCTTAATGGTGTCGACCAGGGGCAGCCCCGGAATAATGCCGTGTCCGGTGGAACGCACCGCAGCGACGACCTCGTCACAGAGGGCGGCGGGGGTGAGCGCGCGCGCGGCGTCGTGCACGAGCACGATGTCGATGCTCGGCATCAGTGCACTCATGCCCCGGTCGACCGAGTCCTGCCGGGTGCGCCCGCCTTCGATGATGGTGACCGTGCGCGAAGGAGGCGCGGCGATCCTGGTGGACGTGGCGGCGGGACTGGGCGCAGGCGGCGTGGTGGTGTCGGGCGCCTCGTGACGGGCGAAGACCGAAGCGGCGATGCGTCGGGCATCCATCAGCCGGTCGATGGGGGCAACCACGATGATCTGCACCGCTTCACGCATTGTGAAGATCGAATCCAAGGCACGATCCAGGAGGGGGCGCCTCTGCAGTAGGACGAATGCTTTAGGTTCGACGTGCCCGAGGCGGGAACCACTTCCGGCGGCCACGACGATGACGGCAACCGAGGGCGCAACCGCTAATGCAGGTGAATCAGTCATATCTGGAGGGTATCTATCCGGGGGTCGGGCTGGAGAGCATGGTCAGGACAAGCAAGCAAAAAGGCGACGCCTGTCGGCGCCGCCTCTTACGAAGCACAGTGATCGAGCTGGGCTCGGAAGTTCAGGAAGCAAGGACCTCGTCGAGAACGGTGGATGCTTTCTCTTCGTCGGTTTTTTCGGCCAAGGCCAACTCGCTGATCAGAATTTGTCGGGCCTTGGCCAACATCCGCTTTTCACCGGCGGACAGGCCACGGTCTTGGTCGCGGCGCCACAGGTCGCGCACCACCTCGGACACTTTGATCACATCGCCGCTGGCCAGCTTTTCAAGATTAGCCTTGTACCGGCGGGACCAGTTGGTGGGCTCTTCGGTAAACGGTGCCCGCAGCACTTCAAAAACCTTGTCGAGGCCATCTTGGCCAATAACGTCGCGAACGCCGACGAGATCAACGTTTTCGGCGGGAACTTCGATCGTCAGATCCCCCTGGGTGACGTTCAGCTTGAGGTACAGCTTTTCTTCACCCTTGATGATGCGGGTTTTCACCTCGGTGATCATCGCCGCGCCGTGGTGGGGATATACGACGGTCTCGCCAACCTCAAACAGCATGGATGTGATCCCTTCAGCGGATCCGAGTTTACCACAGCTAAGAGGTGCTACAGTACGCGCGCCCCCGCGAGGCACGTCGACGACAGCCGTGCCCCCAAACTCGCCGCTAAGCTAATAGCACAGGGAATTCTGCAGCGTCGGCCCACAGCCGAACGCTGCTTCAGTAGTGGAGGTTTTGTGAGAGCGCGCATCGCTGCATCCGTTGTATTGGCGGCTGGCATTCTGTTGGGCACGAGCGCGTGCGGATTTTTCGCACCCCCGGCCACCTCGATCGCCTACAACGCGAGTGACGGTGTAAGCGGCGATGTGGGCGAGATCCACATTCGCAACGCTCTGCTGATCTCGACCGACGGGGAACTGGCCAATCTGGTTGTCTCCGTCGTGAACCCCACAGACGCCCTGCAGACCCTGCTCGTGCAGTACGAGTCGAGCACCGGAAAGGTGTCGCAGCAGGTGCCGGTTGAGGCCAACACGACCGTGACATTCGGCACGGAGGGCGCCCCCTCAGTGGTTCTGGACAACATGGCCAGCCAGCCCGGCTCGCTGTTTCCAGTCTTCTTCCAGTACGGAGAAGAGACCGGTATTGAGCTTTTGCTGCCCGTTCTCTCCGGCGCCCAGAGCGAGTATTCGACCCTTCTGCCCACGCCAGCACCGACCGTGACACCGACCCCCACGGCAACACCGACCGTGACACCGACCCCCACGGCCACGCCTTCCGCGTAACCCGCGCAACACACGAAACAGGCCGCCATCCCTCAGGGACGGCGGCCTGTTTCGTTTTCCCCTAGGCTTCGAACCGGTACCCGAGACCGCGCACGGTTACGAGCATGACCGGCTCGGACGGGGCTGCCTCGATGCGTGAGCGGATGCGTTTGATGTGCACGTCGAGCGTTTTCGTGTCACCAAAGTAGTCGGTACCCCAGACTCGGTCGATGAGCTGGCCGCGGGTCAGCACGCGACCGGCGTTTCGCAGCAGGAACTCGAGCAATTCGAACTCTTTCAACGGCATGTTCACGAGCTCGCCGGAGACTGTCACGGCGTGCCGTTCCACGTCCATACTCACCGTGCCAGCCGTGAGCATGGTGTCCACGTCGGCTGCACTCTGATCCTCGTGCCGACGCAGCACCGCACGAATACGGGCGACCAGTTCGCGGGTTGAATACGGCTTGGTGACGTAATCATCAGCTCCGAGCTCGAGACCAACGACGATGTCAATCTCGGAATCTTTTGCGGTGAGCATGATGATGGGTACGGTCGACCGAGTTCGAATCTCTCGGCACACCTCGGTGCCGGGGATGCCGGGCAGCATCAGATCGAGCAGAATGAGGTCGGTGCCGTTCTGGTCGAACTCGCTGATCGCGCTCGGTCCGTCTTCGGCGACGACGACCTCATAGCCCTCTCGTTCAAGCAGAAAGCTCAACGGTTCGCTCAGGGCGCTCTCGTCTTCAACTAAGAGAATGCGTGTCATAGTGTGTCTCCTGCGGTCGCACGAGCGACCGTTCGCGGTTTATTCGGGCGTGGTTCTATGATCGGTGCAGCCGCCTCCGGGAGGCGGATGGTGAAAGTGGATCCGCTGCCAGGCTGCGACCAGACGCGAATGTCACCGCCGTGGTTTTGCACGACGTGCTTGACAATGGACAGGCCGAGGCCTGTCCCACCGGTATGCCGCGATCGAGCCTGGTCGACGCGGAAGAAGCGTTCGAACACCCGGTCGATGTCGCTCTCGGCGATGCCGACTCCCTGGTCGGTAACGGTGATCTCGACGATGCCCTTCTGCAGGCGCACGCCGACGCCGACTCGTGACCCCTCGAGGGAATAGTTCACCGCGTTTGCGACGAGGTTATGCACGGCGACGGTGAGTAGAGCTTCGTCACCGAACACCCGGGCCCCGGACTTCTTGCCGATGACGATCGTGATGCGCTCGGCCTCGGCGACGACCCGACTTTGATCGACCGCTGCGGCGACGATGTCGTCAACACTGAGAATCTCAGGTTCCGCGAGGGCATCCTGCGCCTGCAGCCGGGACAGCTCGATGATCTCCTGGGTGAGGCGGCCGAGCCTCGCCGACTCCGTCGTCAATCGGTTGGCAAAGCGGCGAACCTGCTCCGGTTCATCCGCTGCCTGGTTGAGAGCCTCGGCGAGCAGACCGACCGAGGCGATGGGGGTCTTCAGTTCGTGGCTGATATTGGCCACGAAGTCGCGGCGCACCTCGTCGAGGCGAAAGGCTTCGGTGCGGTCCTCAGCCAACATCAGCACATAGCGCGTGCCGAGTCGGGCCAGGCGCACCCGAAAGCGCATGCTCGCGTCGCCGAACGGGCCGCGGGACAGCACCAGGTCTTCGGAGATCGGCTCGCCGGTCTGCCGTACCCGACGGGCGAGTTCGAGCAGTTCGGGGTGCACCAGCTGCTGGTTCCAGACCAAGCCCAGAGTGAGAGCGCCCGGGCTGGTCTTGATGACGTTGTTCGACGGGTCGAGCACGACACCAGCGGTCTCGAGGGCGTCGAGCACCTGATCGATACCGTCGGGCACAGCGGGGTTGACGACATCCGCAGCGCGGCGGCCGTGATGCTCGGCGACATGTATGAGCGACACGAAACCGGCACCGACCCCGAGTCCGAGTGCCAGCGACAGCAACAGCAGCCACGTCGATTCCATCTCTACAGATTACTGACAGTATTCGTCCCTCGTTCGCAACGCACCTGCGCCAGGCCCTGTACTTTAGTTAGTGTTCAAGTGGGCGGCACCTGCCGTTAACCTAAATTCGACACCATAAAGCGGTGGCCAAGGCTGGTCACACAGATCGTGCGTGTTCGCGCGGCCGAAAGGATCACCCCATGCGCGATGTATTCCAACAGGAACTAGCCGAAGTTCAACAGCGGCTCGTCGATATCGCCCGGCTCGTCGCGATTTCTATGGACAAAGCAACACGCGCCTTCAATGAGAGCGACGTGAGTCTGGCCGAAGAGGCCATCAGCGAAGACGAGAAGATCGACGAACTCACCGTCGAACTCGATGAACTCGCCATCACCATTCTCGCGCGCCAGCAGCCGGTCGCCCGCGACCTGCGCATCGTGGTCAGCGCCTTGCGCATCAGCGCTTCTCTCGAGCGGATGGGCGACCTCGCCACCCACATCGCCCAGCTGGCCCGGTACCGGTTTCCCGACAAGGTCATCCCCAAGGGTCTGCGCAGCACCTTCGCCGAGATGGGCGCCCTTGACGTGGTCATCGCGAACATGCTCACCGAGTTGCTCACCAACCAAAACATGCAGCTCGCCGACAGGATTCGCAACGAAGACGACAAGGTCGACGCCCTGCACTTGAGCGTGTTCGACGCCGTGCTCGGCGAAACCTGGAAGGGGCTGGCCGCCGACACGGTCGACGCGACCCTGGCCAGCCGGTACCACGAACGATTTGCTGACCACGCAGTCTCCATCGCCAAAAAGGTGCAGTACCTCGGCACGGGCGCCTGGCACCAGGACGACAGCGCTTGAATTCATGATCAAGGAAGGCCCCGGAGCATCCGCTTCCGGGGCCTTTCTTTGTAGGTTCATTGCGGCCATGCGCGCATAACTCCTGCAATTTCTGCACCGACAGCGGGCCGACCGCGTAATCACGCGGGACGTGCTGCGGTGTCGAAGAATTTGCAGGAGTTATGAGAATGAACCGGTGCGCACCGGGCCTGTCGTGTGGGCGCGCAGGCTACTTCGTGGTGCCCTGGGCGGCCACGGCGGCCGCGCCGGCCGCAGCAGCTTCGGGGTCGAGGTACTCCCCCGGTGCGAGCGGCATAAGGTCTTCGCCGAGCTGGTAGACGAGCGGAATTCCGGTGGGGATGTTCAGCTCGGCGATGTCGGCGTTGCTGATGCCGTCGAGGTGCTTGACCAGGGCGCGCAGGGAGTTGCCGTGCGCGGTGACCAGTACGGTTTTGCCGGCGCGCAGGTCGGGCGCGATGTTCGACTGCCAGTAGGGCAGCATCCGCTCGACGACGTCCTTGAGGCACTCGGTGCGCGGCAGGTCGGAGCCGAGGCCCGCGTAGCGGACGTCGTGCGCCTGCGAGAACTCGCTCGAGTCGTCGAGCACGGGCGGTGGGGTGTCGTAAGAGCGGCGCCAGAGCATGAACTGCTCCTGGCCGAATTTTGCCTGAGTCGCGGCCTTGTCAAGGCCCTGCAGCCCGCCATAGTGGCGTTCATTGAGGCGCCAGGAACGCCTCACCGGGATCCAGGAGCGGCCGGCCTCGTCGAGCGCGAGATTCGCGGTCTGGATGGCGCGCGAGAGCAGGCTGGTGTGCAACACGTCGGGCAGCAGGTCGGCATCCCGCAGCAGCGCGCCGGCGCGCGCGGCTTCGCTGGCACCCTGCTCACTCAGGGGAACGTCTACCCAGCCGGTGAACAGGTTCTGCTGGTTCCAGGTGCTTTGGCCGTGGCGGAGGAGGACGAGTGTGTATGGGGCAGGCATGTGCCCACTCTATCGAGCGGCGGGGTGGCCTCAGTGACCGGGCGTGCGGATGCCCAGGCGAGGCAGACGGGGGATCTCAGCGACGGACCCGGCCGACTGCGGCACGATAATCTCCTGGCTGGCCGAGATGGAGATCCCCTCGGAGGCGACGTACAGCGTCGACGCAGCCGGAATGGTGCGCTTGATCACCGCGAGCGCGATCGGCCCGAGCTCGTAGTGGATTCCGCTCGAGGTGATGACGCCGACGGTGACCCGCTCGGCTTCCTGCTCGGGCCTGACGCGGTCGGCCTGGACCGGGTCGCCAGGGGCAGGCAAAACGCCCTCTGATCCGTCGAGGTGCAGCATGACCAGCCGGCGCGGCGGGTGGCCGAGGTTGTGCACCTTCGCGACGGTTTCCTGCCCGCGATAGCAGCCCTTGCTCAGGTGCACGGCGGTGCGCAGCCAGTCCAGTTCGTGCGGGATGCTCTTCTCATCGACCTCGCGGGCCCGGCGCGGCCGCCAGGCGGCGATGCGCAACGCTTCGAGGGCGAGGAGTCCTGCAGGTTTCACGGTCGAGGTAGCTGCGGCACCGGTGGGCGTGACGGTCACGGTTCCGGCGGCCAGGGCATCGCGCAGGGCCGGCAGGCTGGCCCGGGCCACGAGGGTTTCCGTGTAGGTCCAGTGGGTTCCGGGGTGCTCAGGGGTTTCGGCATACTGGTAGCCGCCGCGGGCGACTTGCGCCCACGGGTCCAGCCAGGTCAGGGGCACGTCGTTCGGGGATGCGGGAGCGATGCCGACGGTGGCGGGGGCATCCGTCATGGCGCCGATCGTGGCGTAAGCGAGGGTGTGGTCGACGACCTGCACGCGCAGCATGAACTTCATGCGGTCGAGGAACTTCTGTAGGCCGGGCAGCTCTGCGGCCTCGATCAGAAGCCAGGTCTCGACGCCGTCGTCGAGCACGCGGATGGCATATTCGAGACGCCCGGTGGGGTCGAGCAGCAACATCTCGGTGGATTCGCCCGGTGCAAGGCTTTTCAGTTCCTGGCTGGCGATGGAATTGAGCCAGGTGAGGCGGTCGGGGCCGGCGACGGAGAGCACGCCGCGGTGGGACAGGTCGACGATGGAGCTGCCGGCAGCGAGCGTGCGCTGCTCGATCATGGGGTTGCCGTAGTGCGCAGCGACACCGGCGTCGATTCCTTCGGCTTGCACCGCGCCGGGCAGGCCGAGCAGCGGGGAGGAGGTCGGGGCCGGGTCAGTCATGTCGCTCAATTCTGCCGGCCCGGGTTGTGGGCGGCGATCGTGCTTCGATGCGTGGGTCATCACTATCAACAGTACGACCACTCGATTTATTCGGTGGAGGGGCGGGCACACGGACTTCACCGCGCGACCGGGCCCACCCTATGGCCCCGGGCCCGGTCTATAAACTGGGCCCAGGGCCCGGGCCCAGGCCCCGTCCAAGAAAGTGGGGTGGGGGCGGTGGGGGGCTATTGCACTCGGGCCAGGCGGCCGGAGGCGTGCGTGCGTAGATCTTGGCCGAGGGCGGCGATATCCCAAGCCCAGAGCAGGTGGTTGTCGACCAGGCCGTAGAGGCGGGTGGCAGCAGCGTAGGGCTTGGCGCCCGCGGTGCGCAGCACGGCATCCGTTGCGAGATCGATGCGCGGACCCTTGACTTGGCCGAGGTAGAGTTCGGCCACACCGCCGGGGTGCACGAGGGTAACCTCAATGTCGAAGCCGCCATCCCTGTTGCGCAGCGTTTCGACGGCGGCAGCCGAGGTGAACGGACGCTCGCCCGTGCCGGGCAGCATGCCGGGGCCGGGGTCGCCGTCACCCTGGTGACGGCTGAGCCGCCAGTACCCGGTTTCGGTGACCAACGGTGTTTTCTCGTCGGACACCATCTCGGGTGGTAGCGCTTGAGGCAGTGCGGGGGCCACGCCGTCGGCGTCGGTTTCAGTTTCGGTTTCGGCAGGTGCGGACGGGCCAGCGGATGCAGCGGCCTCCGTTTCGCGGGAAGCGACCTCGGGCTCGAGCCAGGTATAGGAGCTGTAGTTCAGGTGTGGCAGGCCGTCATGGCTGAAGCTGACGCGGTGGCCGAAAGTACGACTGACCGACTCTTCGCCGATCTTGTATTCGAGTACGCCGGAGCCTTCCCACACTCCGATCAACCAGGAGAGCGGAACGAGTTCGGACGGCAAACCGACCGGCAGGTCACGCATACGTGGTTACCGCTGCCCCCGGAACAGCTTGAACACGACCATGCCCGATACCCAGGCGATCGACAAGCTGGCCAATCCGAGCAGGCCCAGGAAGAAAAGTTCAAGCGCTAACAGATCCATGCTAGAGAGTCTAGTGCGAGCGGTCAGATCGAGACGACGATCGTGGCCACCACCAGAATAACGATGGCTCCGGTGATGCTCATGGTGACCCTTTTGACGTAGCCCTCTTTGGTTCGGGTGGCGATCTGCAGGCCCAGCGTCACGAGAGTGCAGACAGCCAGTGTGAGGCCGATCCAGCTGATCTCCGACCCGTCGGTGGCGAGAATCGCGGTAAGAATTGCGCCCGCAATTGCCAGTACCCACACGGTCGCGATCGTTTTCCAGTGCCAGCTCACGTGTCTATTCTGCCTGACCGCCCGCGTTTCATGGCACGCTAGTATAAATTTCGAGATACTTGGAGGGCGCGAGTGGCGCAGTTGTTGATCCTGACCTCGGTGGCCAACAATGATGTGCTCCCCGCCCTGGCGTTGCTGTCACACAGCGCGAAACTGATTCCCGCCCAGGCGGATCAACTGATCAATGCGCCCGATTCAGATCTCATTCTGGTCGACGCCCGCAGCAACCTCGCCGCGGCCAAGTCGCTGTGCCAGATTCTGCGGACCATGAACAGCTCCACTCCCCTGCTGCTGGTGGTCACCGAAGGCGGCCTCGCCGCTGTCAGCCCCGATTGGGGCGTCGACGACGTCATTCTCGACACGGCCGGTCCCGCCGAAGTGGATGCCCGCATCCGCCTGACCGCAGGGCGCCTCGCCCACACGGTGCCGTCGAACACGATTCGTGCCGCCGGAGTGGTCATCGACGAAGCGAGCTATTCGGCGAAGGTGCACGGCAAGCCGCTCGACCTCACCTACAAGGAGTTCGAGTTGCTGCGGTTTCTGGCCGCGCATCCGTCGCGCGTTTTCACCCGCGAACAGCTGCTGAGCGAGGTGTGGGGCTACGACTATTTCGGCGGAACCCGCACGGTTGACGTGCACGTGCGGCGCCTGCGCGCCAAGCTCGGCGACCAGGAGTCGCTCATTGGCACGGTGCGCAACGTCGGCTACCGTTTCACTGTGCACGAAGAAAACGATGAGCGGGTTCCCAATTCTGTCCGCGCTTAGTACCGCGGATGCCGCTGGGCTGGCTACCTTTCACCAGGTCGCCGATTCCGCGCTGGCCTTCGACGGCTACGCGCCATTCAACGAGCAGGCGCTGTATGACCTGCAGGCGGGCCGGCGTACCGCCTATCTGGTGCGAATGAACGAACTCGTCGTCGGGGCGTCGCTGGGAGGGCCGGGCGAGATTGACCTCGTGATCAGCCCGAACTATCGGCGGCGCGGGTATGGCCGTACTGCGGCGCACGATCTCGCGCAAACCGAGCCGGATGGCGTGACCGCCTGGTCGCACGGCGATCATCCAGCAGCCCGGGCGCTCGCGAGCGAGCTTCACTTCGTCGCTGCGCGCACGTTGCTGGAGTTGCGGAAGCCCCTGCTTGACGAGGCGACGGCATCCGCTCCGTCCACTGATGAAGATATTTCGGCGTTCCGGGTGGGAATTGACGAGCCGGAGTGGGTGGCGCTGAACGCGCTCGTGTTTGCAGCACACCCGGAACAGGGCGCTATCACCGAGGCTGACCTGGCGGCGCGGCAGGCGGAGTCGTGGTTCAACGCCAACGACTTTCTGATTTTACGCAACGCCGCCGGCCGCATGATCGGCTACAACTGGCTCAAGGTCGATGGGACGATCGGCGAGATCTATGTGGTCGGGGTGCATCCGGATGCCGCCGGCCGCGGCCTTGGACGAGTGCTCATGCAGGCCGGTCTGCACCACCTGGCCGACGCTGGCTGCACGACCGCCTCGCTCTATGTCGAGGCCGACAGCTTCGGACCGGTGCATCTGTATCGGACGCTGGGGTTTGTCGACCACACGGTCGACGTGCAGTACCGCCGCGTCACCGACTGAAGGCACCTCACGGGTCGCCATGCGGGTCGCGGCCGGAAGAAAACCAAAGTTGGGGAGCAGTCCTGCGCGCGCGTGACACGCGACAAGCCGAAAAGTCAACGGCTGCCGGATTATTTCGCCAGACGTTCACCCCGTTCGTCGCGGTGACGTGACCAAGGGTGTCAGGATGGTCAGATGGACGGCGAAATCACCCAAGCAGACTCGGGACTCACAGACTTCGATGACGACTTTGACCCACTTATCGAAAAACTTGACCCGGCGCTGCCCGACGACCGCTACCTCGACCGCGAACTGAGCTGGCTCGCCTTCAACCAGCGCGTTCTCGAACTGGCCGAGGACGAGAGTCTGCCCGTGCTGGAGCGCACGAACTTTCTGGCCATCTTTGCCAGTAACCTCGACGAATTCTTCATGGTGCGTGTCGCTGGTCTGAAACGTCGTATCCTCACCGGGCTCGCGGTACCGACCAACGTGGGTCGAGCTGCCCAGGACGTGCTCAGCGACATCTCGGCGGCCGCCCACGCCCTGCAGAATCGCCACGCCCTCGCCTTCCAGAAACTCGTGCGCCCCGCCCTCGCCAACGCCGGGGTCGACGTCGTGGCCTGGGAAAGCCTGGATGACGCCGATCGCCGATCACTGCGCACCTACTTCTCGAACCAGATCTTTCCGGTGCTGATGCCCCTCGCAGTCGACCCGGCGCATCCGTTTCCCTATATCTCCGGCCTGTCACTGAATCTGGCTGTGCGGGTGCGCAACTCGAAGACCGGCAAGCAGGAGTTCGCCCGGCTCAAGGTACCGCCGATGTTGCCGCGCTTTGTGCGGGTGGATCGCACCGAGTCGGTCGACTGCATCCGCTATATCGCGCTGGAGGACCTGATCGCCAACCAGCTCGGCGACCTGTTCCCGGGCATGGAAATTCTGGAACACCACGTCTTTCGGGTCACCCGCAACGAAGACGTCGAAATCGACGAAGACGAAACCGAGAACCTGATCAAAGCGCTCGAGAAAGAGCTGCTGCGCCGCCGGTTTGGCCCGCCCATTCGGCTGGAGGTCACCGAGGACATGGACGACGTCACCCTCGGGCTGCTCGTGCGTGAACTCGACGTGACCGAGCAGGAGGTCTATCACCTGCCAGCGCCTCTCGACCTCGGCGGCCTGTTCGACCTGCGCATCGACCGCCCGGACCTGCACTTCGTCAAGCACGTGCCCACAACGGCCGCTCAGCTGCTGCCGAGCGAGCCGAACGCCGAGCAGGACATCTTCGCAGCGGTCGCCAACCGCGACGTGCTGCTGCACCATCCCTATGAGTCGTTCGCGACGAGCGTGCAGGCTTTTCTCGAGCAGGCCGCCGCCGACCCGAACGTGCTCGCCATCAAACAGACGCTGTACCGCACCTCGGGCGACAGCCCCATCGTCGAGGCACTCATCGCCGCCGCCGACAGCGGCAAGCAGGTGCTCGCCCTGGTCGAGATCAAGGCCCGATTTGACGAACAGGCGAACATCACCTGGGCCCGCAAACTCGAGAAGGCAGGCGTGCACGTGGTCTACGGCCTGGTGGGCTTGAAGACACACTGCAAGCTCGCCCTCGTGGTGCGCTACGAGAAGGGCGTGCTGCGGCACTACAGCCACGTCGGCACAGGAAACTACAACCCCAAAACCAGCCGTATCTACGAAGACCTCGGACTGCTCACAGCCGATGCCCAGGTTGGCAAAGACCTCACCCGCCTGTTCAACGAGTTGTCGGGTTATGCCATCGAGAAGAAGTTCAAGCGACTGCTGGTCGCTCCGTTGCACCTGCGGAAGGCCTTGCTCAAACACATCGCGATCGAGACCCAGAATGCGCTCGACGGCAAGACGAGTGGCATCCGGATCAAGGTCAACTCCATGGTCGACGAGGCCATCATCGACGCGCTGTATCGGGCCAGCCAGGCCGGCGTACAGGTAGACGTCTGGGTGCGCGGCATCTGCAGCCTGCGACCCGGCGTCGCGGGCATGAGCGAGAACATTCGGGTGCGGTCGATTTTGGGCCGGTACTTGGAACATTCGCGCATCTTCTCCTTTCACAGTCTCGGCGGCACCCAGGTGTACATCGGCAGCGCCGACATGATGCACCGCAACCTCGATCGCCGGGTCGAGGCGCTCGTGCGGCTGGTCGATCCTGAGCACCTGGTCGAGATCGACGAACTGTTCGAGCGAGCGATGGATCCGCGCACGTCAAGCTGGTGGCTCGACGAAACCGGCCAGTGGACCCGCCACGACGTCGACGAAAAGGGCGGGCACCTGAGCGATATGCAGAACAAGCTGATGCGGCAAATCAGTGCGCGCAAGCGGCCGACCGGACGTCGCTAGTGGCCGTCAAGGCTAACGACCCCGCCGTTTACGCCGCCGGCGCCGTCTGCTGGCGACTGGTCGAGGGTCGCATGCAGGTACTGCTGATCCACCGCACGGTACACGGCGACGTGACCATTCCCAAGGGCAAGGTGGACCCGGGCGAAACGCTGCCCCGCACCGCGGTGCGCGAAGTAGAGGAAGAGACCGGGCTGGCCGTGGCCCTCGGTGTGCCGCTCGGCGTGTCGCACTACGACATGCCAGACGGCCGCACCAAGATCGTGCACTACTGGGCCGCCGAGATTACGCCCGATGCCATCGCGCACTCCACCTTTGTGCCGAACGGTGAGGTCGCCGCCATTGAATGGGTCACCATCAAGAAGGCGCGTACCTATCTGAGCTACCCGGCTGACGTCACCATTCTCGAGGCGTTCTCCGCTTTGGTCGACGCTGGGGTGACCCGTACGTTCGCACTGATCGCGCTGCGGCACGGCAAGGCGGCGCCGCGCACCGGCGCCCTGCCCGACGCGCGTCGTCCGCTGACCGCTCGCGGCGTGAAGCAGGCGGCGAGCCTGGTCGACACGATCACGGCGTGGCGCCCGCTGCGCATAATCTCGAGCACGGCAACGCGATGTGTCACGACCGTGGCGCCGCTGGCTGCCGCCACGGGTATCCCGATCAAGCAGACCGACCTCATCAGCCAGGACGCGCTCGAAAGTGACGAAGCGGATGTTCGCGGCGTCGTCGGCAAGCGCGTGCGGGCCCGCAAGACGGCCGTGCTCTGCAGCCACGGGCCCGTACTGCCGGAGATTTTGCGCGAGATCGCGCTCGCGACGGGAAGCCAGACGTCGTCGGCACTGTCGGAGGCAGCGAACCTGGACACCGGTGGATTCACGATCGTGCACTTGTCGTCGGAGAATCCGGCGGCCGGCATCCTCGCGATAGAAACATACCCCGCGACGGCCTAGGCCGGTCAGCTGGCGCGTGACGCGTGCCGGTGCGGAAGTCGCGAGCATCGTCGGATCACGCGCGAGACCCCACTGATGAGGGCCGCAGATGCTTCAAGCGTTATCTCTCGTTTACCTTCTGTTTACCAATAGGTCGGGCGATGGTTACTTCAAATCCCTAACGTCGTTTACGGGCCAGCACCGGCTTGTATAAGCACACACAGTCTTGTCAAAACCCTGAAAGGGAATACACGTGAACTTCAAGCGTTTCGGCCGCCCCGCGGTCATCGCCATTGCCGCAGGTCTTGCTCTCTCGTCCTGTGCCGCAAACGAAGGAGCCGCCCCGGCGTCCGACGAAGCATCCGCCAGCACCCTCACCGGCACGCTCAACGGCGCCGGCGCCAGCTCGATGGGCGCAGCGCAGGAAGCCTGGCGCGCTGGATTCCAGACCGCAAACCCCGAGGTCACGATCAACTATGACCCGACCGGTTCCGGCGCGGGTCGCGAAGCCTTCATCGCCGGCGGCACCGACTTCGCCGGCAGCGACTCCTACATGAGCACCGACGAGCTCGCCGGCACTTTTGCCTCCTGCGCCCCGAACAGCAAGGCTGTCGATTTGCCGGTCTACATCTCACCCATCGCCGTGATCTTCAACGTCGACGGTGTTGACGAGCTCAACATCGATTCCAGCACGCTCGCCAAGATCTTTGCCGGCACCATCACCAGCTGGGACGACGCCGCGATCGCCGCCCTGAACCCCGACGCAACCCTGCCGGCCACCCCGATCACCGCCGTGCACCGCTCGGACGACTCGGGTACCACCAAGAACTTCTCCGACTACCTGGGCCAGACCGCACCCGACGTGTGGACCGAAAAGGCTTCGGACACGTTCCCGTTCTCCACGGGTGATGGCGCACAGGGCACCTCGGGTGTCGTCTCTGCCGTCACCAACGGCGTGGGCACCATCGGCTACGCTGACGCATCGCAGGCCGGCACGCTCAGCACCGCCAAGCTCATGGTCGGCAGCGAGTTCGTGGCTTATACCCCCGAAGCCGCGGCCGAGGTTGTCGCCGGATCGCCTCTCGTGGCCGACCGGGCTGCCGATGACCTGGCGCTCGAGCTGAACCGCAAAACCACCAACCCGGCGGAATACCCGCTCGTTCTGGTGAGCTATGCGATTGTCTGCAACGAATATGCCGATGCAGCACAGGGCGAGCTCGTCAAGGCCTACATCGAGTACATCGCCAGCGCTGCCGGCCAGGCTGTTGCTGAAGAATCCGCCGGAGTCGCACCGCTGACGGACCAGCTCGAAGCCGACGTCGCCGCTGTTCTCGCGACCGTCAAGTAACAACTCCACACACCTGCCCGGTCTGTTCTCGCACACCTGCGAGGGCAGATCGGGCAGACTGGGGTGTACGGCCAGTTGCGTCCAGCCGCATCGCACCCCCGTTTCACGTACTTTCACCAGCTCGACGCTTTTTAGGAGACCGGCATGACCACCGCTGCCGCCACGACCATCAAGGCCAGGCAACGCCCCGGCGACCGCATCTTCTCGTCGGCCACCGTGATTTCCGGAAGCCTGATCCTCGCCGTGCTCGCCGCCGTGGCCATCTTTCTGCTCGTCGAGAGCCTGCCGGCGTTCGTCGCGGGGCCAGCCGATTTCAGCGGGGACGTCACCAATTTCTGGTCGTACGTGGGCCCGCTCGTCTTTGGCACGGTCTACTCGGCCATCCTGGCGCTGCTCATGGCCGTTCCGATCGCCATTGGTATCGCCCTGTTCATCTCACACTTTGCACCGCGCAAGCTCGCGCAGGGTCTCGGTTACCTCATCGACCTGCTGGCCGCCGTTCCCTCGGTCGTGTTCGGCCTGTGGGGCATCACCGTCCTGGCCCCTCTCCTGCAGCCGTTTTACACCACCCTCGTCGATTGGTTCGGCTGGTTCCTTCCCTTCGCCGGTCCTGTCTCGGGCACCGGACGAACGATCTTGACCGTCTCTGTGGTGCTCGCCGTAATGATCCTGCCGATCGTCACCGCCATCTGCCGCGAGATCTTTTTGCAGACTCCCCTGCTGCACGAAGAGGCTGCGCTGGCCCTGGGTGCCACCAGATGGGAAATGATTCGTATGGCCGTGCTGCCGTTCGGCCTGCCGGGCATCATCTCGGCCTCGATGCTCGGCCTCGGCCGTGCGCTCGGCGAGACCATGGCCGTGGCCATGGTGCTCTCCCCCAGCCCCGACGTCTTCTTCCAACTACTCACGTCACAGAACTCCAACACGATCGCGGCGAATATCGCACTCAATTTTCCCGAGGCGCACGGTGTCGGCGTGAATATTCTGCTCGCGACCGGCCTCGTTCTGTTCATCGTGACACTGCTCGTGAACATGCTGGCCCGGGTCATCATCAACAGCCGTAAGGCATTTTCGGGAGCCAACTGATGTCATCCGTTCTGGAAGCTTCGCCGCTCACGAACTCGCTCACCGCGGGCAAGCTACCCCGGCGGTCGTCACTGTGGGTACTGCTCGCGAGCTGGGCTGTTTCGGCCGCCTTCTTTGCGATGCTCTACCTATCGGGCACGGTCGACGGCTTCAACTTGGTGGGCACGGTCGTGTTCGGCACTGTGCTCTACTGCGTGGCCATTTACGTACTCTCTCGCTTGGTGGAAGGCTCGCGCAAGGCCATGGACCGGTTGATCACAGCACTCGTGACGGCCGCATTCATCATTGCTCTGCTGCCGCTCGCTTCGATCGTCTACACCACCGTCGTGAATGGGCTTCCCGCCTTTCTGACGCCGACATTCTTCACCGAGTCACAACGCAACGTGGTCGGCGGCGGCGGCGGCGTGCTGCACGCGGTGATCGGCACCCTGCTGGTTACCGGCGTTGCCACGCTCATCTCGGTGCCGATCGGGCTGCTCACCGCGATCTACCTCGTTGAATATGGCCGTGGCCGACTCGCCAGGGCCATCACATTCTTCGTCGACGTGATGACCGGAATCCCCTCGATCGTCGCCGGGCTCTTCGCCTTCGCGCTGTTTGCGCTTTTGTTCAACGACCCGGGTATCCGCTTTGGTTTCGGTGGGTCCATCGCACTGACCGTGCTGATGATTCCCGTGGTGGTGCGCTCGAGCGAAGAGATGCTCAAGCTCGTGCCGAATGAACTGCGCGAGGCGGCTTTTGCCCTGGGGGTGCCGAAGTGGCTGACCATTCTCAAGGTCGTGCTGCCGACATCCATTGCCGGAATCGTCACCGGCGTGATGCTGTCGATCGCCCGCGTGATCGGTGAGACGGCTCCGCTGCTGATCATTGCCGGGTTCACGTCGAGCATGAACTACGACCTGTTCAGCGAACGCATGATGACGCTGCCGGTGTTCGTGTATACGCAATACGCCAACCAGGGCGCCGACGCGCAGTCTTACGTGGACCGGGCCTGGGCCGGGGCGCTCACCCTGATCGTGATCGTGATGCTGCTCAACGGTCTCGCCCGCCTGATCGCCTACTGGTTCTCGCCCAAACTGGGCCGCTAATTTTTCATTCAGTATAGAAAGGGACCTATGTCCAAGCGCATCGAAGTCAACGACCTCAACGTGTATTACACCAATTTTCTGGCCGTCGAGGGTGTCTCGATCGTCATCGAGCCGCGCACGGTGACCGCGTTCATCGGGCCGAGCGGTTGCGGTAAGAGCACATTCATTCGCACGCTCAACCGCATGCACGAAGTCATCCCCGGCGCCCGCGTCGAGGGTGAGGTGCTCATCGACGGCAACAATCTCTACGGACCGGGCGTTGACCCCGTGCTCGTGCGTCGCCAGGTGGGCATGGTCTTTCAGCGACCCAACCCGTTTCCGACCATGTCGATCCAGGACAACGTGCTGGCCGGCGTGAAGCTCAACAACCGTCGCATGTCGAAAACAGATGCCGACGACCTCACCGAAAAGGCCCTCCGCGGCGCCAACCTGTGGAACGAGGTGAAGGATCGCCTGGGGCGCCCCGGATCGGGGCTGTCGGGTGGGCAGCAGCAGCGACTGTGCATCGCCCGCGCCATTGCCGTCGAGCCCGACGTGATTCTGATGGACGAGCCGTGTTCGGCGCTCGACCCGATCTCGACGCTGGCCATCGAGGACCTCATCGAAGAGATGAAGCAGGAGTACACGATCGTGATCGTGACGCACAACATGCAGCAGGCGTCGCGGGTGTCTGACCGTACGGCGTTCTTCAATATTGCGGGCACCGGCAAGCCGGGCAAGCTCATCGAATACAACGACACCACGACGATCTTCTCGAACCCGACCGTGCAGGCGACCGAGGACTACGTGTCTGGACGGTTCGGGTAGGCCTGCCCTCAGCCGCCGAACAGGGCGGCGCCGTGGGTAGCGCGGCCGGCGAGCAGCGTGGCAGCCACGGGCATCCGTTCAAAGACGGTATCGGATACCTGTAGCGGGTCACCGTCGAGGACGGCAAGGTCGGCGACATCGCCAACGCGCAGGCGGGTGCGGCCGCGAGCTGACGCGGCCAGTGCCTGACTGCGGGTGATGACCTGGTCGGGGCGCCAGGGCTCTCGGCCGTCACTACGAGCCCGGGACGACGCTGCGCTCATGGCGGTGAAGGGATCGAGGGGGGCGACGGGGGCGTCGGATCCGAAGGCGAGGGTGGCGCCGGCGTCGAGCAGCGAGCGCAGAGCGAAAACGCGGTCGGCTCCGTCTGCCCAGTTGGATTCGATGGCGTCGCGGTCGTCGAGGGCCTGCTCCGGCTGCACGCTTGCCGTGACGCCCAGGCAGGCAAAGCGGGCGAAATCCTGAGCCTGCAAAAACTGGGCGTGTTCGATGCGGCCGGCCACGCGCGGGCGGCCGGTCGTGCCGCCGGGGTTGTCACGGCCGATGGTGCCGGCGCGCTCGAAGGCGTTGAGCGCGACGGTGTTGGCCGCGTCGCCGATAGCGTGCACCGCGGGCAGCAGCCCGGCTTCCCGCGCCTTCAACAGAATCTCGGTGAGCTCGTCTTCGCCCACGACGAGCACCCCGTGCCCACCGACCGGGTATTCGTTGACGCAAAAGGCCGTGCGGGTGTTCAGCGACCCGTCGATGAGCAGCTTGAGCGGCCCTACGCTGAGCAGGCCGCGGGTATCTGCGATGAGGTCGCCGGTGTGCATCCGCTCGTCGACGGCGCGGTCAAGGTCGGCGACGTAGACGCCGGCATCGATGCGAAGGGCATCGAATCCGTTGCTGATGCGGCGCTGCCACGGGTCACGGTTCCAGGTCATTTCAAAGTCGACGACACCGACGACACCGCGGGCGGCGGCCCGACTCCCGGCCTGGGCGGTCAGAACGTCGACTTCGGCGTCGGGCAGCTGGCCGAGTGCCAGGGTGAGGTCGAACGCGGCCTGCTCCCTCAGCAAGCCGGACTCGTCGACGTACACGTCAAAACGCACAGCGGCCGCACTGTTGAGCCAGACGCAGTGCAGGTCATGACTGATCAAAGCGGTCGGATGCCCCTCTGTCGCCTCATCGAGGCCGTGCAGGGTCGGCCAGTCAGCCCAGGTCGCGTCGCGAAATCTGACTCCGATCAACGGGGTCGGCTGCGCGGCCGTGATGATCTGCGCGCGCACGAGCCCGAGCGCCTCATGGGCCGAAGAGGCTGCGGAGAGGTCGAACCGGGCTCCGGCGAGCGCCCACTGGGTCATGTGCACGTGTTCATCCCACAGGCCGGGGATGACGGTGCGGCCCTCGAGGTCGACGGTGGGGGCATCCGTTTTGGTGTGTGTAGGCGCGATCTGCGTGATGACCCCGTCGGAGATATGCACGTCGCAGAGCGTGCTGTCGCCGGGCTGCGTGACGGAGCGCAGAACGAGATCGGGCATGGATCGTCTTTCACTCAAGGGGCAATGTGCCCCCTTGCCACACTACAGGCGCGTGAGGGGTGGATCCGTTGACCGATTTCGACTCCTTCGGCGAAACTTTCACCTCGCGCACGTACGCGTAGCAGGCCAGACAAGCGAGGCGACGGCCCGGGAGCGTACCGCACAATATTTTCAATGAGAATTTGTCAGCAACCCGTAGATATCTACGGTAGAAATCGCTACGGTATGAGGCGTTCAAGGCACACATTCACCTCGATCCGTGCCGAACCGACCGTTCTGACAGGAAATCTCTCATGCTCAAGAAGCTTTTTGCAATTACCGCCCTCGCCACGCTGGCCGTCTTCGCTGTGCCAGCCGCAGCATCCGCTGTAACGTACGTTCCGAACGGCAGTTCGAGCCCGGAGGCGACCGGCGCCGTTGTTCCTCCGGACGCGGGGTATGTCGGCTCCGCAGAGGAATACGTGGGCTACGTCGGGCTTGCCTCCACGGGCTATGACGCCTCCGTGCTGGCGATTTCGGGCGGAACCGCCGCGCTGCTGCTCGGGCTGACCTTCGTCACCACGACCGCGGTGCGACGGAAGCGCGCCGAAGGCGCGGCGCGCGCATAAAGCGGACGCCAGCCGCCCTCGCGGCACCGTCTAGGGACGAGCGCACCCCAAGGAACCGGTGCCCTCTTCCCTCAACGGTGCCGCGAGCGCTCAACATCTGCCCGGTGGGAAAACGGCGGGTGTCGACCCGGAATGATATTGCCGGCAGCCCCGAAAACCACCCGGCGCTGGACCCGACACTGGACCCGACACTAGGCGCTCGGCGGAGCGATCTTGAGGGACTGCAGTTTCTCCTGGAGCACTGCACCGATGCTTTCGCTGTAGGTCGCGGTGAGATGACTGGAGTCGGCGTACACGGCTGATTTGTCAACAAAGGCGGGGCATAGAGCCTCAATGCAGAACCAGGACTGGGTGTCGATGAACGTCGTGCCAACCGAGGTCGCGGCGCTCGCTTCGGCACGAAGAAGAACCTTCCAGTCGTCTTGAATCGAACGGATGCAATTGCCCGGCTGAGACAAGGGGGTGTAACACGACTGCAGATTTTCTGCACCGGGAGGGGTCATAAGGCTGACTTTCGACGCGCGTGCGGGCAGCTCGGCAAGCGCGGCCGCGTAGGCCGCGGTCCATTCGGATTCCGCGGCCGGCCCTTCAGCCTGAGACGCCAGTCGTTTGATGGAGAGAAAGGAATCGGAGAGGATGATCAGGTCAGGGTCCAGTTGCCGCACCTTCTGCTGCGCCCAGTCGGTGAATGATCCACACTCGTCAAACACTTTGTCCCGGGCACGCGGGTCGAGGACATCCGTTCGCGCGATGGGGCAACTCTCCTTGGTGAGTGCCTGTATCGAGTAGCCGAGGGGTTCGAGCGCCGAAATCACGGCCGGAAGCCAGCTGGTGGCGATGGAATCGCCCAGCACGACGGCGGTGCGTGTTGGAACAGCTGCGCCGTAGGAGCACAGATCGAAATTGCGATCGGTGACGTTCAGACAGCCATTTTCGGTCCATTGCGGAACACGCTGATCGGCCAAATTGACGATGGGCGGGTTGAACTCCGGCCACGTTGAAGCCAATAGCGCCGATGAAAGCTGTGCCTGTACGGCGTCGGCCTGCGGCGCTAGGGAGGGAGCCGTCGAATCTCTGGGAGCCGCCGGCACGTAGCCAGCTGCGGGGTTGGGTGACAGCGACGGGAGGATTGCGAGGAAGACGACACCGAAAGCCACGAGCGTGGCGCCGGCAAGCCCGTTGCGTTTTAGGGCGGGGCCGTGCTGTCGCCGCCAGGTGGACCACTCAAGACGGCGGCGCTGGCGGGACGTCTTGCCGCCGAGCCACGGTGATTTATGCAGGGGCCGCTCGACCAGGTTGTAGGCGAGCACCGAAAGCACCGCGATACCCACGAGAACGAGGACATAGTACCGAGGCGAAGACGGCGAAATCAGCGTGCCGGCCAGAATGATGACCGGAAAGTGCCAGAGGTACAGGGAATAGGAAATGTTGCCGAGGTAGACGCTGACCCGGTTAGTCAGCGGATAGAGGAAGCGCTGCTCACCCCCGATGCCGGCTGCGATAACGAGGGCTGCGGCGACGACCGGGAGCACAGCCCACGGCGCAGGGAAAGGCAAGGTTTCATTGATGACGAAGATCGAGAAGACGATGCCGAGCAATCCTACCCACGCGAGAATCGGACGCGCTCGCGCTGGAATCTGTGACCACCACGGCGACGTTATGGCGATGAGCGCGCCCACACCGAGTTCCCAAGCCCGTGTAAAGGTGGAGAAATAGGCCAAGGTCGGGTGGGCTTGCGTGTCAAACATGGCCCACCCGAACGACACGACGATGATGAGTGCCATGACGACGCCGGTGACAAGACGTCGACGATTGACTCCCGCTTTGGCGGCGACAATCAACACGGCGAGCATCAACCCCGGCCAGACAAAGTAGAACTGTTCCTCGACGGAGAGGGACCAGTAGTGCTGCAGGGGAGAAATCGGGCCGTCCGCCAGAAAATAGTCCGTGCCGGCGGCAGCGAAGTGCCAGTTCGCCGTGAAGAAGAATGCCCAGATCGCATCCCAGAACGTCTGGTCAAACCGGCCCCTGTTGAACAAGAGCAATGCCGTGCCAAGGGTGACCAACAAAACGAGCGTCGCTGCCGGGATGATGCGCTTGATGCGGCGTTGATAGAAGACCGTGAAAGAGATGTGATTTGTTCGCTCATGCTCGCGCAGCAGTAGTCCGGTGATGAGGAAGCCGCTGATTACGAAAAAGACATCGACACCCACGAAACCGCCGGACGGCCACGCCCAGATATGGTCGAAGATGACGGCCACGACGGCGAGCGCACGGAGTCCTTGAATATCGGAACGGACGCCGCTCGGTTTATTCTCCTGCGCCCGTGGGAGCTGAGCAGTGGGCGACATTGTTCTCCCTGCGATTGAGGGTCAGTGTGCATTCAGCGCCGGATGCTTGGGTGCTGCGGGGTGGCGGCCAACGCCTCAAAAAGACCGTGATGAGTCGAGGGTAGTAGATCATGAGGATTGCGCGCCATTCGTTCCGGCTTGTCGATGGCGTGGCACCCCGGAAGACAACGTGCTGGGTTGGGGTGCGCGAAGAGGCGGGCCTCGCGTGCTGTGTGCACGTGGGGCCCGCCTGGTGTTCCTGCGAGGGAGTTCTGGGGTGGTTAGCGGGGGTGGTTAGCCTTTTTTGATGGTGACGATGGAGTTGTCGGTGTAGTAGTTGCGTTGGAAGTCGATGATGGTGGTGGTTTTGGCTATGACGGCGCAGT
>NZ_SOHI01000033.1:0-97080 GCF_004403585.1 Cryobacterium sp. Hb1 | reverse complement strand
GAACTCCCCAAAACTCAGACCGTGCAAGTACAGAGTCGCGCCGGTAACCTTTTCTCGCTCGAGAACCTGTGTGGGGCCGACGATGTGACCGCGGACGGTATAGGTTTTCCCGTCGCTGGCGCAGGCCACCATTGAACGATTGACATTCTCCACCTCGAAGGAAACCGGCAGGCTGGTGACAGCATCAGCCTTGATCCTGGAGCCGTCTTGGTTTGCAGCCGCAGCAGACGTCGGGGGCGTCGCCGCGTTGATTACGCTGGTCGTGCCCAGAAACAGCGCCACCACGGCAACAACTGCCAGCGCCGATCTGCTGGGACGAAGACGTTTCTTAACGGATGCATTGGAACGTGACACGGTGTTCTCCAAACGAAAGTGACAGGGCTCCAGTCATCACCGCGTAGCGCGTGGGATGGGGCCGTCTTGCAAAAGGACACCCCTCGACAACGAGATCATGTGCGGGGCGCGGGGCCAGTACTTGGGTAAGCCGGCGAACGGGTGAGGCACTTTTCGTCAGCGTAACCCGAACGGGGGGTGCCTACAAGAGGTGCCCGAGGAATCACCGATGCGGCATGACCGACAGCGGGGACATTGCGCCGGGCTCAAGCGCGCCGCACGACAAGCGTCGCCCTCACCCTGCGTGGTCGGGCGGCAATCGACGGCCACCTGGCCGCGCTTCCGTGAACTAGCGGGGTAAAGCTGCCGGGACCTTGCACGCGGATCGGTCGACCTATGACTGCGCCGGCGCTCTACGAGCGTGCGTCAGTGCATGAGCGACACTACGTAGCAATAGCGGCGGTTGTGCGCTGGATGTGCGCGCGTATAGGGTGATCCTTGACACGGGGTGCCGTACATAGTGTGCGTGCTGAGATCAATACCCGTCGAACCTGTCTAGTTAGTACTAGCGAAGGAATGTCACGGATGACTGATCAAACTTCCCAGCTCGCGCTGCGGCAAACGCCTCGAATTCTGAGTATCGCCGGAACCGATCCGACCGGCGGCGCCGGGATTCAAGCCGACCTGAAGAGCATTGCGGCCAACGGCGGCTACGGCATGGCGGTAATCAGTGCTCTGGTCGCGCAGAATACGCGCGGGGTGCGCTCGGTACACACCCCGCCTGTGGCTTTTCTGCGCGCACAATTGAACGCCGTGAGCGACGATGTGACCATCGACGCCGTCAAGATCGGCATGCTCGCGCAACTTGACGTCATTACCGAGGTGCGGTCCTGGCTCGTGGAGTGTCGACCGCCCGTGGTGGTGCTCGACCCGGTGATGGTGGCAACGAGTGGCGACCGGCTGCTTGACCGCTCAGCCGAGCAGGCGCTGCGCGACCTGATCCCTCAGGTCGATCTCGTCACGCCCAACGTTCCCGAGCTGGCTGTTCTGCTCGGGGAGCACCCGGCGGCCACCTGGGCGGAGGCCCTGGAGCAGGGCGGAAGGTTGTCTGCTCGCACCGGTGTCACCGTGCTGGTCAAGGGCGGCCATCTCAACGAAACCAGCTGCCCGGATGCCCTGGTCAACACCCAGGGGTTACTGTCGCACAGCGTGGTCGAGGTCGCGTTGCCGCGTATCCGCACCAGGAACACGCACGGCACCGGATGCTCGCTCTCCTCGGCCATGGCCACGGTGCAGGCGAGAACCGGTGACTGGGCGCAGTCCCTCATCGAGGTCAAAGACTGGCTCCAGGACGCCCTGGCCCACGCCGACGACCTCGAGGTCGGCCAGGGAAATGGCCCGATTCACCACTTTCATCAGCTGTTCGCCCGTGCAACAGCAGCATCCACTCTGACCGCAGGCGTGCGATGAACGCGGTACGGTCGGTGGGGCTAGCCGAGCGGCGGGAGGCTGGCGAGCAGACGCTGCGCGGCATCCGTCGGGTCGTCGGCGTCGGTGATCGCGCGCACCACCACTACCCGGGTGGCGCCGGCGTCGACGACTTGGTCGATGTTGCCGAGGTCGATGCCGCCGATGGCGAACCAGGGGCGCTGGCTGCCGACGGTGGCGCTCTGCGCGGCCGCATAGCGCAGCAGGTCGGTTCCGACCGCTGCGCGGCCAGGTTTCGTTGGCGTAGCCCAGACCGGACCGACACAGAAATAGTCGAGGTTATCGGCGGTGACGGCGGCATCCACTTGCTCGATGGTGTGCGTGGACAGGCCGATCCGCGCAGCCGTGCCGAGCAGTGTGCGGGCGGCAGGCAGCGGCAGGTCAGTCTGGCCGACATGAAAAACCGGCGCACCGGAGAGGCCGGCGATATCCGCTCGGTCATTGACCGCCCAGAGCCGGGCGTGACGGTCGGCGACCGTGCGCAGAACCTCGAGATAGTCAAGTTCCTCGGCCGCGTCAATATTCTTATCGCGCAGTTGGATGATGTCGACCCCGCCGGCGAAGGCGGCATCCACAAAGTCGGCGAAATCGCCGCGATCCTTTCTGGCATCGGTGCAGAGATACAGCCGGGCGGTGATGGGGTCCATGCGACCAACCCTAAGGGGCGCTGCCGTGGCATCGGTGCACACCATGAGTGAGCGGGGAGCGCAGCGAACAGTTGATGTTGCCGTCATTGGCGGCGGCGTCATCGGGCTCGGCATCGCCTGGACGCTGGCGCATTCCGGCCGTAGCGTGGTCGTCATCGACCCCGACCCGGCCGGCGGCGCCACCTTCGCTGCAGCCGGAATGCTCGCCGCGGTGAGCGAACTGCACTATCGGGAAGAGGCACTGCTTGACCTTATGCTTGCGTCCTCGAAGTTGTATCCCGACTTCATCGACTCGCTCGGAACCGATAGCGACGCTACCGGATACCAGCGAACGACAACCCTGAACGTGGGCGCGGACGCGGCCGACCGGCAAGCCCTCGCTGACCTGCGTGCTGTGCAGGTGGCCAATGGATTGGGTGTCGAGCCCCTCACCGTGCGCGAAGCGCGGGTGCTTGAACCGCTGCTGAGCCCCCACGTCTCCGGCGCTTTTTTGGTGGAACAAGATCACCAGGTCGACCCGCGACGGCTCACCGAGCGCATCCAGTTCGCGCTCACCGCCCTCGCGCCAAACGGTCAGGACGCCGTGATTCGGGTGCGTGCGCGTGGATTACTGCACGCCGATGCCACGGATGTCTCCTCGCGCGTTACCGGTGTCGCCCTGGCTGACGGCAGCTCGATCCAAGCCGCCGAGGTGGTCGTGGCCAATGGGCTCTGGGCGGGCGAGTTGGACGGGCTTCCTGAGCACCTGCGCCTGCCGCTTCGCCCGGTGTACGGGGACATACTTCGATTGCGGGTGCCCGAGCATCTTCGGCCGCTGCTCACCTGCACGGTGCGCGGGTTGGTGCACGGGGTGCCGGTCTACCTGGTTCCGCGCACCGACGGAACGCTCGTGATCGGAGCCACCCAGCGCGAAGACGGCTCGGGCGTGGTCTCGGCCGGCGGCGTTTATCAGCTGTTGCGTGATGCACAGGCTCTGGTGCCGGCGGTCAGCGAGTTGGAGCTGATCGAAACGACCGCTCGGGCTCGTCCGGGAACGCCGGACAATGCACCGTTCCTCGGCCGTGTCGGGTGTTCAAACGGTGACATCGCCGGCCTCATCATTGCCACCGGATTCTTTCGTCACGGTGTACTGCTCACCCCGGTCGCAGCCCAGTACTGTCTGCAGCTCATCGAGGGCATCGCAGACGATCGGTGGCGAAACTTTCGGCCCGATCGATTCTCGGCGAGCCGAGAGTCCGCATCCGCTTCACTGAAAGGAGGCCTATCGTGACCGTAATCATCTCCGTCAATGGCCAAGAACGAACCGTATCCGGCGGCACCGTGACCGACCTCGTAGCCGAGATCACCGGGCGACCCATCGAAATAGGCGGCCATGCAGCCGACGGAGGCCGCCTTGGAGTAGCCGTGGCACGAAACGCCGCGATCGTTCCCCGCAGCCTGTGGTCGACTACCGGGCTGACGGCGGGCGATGAGATTGAAATTGTTTCTGCAGTCCAGGGAGGTTGACCGTGCAGACCGCACACTTCACGAACACTGACAGCCTGGTGATTGACGGCGTGGCGCTGACCTCTCGCCTGATCATGGGCACCGGGGGAGCGCCGAGTCTCGATGGCCTCGGTGAAGCACTGCGAGCGTCGGGAACCGAACTCACCACGGTCGCCATGCGGCGGCACAGCGCAGCGACCACCGGTTCACTCTTCGAACTGTTGGTCGAGAATTCCATCCGCGTGCTGCCGAACACCGCCGGCTGTTTCACCGCGCGCGATGCGGTACTGACCGCCGAGCTGGCTCGGGAAGCCCTCGAAACCGACTGGATCAAGCTCGAGGTCATCGCCGACGAGCAGACCCTGCTGCCCGATGCGGTCGAACTGGTGGAGGCCACCGAGCAGCTCGTTGCGCGGGGCTTCAAGGTGTTCGCGTACACCAATGACGACCCGGTGCTCGCGCTCCGGCTCGAACACCTGGGCGCTGTGGCCGTGATGCCGCTCGGGGCGCCGATCGGCACCGGGCTCGGTATTCTCAACCCGCACAATATCGAGCTGATCGTGGCCCGCGCCGGTGTTCCCGTGGTGCTCGATGCCGGAATCGGTACCGCCTCTGACGCTGCGCTAGCGATGGAATTGGGCTGTGATGCAGTGCTGCTGGCCACCGCCGTGACGCGCGCGCAGAACCCGCCGCTCATGGCCGATGCATTCAAGCACGCCGTGCTGGCAGGCCGCAGGGCCGCCCAGGCCGGCCGCATTCCGCGGCGCCAGCACGCGCTGGCGTCGTCACCGATGGCCGGGCGGCCCGACCTGTGATGCGGATACCGGTGCTCGCGCCGCTCGTCGAACCCGGGGAGGAGCTCACCGCAGCCGAGCGCGAGCGGTATTCGCGCCACATTCTTATTCCCGAAATCGGAATGCTCAGCCAGCGACGGCTGAAAAATGCGCGCGTCCTCGTAATCGGCGCCGGCGGACTCGGCTCTCCGGTGCTGCTCTACCTCGCAGCCGCCGGGGTAGGCACGCTCGGCATCGTCGATCACGACACCGTGGACCTCAGCAACCTGCAGCGCCAGATCATCCACGGCACCTCAGGCCTCGGTCACTCGAAACTGGAATCGGCAGCGGCCGCGGTCGCCGAGCTCAATCCGCTGGTCACGGTGCACCAGCACGACGTCTGGCTTACCGCGGTGAATGCCCTCGACCTGTTCGCCCAGTACGACCTGATCGTCGACGGCGCCGACACCTTCGCCACGCGCTACCTGGTCAGCGACGCTGCCGCGATGCTCGGCAAACCCTGCGTCTGGGGATCCATCCTGCGCTTCGACGGGCAGGTCAGCGTGTTCTGGAACCGGCACGGACCCACCTACCGAGACCTGTATCCGGAAGCCCCGCCAGCGGGCTCAGTACCCAGCTGTGGCGAAGGCGGAGTATTTGGAATGCTGTGCGGAACGATCGGCTCGACGATGGTCGCCGAAGCCGTGAAGTTGATCACCGGGGTCGGGCACACACTGCTTGGCCGGGTCGTGCTGTTCAATGCGCTCGAAGCGACCTGGCGCGAAATCAGCATTGCGCGCGACCCCGCGGCCGAAGCGATCACCGCGCTGATGGACTACGAGGCGTTGTGCGGGACATCGAGCCTGAATGACGATGCGATTTCCGTGCAGGAACTCGCCGTTATGCTCGGGGCTCGGCAGCGGGGCGAGATCGACTTCGACCTCATCGATGTTCGGGAACCAGAGGAGTACGAGATCGTACACATTGCCGGGGCGCTACTCGTGCCGCAGGGCGCCATCCTCTCCGGCGAGGCGTGCCTTGCCCGGGACCGCGACGTTGTCGTGCACTGCAAGGCGGGCCCGCGCTCGGCTGCCGTCTGCGCCGAGCTGCAGCGGCAAGGCTATGAGCATGTGCGCCAGGTTGAGGGCGGCGTTCTGGCCTGGGTGAAAGAGATCGAGCCCACGCTCTCGACGTACTAAAGCGCGCGGTCGCGACACGAAAGCAGAGGCCATATGTGGCATCTGCTTTCTACCCCCATAAGGGGGTAGTATCGCGCCAATCGGGGATTTCCCGCGCATGAAATGAAAGGTCGGACTATGAACCCGTTACTCATCATTGTGGCCATTGTTGCGGTGGTGCTGCTCATTACCGGAGGTCTGGTGCAGTCGCTTCAATTTCTGCTCTGGGTCGGTATCGTACTGGCGATCATCGCGGTGATCATGTTCCTGATGCGATCAATGTCTGGACGCAAGAGCGCCTGACGCGACATGGTGCCAGAGCAGCCGGTAGAAGGAGAATAAACTCCTTCTACCGGCTTTTTCTTTGCGCAAACAAGCTGTTGCCGAGTTGATACAGATGACAGCAGATACAGCCCTGACAACGCTGGCGGTGCTTTCCCGGGGCTACACCTGCTGTAGTGTCGAGGCACTTAATCGAGTGGGAGATCAATCGTTGCGCCGTGCCCCCGGCTGACCATGCGGCAGGTCGCCGCACTCGCCGGTGTCACCCCTACATCGTGCCGAATGAGCTCATCGCTCGCGGCTCCGAAGAGATTGGACCCCATGCCTGAACTCAACGCCCCTTCCCGTGTCGTCGTCGTCGGTGACGCCCTGATCGATGTGCTGCGTGACTCCGAGGCGAGTCGGGAATTCGCCGGCGGTGCAGCCCTGAACGTGGCGGTGGGTTTGGCCGTACTCGGGGTGCCGACGACCCTGATCGCGATGGTCGGTGACGACGCTGACGGAGTGGTGCTTCGGTCCTTCCTCGACCAGTACGGCGTGCAGCTGATCGCGACACCGGGCCCGTTCGGGTCTTCCCGGGCCGTGTCGGATCGCACCGATGGCGAACCCCGCTACTTCTTCAACGACGCCGCCAAAGCGCGCCGGATCGAGTTCGGTGCGGCCGAGCGGGCCGCGCTGGTCGCCGCCGCCGTCGTCGTCGTGAGTTGTTTTCCATTCGACGACACCGCGCAGACCGAGGCGTTCATCGCCTGCGTCACCGACCCGGAGCACCGCCTCGTGATCGACCCGAACCCGCGGGCCGGCATGCTGCACGACGGACCGCGGTTCGTACGCAACTTTGAAGCGCTCGCCGCGCGCAGTCTGCTCGTGAAGGTCGGCGACGAAGACGCCGACCTTCTCTACGACAGCACGCTCGACGAGCTGCGTGAACGACTCGTCGAGGGGGGCGCGCAGACGGTGCTGGCGACAGCCGGGCGGCTCGGTGCTTCCGTTGCGTTCGAAAACAATGGGCTGGTCAGCGTTTCGATCGCCGAGCTTGACGGCCCGATCGTTGACACGATGGGGGCGGGGGACGCAACGCTGGCGGCATCCGTTTGCACCATCGTGAACGACGGGGTGCCGCAGGATTCCACGGCGTGGAAGTCGCTGCTGGCCGACGCCATGCTCACCGCCGCGGCGACCTGTCGGCACGAGGGAGCACTGCTCCACCGGCCGTAGTGAGCGGATGCCCGGGTCGGGTCAGGCCTCGGGCTCGGTTTCGGGCTCGGTCAGCTTGAGCCGGGAGCGAATGGCGTCGCGGGCCTGCTGGGCGGCGCGGCGCACCTCCTTGTCGGAGTCGCGCAGGCGCACCTCGATCGTCGCGATGTTGTCGGCGGTGCCCTGGTCGGCGAGGGCGTGCAGCGCGGCGGAACGCACGCGCGGGTTCTCGTCGGTCGTGAGACGTACGAGCTTGGGTACCACCTGCAGGCCGCGCAGCAGCACAACCTTGGCGCACATTTCGCGCACGCGCCACGCTTGATTGTTCAGGCCGACGACGATGTACGGCGCGGCCTGCTCTCCCCAGACGTGCAGCAGTGCACGGGCGCCCCACAGCTCGGGCCAGTACAGGGCGGGTGCACCCTCGAGGATGCCGAGCGCGTGGCGCCCACCGGCGTAAAGCAGAAAGTCTTTTCCGGCGTTCTTGGCGCGCAACAGGGCCACGGCATTGTCGATGACGACGTTCTCGCCGTAGTGCGTGACGGCGGCGCGAATGCGCTCATCGGTCGGCAGATCGATCGGAAGGTCGGGGTGCGGAATCAATTTGTTTTGCATAGCCCTCTAACGCTACCTCCCCTCCGCAGTTTCCAGCCCGCGAGAGCGCAAAAAGTGCCCGATTGCGAGTGTCAAACAGGCACTTTTTGCGCGCTTGCGAGCTGTTAGGAGAGGAGCAGCTCGAAACCGGAGGCCTGCTCGTAGATGCCGTAGTTGCCGATGTCGACGAAACCGAGACTGCGGTAGAGGGCGAGTGCTTCGGGCTGCGCATAGCCGGTTTCCAAACGCATCCGCTCGTAGCCGAGATCTCGGGCCAGCGATTCCAGCTCGCGCAGAATCGTCTTCGCGTGGCCCTGGCGGCGGTAATCGGGGTTGGTCCACATGCGCTTGATCTCGGCGGTGGTGGCGTCGTACTGGCGGAGGCCGCCGCCGGCGACCGTGGTGTCACCGTCGACGAGCACGAGAAATCCTCCGCCGGGCGGATCGAACTCGGCCCCATCAACGTCATGCACAGAATCGCCATCGCCGTATCGGGTCTCGTATTCACGGTGCAGGTCAAGCAGAAGAGGGGCTACTTCGGGGTCACCGAAGCGCACGGATACACATTTCACGCTTAATAGTGTGCGCCTTGTCGCGGTGCGCTCCTGACAATCGGCGGGATCTCTCTGAGTAGACTCGATGGGTGTCAGTGAACCCAGAGTTGCAGGGGCGGGTCTTTCCGCCGGTCGCCCCGTATCTAGTCGGCCGTGAAAAGGTGCGCGAATTCTCCCGCGCCGTGTTCGCGACCAACCCGATCAACCACGATCCCGAAGCGGCCCGCGCGGCCGGCCACGAGGACATCGTCGCCCCGCCCACCTTTGCCGTGGTCGTGCAGGAGGCCACCCTGGCCCAACTTCTGGCCGAACCGGATGGCGGCATCGACTTCACCCGCGTCGTACACGGCGACCAGCGCTTCAGCTACACCCGGCCGATCATCGCCGGCGATGAGCTCACGGCAACTCTCGCGGTGACGAGCATCAAGAGCCTCGGTGGCCACTCGATGGTGACCGCCGAGTCCACCATCGTCGACGCCGCGGGCGCCCACGTCGTCACCGCCATCTCCACCCTCGTCGTCAGGGGAGACGAATGATCCCTGTTGTGACCGCTCTTACGATCGGCGACGTCGTCGCCGAGGCGAGTTTCGCCCTGACGCGCGATTCCCTCGTGCGCTATGCCGGGGCATCCGGTGATTTCAATCCCATTCACTACCGCGATGATGTCGCGCAGTCAGTGGGATTGCCGGGTGTGCTCGCCCACGGCATGCTCACCATGGGGCTGGCCGTGCAACCCGTCGTCGACTGGGCCGGCGACCCGGCCCGGGTTCTCGACTATCAGGTGCGGTTCACCCGCCCGGTCTTCGTCGACGCCACTGCTGGCGCGACCGTGGCGGTCGTCGCCAAGGTCGGCGCCGTCGACCGTGAAACCCTCATCGCCCGCATTGACCTGACCGTGACGTTCAACGGCGCGACGGTTCTCGGCAAGGCGCAGGCGCGCGTCAACCTGGCCTGAAAGATGATCGAACCCGTTGCGCTCAGTACCCTCACCACCTTTCAAATCGGTGGGCCGCCAGTTGCACGGGTGGCACCGGTCACAGAGCAGGACCTCATCAACGAGACCCTCGTGGTCTGGGGCATGGCTGAGAACTGGTTGCTGCTCGGCGGCGGCTCCAACGTCGTCGTCGCCGACGACGGCTTCGACGGCATCGTCATCCACGTCGTAACTCGCGGTGTCGAGGTGCTCCGCAGCGAAATCACGAGCGAAGCGGATGCCGTCACCGGGCCGACCGATTGCGTGCGACTGCGCGTACAGGCCGGCGAACCGTGGGACGACCTCGTCGCCTACAGCGTGGATCGCGGCTGGTCCGGTATCGAGGCGCTGTCGGGTATTCCCGGATCGTGCGGTGCCGCCCCGGTGCAGAACATTGGCGCCTACGGCCAGGAGCTCGCGGACAGCCTCGTCGCCATTGACTTTCTCTCCTATGAAACCGGCGAGGTCGAACGACTCGAGCATGCTGAGCTAGGCCTCGGCTACCGCACCTCCGCGCTCAAACAGGGGCTGCGCGGCGTCGTGCTCGCGATCGAGCTGAAGCTGCACGACACCGCGGCCGAGGCATCCGTTTTGGGAAGCGCCCTCGGTCAACCGTTGAAGTACGCCCAACTCGCCGGGGCCCTCGGTGTTCAGCTCGGCGACCGGGTGCCGCTGCAGGTTGTGCGCGCCACCGTTCTGGGACTGCGGGCCGACAAGGGAATGGTGCTCGACCCGAGCGACCCCGACACCTTCAGCGCCGGTTCGTTCTTCACCAACCCGATCGTGACCGAGGCATTTGCCCGCTCGCTGCCGATGGATGCGCCGCGCTGGCCGCTTGCGGCGGAGCCGACTGATCGTATTATTCCGCTTGAGGAATATAGGGGGGTCGGACCTGTTCCCGGTGAGGAACCCGTGCGTTTGGTCAAGCTCAGCGCCGCCTGGTTGATCGAACACGCCGGGGTCAGCCGCGGCTTTCGCCTGCCGGGGTCGAGAGCGGCTGTCTCGAGCAAACACACCCTGGCTTTGACGAATACCGGCGGGGCTACCGCTGAGGAAGTCGCCGAACTGGCCCGGTACGTACTCGGCCGGGTGCAGGCGGAGTTCGGGGTGAACCTGCAGCCCGAGCCGGTGCTGGTGGGGCTGACGCTCTAGCGTCACAGCGTGGACGGCCCGACGATCATGGCGTAGCTCGTGATCGGGGCAAGGGCGGCGCTGTTCGTGCTGGGCGACCAGACACGTTGTCGCCGACCGCAGAGAACGACCGCCGTTGAAATGCATGTCTCGTCCGTGCTGCGCAAGCTGCAGTTGTCGAGTCGGCACGAACTGACCGCCTGGGCACTCGAGCGCAAATTGCTCTAGCGCCCGGGCGTCAGGCCAGGCTCACGCGTCGCGCCGAATCCAACGAAACGTCACCCGGCTCAGCACGAGCCCCAGCACCAGCCAGATGCCGAGAGCGCCGGCCACCCAGGGCAAATCCCAGGTACCGCTCTGCTCGGCAGCCGCGAAGCTTTCCGGAAGAAAGACCGAACGCATGCCCTGCGCCATCCACTTGAGCGGAAAGATGCTCGCCAGGTTCTGCATCCACTCCGGCAGCGTCGTGAACTGCAGATAGACGCCCGAGATGAATTGCAGCACGAGTACCACGGGAGCCACCACGGCCGTGGCGCTGCGCCCCGACCGAGGTACCGCCGCGAGCGCTATGCCGAGAAACGCGCTCGTGATCACACCGAACACGAACACCCAGGCAAAAGTTGCCCATTTCTCCGGCGCAGTCGGCAGCGCGATATCGAGTACAAGCCGCGCCACGAGCAGCAGGAGGCCGGCCTGAAGAATCGCGGTAACGAAGACCTGCCCGATCTTGCCCAGAAAATAGCTCAGCGGGGACAGCGGAGTGCCGCCGAGGCGTTTGAGGGTGCCGTCGCTTTTCTCGCCGGCGATATCGACGGCGAGGTTCTGCACACCGGAGAGAAGCATGCCGGCGGCGAGCATGCCGGGCAGATAGTAGGTACCCACGCTGACGCCGCCGGTGCCGTCGGGATTCGCACCGATATTGCCGGAGGAGCTGAACGCGGCGGTGAAAATGCCCAGCATGATGAAGGGAAAAAAGAACGTGAACAACAGGGTATCGGGGGAGCGAAAGTACAGGCGTGTTTCATAGCCGATGCGGGACAGGCCGAGCGCGAGCGTGCCGGGAGCCTTGTTCTGCGGGCGGCCGACCGAAACCGTGGCGCTCATGCTCGTACGTTTTTATAGGTGCGTCGGCTCGGCTCCGGCCGGCCGTCATTGGTGGATGCTGCAGCCCCGTTCCCAGCCGGAATTGCCTCGTGTCCACGCACGAGCGACAGATACACATCTTCGAGACTGGGCCGGATCACCTCGAGATCCTCGGGCTCGGCGCCGTTCAAGCTGCGGACGAGCTCGGCCACGACCTGCGCCGGGTGACTCGTACGCTCTTCGCGTACCAGTCCGTTGCCGTCACGCCAGCGCACGACCGGAACGCGGGCATCCGCTCCGCCGATTTTGTCGAGCGGGCCGATGTCGATGAGCTGGCCACCGGCGATGATTCCAGCTCGGTCGCCGAGTTGCGCGGCCTCGTCGAGGTAGTGGGTCGTCAGCAGAATGGTGGTGCCCTCCGCTTTAAGCCCGCGAATCAGGTGCCAAAACTGATGCCGGGCCTCGGGGTCGAAGCCGGTGGTTGGTTCGTCGAGAAACAACAACTCGGGGCGTCCGATAATGCCGAGGGCGACATCCACTCGGCGACGCTGCCCGCCAGAAAGCTTGCTGACGCGGGTTTTCGCTTTCTCACGCAGGCCCGCCGCGTCGATGACCTCGTCGACGTCGCGCGGATGAGGATAGAACCCGGCGAAGTGGCGCAGCTGCTCGGTCACGGTGGCATTGCCGCTCTCGTTGCTGGTCTGCAACACAATGCCGAGGCGGGCCTTCCACTCCAGGCCGCCGCGGTGCGGATCAGTGCCCAGCACGCTCACCTCGCCCCCGGAACGGTCACGATAGCCCTCGAGAATCTCGATCGTCGTGCTCTTGCCGGCACCATTCGGGCCGAGCAGGGCGAAGGTCTCACCGGCCGCGATCGAGAAACTCACGCCGCGTACCGCCTCGACGCTGCCATACGATTTCTGCAGGTCGCGCACCTGCACAGCCGGGGGAGTGGATGTCATAGGTCCAGAGTCCCACTCCCGCGCTCTCCGCACCACCTCCGGTGATCGTCTCCCTCATCCAGCAGCGGACGGATGCCGTACTAGGCGAACAGGCGCTGCAGGCGTTGCACACCCTCGAGCAGGACGTCATCACCGAGGGCATATGACATGCGCAGGAATCCACTCGGCCCGAAAGCTTCACCGGGAACTGCGGCCACCTCGGCCTGATCGAGAATGAGGTCGGCCAGTTCGAGCGACGTCGTTGGGGTCACCCCGCCCCATTGACGGCCGAGCAGGCCGGTCACGTCGGGGTAGACGTAGAAAGCGCCCTGCGGGGTGGGCGTCACGACGCCGGGGATCTGGTTCAGCTCGGCGATGATCAACTTGCGGCGGCGGTCAAAAGCGACCCGCATGGACTCGGCGGCGTCCTGCGGGCCGTTCAGCGCTGCGATTCCCGCGCGCTGCGAGATGTTCGACACGTTCGAAGAGAGGTGGGACTGCAGGTTTGCTGCCGCCTTCATGGCGTCGGCGGGGCCGACCATCCAGCCGAGTCGCCAGCCGGTCATCGCATACGTTTTGGCGACACCGTTGACCAGAATGGTACGGTCGGCGAGCGCCGGAACGGCCTCGACAATCGACACGGCACGAACCCCGTCGTACGTGAGGTTCTGATAGATCTCATCGGAGATGACCCAGAGGCCGTTGTCTTCGGCCCACTGACCGATGGCGCGGGTCTGCTCCAGAGAATAGACGGCACCGGTGGGGTTGGACGGTGAAACGAACAGCAGCACCTTGGTTCGCGGGGTGCGTGCGGCTTCGAGCTGCTCGACGGTCACGAGGTAGCCCTGGTCACTGCCGGCGAAGACGTCGACCTGCACGCCACCGGCGAGGCGGATCGCTTCGGGGTAAGTGGTCCAATACGGGGTCGGCACGATGACCTCGTCACCGGGATCGAGCAGGGTCGCGAAGGCCTGGTAAACAGCCTGCTTGCCACCGTTGGTGACGACGACCTGGTTCGGCGAGACCGCCAGGCTGCTGTCACGCAGTGTCTTGGCCGCGATGGCCTCGCGCAGCTCAGGCAGACCAGCCGCTGGGGTGTATCGATAGTTCCTCGGGTCGCGCACGGCGGTCAGCGCCGCCTCCACGATGTGCTCGGGAGTCTGAAAATCGGGTTCCCCCGCCGCGAAGCTGATCACCGGCCTTCCTGCCGCCTGCAGCGCCTTGGCCTTACCGTCAACCTTGAGGGTCGCTGACTCGGCAATAGAACCGATCCGAGTTGAAATTCGCTTGAGTTCGTGATCCACGTGTTGAGTTTAGCCACCCGACCCGCGCGCGAGCTAGCAACGCCCCCGGCCGAGCCAGCCTTCGTGCCAGCTGCGGTGACGAAGATCTGCCGCGCGCCGGCTGACCCATGAGATGCCCGTAAAAATTGTGTCACCCGCAGGAATAGAGTGATCAAATGATCACCCGCCTGGTTCAGATCTCTCGGCCGGTGCTGTGGGTCAACACCGTCGGAACGACCGTCATCGGCATGTGGTTGATCGGGGATTTGTGGCGCTGGGACATCGTTCCGCTGCTGCTCTGGGCGACCCTGCCATTCAACCTGCTGATCTACGGCGTGAACGATATCTTCGACCAGGAAACGGATGCCCGGAACGACCGCAAGGGCGGCCTCGAGGGGGCTCGTATCCTCGGCTCGGAAACTCGCAGTATTGTGCTCGCGGTCGTGCTGACCAACGCGCCGTTCCTGGCATATTTTTTCATCACGCTGCCGGCGGCCGCGCTCGCCTGGATTGCCGCGTACACGGTGATCTTCATCTTCTACTCGGCACCTCCGCTGCGTTTCAAGGCCCGGCGCTACCTTGACTCGCTCAGCAACGCCGCCTACGCCTTCCCGCTGATCTTCGTACCCCTGGCCCTCGGCACGTCGCCGGTCTGGTCGGCGGCTATCGGGCTGATGGCGTGGAGCGTGGCCAAGCACACCTACGACGCGGTGCAGGATATCGACGAGGACCGCGCCGCCGGAATTCAGACCACTGCCGTCCATCTCGGTGCGCGCGGCGCTACGGTGTGGAGCGGCGTGTGGTGGGCCCTGTCAACCGTGGGATTCGCGCTGATCAGTTGGCCGGTCGCCGCGGTGAATGCCCTCATCGCCGGCTGGCTGGTAATTTCGCTGGGGCGCAGCCCCACACCGGCAACGGCCCGCCGACTGTATCGATACTCGATCGTGTTCCCCTACGTTGCCGGTTCCGTAGCGGGGGCCCAAATCGTGGCAGCCATGTTGCTGGGAGGCTATCCATGACCCGACCACGCTTGAATACATCCCCGCGGCGCATAGTCGTGCTCGGTGCGGGCATCGGCGGGCTCACGGCCGCCGCACTGTTGGCCCGCGCCGGCCATTCGGTGACCGTACTGGAGGGATCCGACTGGATCGGCGGCAAGAGCAGGCGCCTCGAGATTGACGGGCAGCGCGTGGACACCGGACCGGCGCTGGTCACGTTCCCCCCGGTCTGGGAGGAACTGCTCGCTCGCTACGACGCGCTCGGTGCCCGCCGGTCTGCTCCCTCGGAGGCCGCAGCGGTGGCCGGGGTCACGCTGCACAGGCTGCCCGAAGTGGGCCGGTACTTCTACCGGGGAGAAGCAGTCACCCTGCCGGTGCCGGCCGGGCATCCCTGGTACGCGGCCTGGACCCGTTTCGAACGAGAACACGGTGGCCTTGGGCCCCAGCTCACGAGCATGCTCACCGCCGACCCGCTGGATCCGGCGTCGCTGCCGGCCGTGCGCAGCGTGTTTCGCCTGTATGGCACCCGACTGACCACGCGCAGCTTTCTTGACGGCCTGAGCTGGATGCCCGATGGCCTGCGGGAGGTCATCGCCATCCACACCCTCAACGCGGGCGTCTCTCCCCGGCAGACTCTCGCCCTGTACGCGAGTATGCCGGCCATTATGGCCAGGGACGGCGTCTGGGTTCCCGAGGGCGGAGTGAACGAGCTCCCACTCGCATTGCACCGGCTGGCCCTGCACGCCGGTGCCAATGTGCACACCGGCGAGCCCGTCACGTCCGTGGCGAAAGGTTTCGTGACGACGGCATCGGCGACGTACCCGGCCGACGTGATCGTGAGCGGGCTCGACAGCGTGGTGCTCGACGGCCTGCTCGGCGCGCCACCTGCACGGGCGCGGGCGCGCTCGTGCTCGGGGGTGGCCATCTATGCGGCACTCGAGACGTCGCTGCCGGAGGGCACGGCCACGCATTCTGTCGTGCTGCCCGACGACCCGGCCGCCCTGCACCGCAGCCTCGATGCCGGACTCGTGCCGGAGCAGACGATGGCATTCCTGAACTACTATCGCCCGCACGAGGTCTACCCCAACGACCGGGCCACCGTGGCCGTACTCCTCACCGCGCCCGCCGATGGTCGCCACTACGACCTCGACAGCCCGTGGGTGACGCGTGAGGTGGCTCGGGTGAGCGCCGCCGTGGGCCTGGACCGGCCGATCAGTGAGCTGTTCCGCGACCATGTCGTGCTCGACCCGCACTACTTCGGCGGCTGGGGTTCCACTGGCGGAGCACTGTACGGCGCCACCCACCCGCTCTGGCAGAGTGGGCCGTTCCACCGCCCCGGCTACACGAGCCGCGCACGTCCGTGGCTGTGGCGGGTGGGCGCGTCGGTGCACCCCGGCGGCGGTATCCCGGCTGTGCTCGGCGGGGCCATGACCGCGATGCACAAGCTGATCGGCCGCCTCGATGCTCCGTGATCCCAGCTGCTGGCTCTACGTTCACCTGAGAAAATAAAACCCGGCGGGTCGGGTGGAACTGGATCAATCGATGAAGACTCACTTCTTCGGAAGGTGCGCGCTCAAGGGTTCGTGTGCCAAGCTGACGGGGAAGCAGTGGTTCGCCCCTTGGGCTTGTTCGCCTCAGCTTTACAGTGGCCGGTCCGTGACCTAGACTGGTTCCGGTAGTTGAATTCCGCCATGCTTTTCTGCGCCTTTTTCCACGTGTTTCTACTTGGTTGAAGTCCAGGCGGCTTTGCGAGTTCGCTTCCATAGGGTGGTGGCTCAATTGGTAGAGCAGCGGTCTCCAAAACCGCAGGTTGCAGGTTCGAGTCCTGTCCGCCCTGCACATCGGTAGAATTCTTCCGATCATGAGAGGTGAAACAGGTGGCCCGAAAAGTTGTCGACGAACCTAGTGAGGAAGTCGTCGCGAACGCCCGAATTGCCCGCGAGTCCAATCGCGGTCCATTCGCTCGGTTGTCCCTGTTTATCAAGCAGGTTTTCGCCGAGTTGCGCAAGGTCGTCACTCCGACTCGTAAAGAGTTGCTGAACTACACCGGTGTCGTACTCGTCTTCGTGATTATCATGATGGCTATCGTCTCGGCTTTCGACTGGGTCTTCGGACTTGCCGTTCTCTACGTGTTCGGAACGCCGGGTTAAGAGAGCCCCACCGGCATCCGCTTTGGCGGAACGCCTGCATTACCGGCATGGAAACGTGTCCAGACAACTTGCACACGTAGAACAAATTAGGGATTGAGATTTAGTGACTGAGACGAAGCACGACGATGTCGACTGGGCCACTGCCGCCGAGCAGTCCTCTGAAGAAGACGAGGCACAAGAGGGCAACACCCTTGCCGCCGACGAAGACTCCGTAGAAGCTGCCGAGCAGGCGGCCTTGCACGTCGTCGGCGAAAGCGACGATGTCGAGGTCAACCTCGATGCCGCACTCGACGCCCTCGCTGAATCCCCCGATCCCGAAGCTGATGCCATCGTCGATGACGCCCTCGACATCGATTCGGCCGAAGAAGCCGAGGCCTCCGTCGAAGCCGTCGAAGACGAAGACGAAGACGACCTCGTCACGGCCGACGCTGGCGTCGAGACCGAAGCGGATGCCGACGCCTCGATCGACCCGTATGAAGCCTTCCGCAAGGAACTTCGTTTTCTGCCGGGCAAGTGGTACGTCATTCACTCCTACGCCGGATTCGAACGTCGGGTCAAGTCGAACATTGAAAACCGTAAGCAGTCCATGGCGATGGAAGACTTCATCTACCAGTGCGAAGTTCCCATGGAAGACGTCGTCGAGATCAAGAACGGCCAGCGCAAAATGGTCACCCGTGTGCGCATCCCGGGCTACGTGCTCGTGCGTATGGACCTCGACGAGGACAGCTGGTCGGTTGTTCGCCACACCCCCGGTGTGACCGGCTTCGTCGGCAACGCCCACAACCCCACGCCGCTGCGCTTCGAAGAGGCCTTCGGCATGCTCAAGGGACTCGTTGAGATTGTCGAAGCCCCGGCCAAGGCTGGCGGCGCCCCCGGAAAGTCGGCGCAGCGCGTCATCGCGGCCGAGGTCGACTACGAAATCGGCGAAACCATCACGATCAAGGAAGGTTCGTTCGCGGGCCTGCCCGGTTCGATCAGCGAGATCAAGCCGGAGAGCGGCAAGCTCATCGTGCTCGTCTCCCTGTTCGAACGTGAGACCCCGGTCGAGCTCAGCTTCGACCAGGTCACCAAGCTCTAATCAATCAGAACGGATGCCCCGCCAGGGTCATCCACGCTGGTTTCCCAAAACCACCGGGGCCCATCCGGGCCACCGGGAGAGCGGCCCTCGGGCTGCTCGCACATCAATACGAAGGACAACACAATGGCACCGAAGAAGAAGGTTACAGGTCTGATCAAACTTCAGATCAAGGCCGGCGCAGCCAACCCCGCACCGCCCATTGGGCCGGCACTGGGTCAGCACGGCGTTAACATCATGGAGTTCTGCAAGGCCTATAACGCGGCGACCGAAGCTCAGCGCGGCAACGTCATCCCCGTCGAGATCACCGTCTATGACGACCGCTCATTCACGTTCATCCTGAAGACCCCGCCCGCAGCGGAGCTCATCAAGAAGGCCGCCGGCGTCGCCAAGGGCAGCGGTACCCCGCACACCGTCAAGGTTGCCAACCTCACTCAGGCCCAGGTCCGCGAGATTGCTGAAGCGAAGATGGTTGACCTCAACGCCAACGACATCGACGCCGCCGCGAAGATCATCGCCGGAACCGCCCGCTCCATGGGCATCACGGTCAGCGCGTAAGCACACCCCACATCAGCGCCTCATGGCGCCTGTGCACCCTTAGCAATTAGTGGAAGAGCCTGCCAGGCTCGCACCACACTCTGAAGTACATACAGGAGATTTCACATGGCAACCAAGTCAAAGGCGTACCGCGCCTCCGCCGCCAAAATCGGCGAAGACAACGTCTTCACCCCGGCCGAGGCCGTAGCCCTCGCCAAGGAGACCGGCTCCGCAAAGTTCAACTCCACGGTTGAGGTCGCCCTCCGCCTCGGCGTCGATCCTCGCAAGGCCGACCAGATGGTTCGTGGAACCGTCATCCTCCCGCACGGCACCGGCCGCACCGCCCGCGTCATCGTCTTCGCAACCGGCCCTGCCGCCGAAGCCGCTATCGCAGCCGGCGCCGACGAGGTCGGTGGCGACGAGCTCATCGAGAAGGTAGCCGCCGGCTACACCTCGTTCGACTCGGCCGTCTCCACCCCCGAGCTCATGGGTAAGGTCGGTCGTCTCGGAAAGGTGCTCGGCCCGCGTGGTCTCATGCCCAACCCGAAGACCGGAACCGTGACGCCCGACGTCGCCAAGGCCGTTTCCGACATCAAGGGCGGAAAGATCGAATTCCGCGTCGACAAGCACTCCAACGTGCACTTCGTCGTCGGCAAGGCCTCTTTCTCGGTCGAGCAGCTGAATGAGAACATCTCCGCCGCGCTCGAAGAAGTTGTCCGTCTCAAGCCGAGCTCATCCAAGGGCCGTTACATCACGAAGGGCGTCGTCTCGACCACCTTCGGTCCTGGCATCCAGCTCGACGTCAATAGCATCTAAGGCTCAAAGAATCTCAGCATTCGCTAGAGCAAGAAGCAGGGCTCGTCTTCGGACGGGCCCTGCTTCTGTTAACGGATGTCGCTAGCCGATGTAGCTCATGACGTGCTTGATACGGGTGTAGTCCTCAAGGCCGTACAGGGAGAGGTCCTTGCCATAGCCGGAGTGTTTGAAGCCGCCGTGCGGCATCTCCGCCACGAGGGGGATGTGCGTGTTGATCCAGACACAGCCGAAGTCAAGGTTCTTGGCCATGCGCATCGCGACACCGTGGTTCGAAGTCCACACCGATGAGGCGAGGCCGTATTCCACGTCGTTGGCCCAGGCCAGCGCCTGGGCTTCATCACTGAACTTCTGCGCGGTGATGACCGGGCCGAAGATCTCGTTCTGCACGGCCTCGTCGCTTTGAAGCAGGTCGGCGACGATCGTGGCTTCGTGAAAGTAGCCCGTGGTGCCCTGTCGGTGGCCGCCGAGTGCGAGGGTGGCGTGGTCGGGCAGACGGGAGATGACACCCTCGACCCGAGCGAGCTGCTCGGCACTCGAAAGGGCACCGAACAGGATGCCGTCATCGCGCGGGGCGCCCGTGCGGGCGTTGTCCTTGGCGTAGGCCGCGAGTGCGGCCACGAACTCGTCGTGGATGCCCTCCTGCACGAGCACGCGGGTAGCCGCGGTGCAGTCCTGGCCGCCGTTGTAAAACGCGGCGGCTGCGATACCCTCAACGGCCTGCTGAATATCGGCGTCGTTGAACACGATGACGGGCGCTTTGCCACCGAGCTCGAGGTGTACTCGCTTGAGATCGAGGGCGGCGGTGCCGGCGACCTCCATGCCGGCGCGCACCGAACCGGTGATCGAGACGAGCTGCGGTGTGGGGTTGGCGACAAGGGCGCGACCCGTGTCGCGGTTTCCGGTAACGACGTTGAAGGTACCGGCAGGCAGAAATTCGGAGGCAATCTCGGCCAGCATCAGGGTGGAAACCGGGGTCGAATCGCTCGGTTTGAGCACAACGGTATTGCCGGCGGCGAGGGCCGGAGCGATCTTCCAGATGGCCATCATCATCGGGTAATTCCACGGAGTGACCTGGCCGACGACGCCGATCGGCTCGCGCCGCACAAACGACGTGTGGTCTTTCATGTACTCGCCGGCGGCTTTGCCTTCGAGCAGGCGGGCCGCCCCGGCAAAGAAGCGCACCTGGTCGATCATGACCTCGATCTCGTCGCCCACGATGCCGGCGCGCGGCTTGCCGGTGTTCTCGCACTCGGCGTCGGCGAGTTCCTCGGCCCGCGACTCGAGCGCGTTCGCGAACCCCAGTAGAGCGAGCTGGCGTTCGCTCGGGGTGGTCTGGCCCCAGGTTTCGAATGCGGTGGCGGCGGCTTTGTAGACACCGGCTACGTCGCCCTCGGTCGAGATGGGGGTGCGCGCAAACACCTCCTCGGTGGCCGGGTTGATGATATTCAATTGTTCACTGGCCGAGGACGACGTGTAGTCCCCGTTGACGAAGTTGCGGAGTTCACGGATAGACATGTGGTCCTTTCGAAAAACCGAGGAGACGGTACGTGCGGCGGTGCCCTATCGTGACGATATCGCACATCATTCGAAATATAATCTTGAATTCACCGAGCCACGCGGAACGGGCGATCGATCAAACCGACGCCCGGGCAGGCGCTAGAGCGGTACCCGGCAAGTGGATTCCTCACGTCGCCGAGTGGGTCTCCCACCGGGCGAGACCGTGGTGGCGGGCCTGCACGAGGGTGCTGTGCGGGGCATCCGTTTTCAGCACGAAGCTTCTTCCAGGCGCCCAATCACAAGGCGGTGCACCCCAGTGACTCATTCTCGGACGCGTGGAGCATCGCGCGGGTGTACGGATGCTTGGGGGAGCCACACAGGTCGGCGACCGACGCGTATTCAACAATCGCACCGGTACGCACCACAGCAACACGATGGCAGATCTGGGCCGCCACGTGCACCGAGCGTGTCACGATGATCATCGTCAACTTGTGTTTGCGCTGCAACTTGCTCAAGAGCTCAAGAATGTCGAAGCTGTCAGATGCGTTCAGGGAGTCGGTCGGGTCGTCGGCCACCAGCAGATTCGGGCTGCCGGCGAGGGCATGGGCAATGTGCACGCGCCGTGCCAGGACCGCCGACACATCGCGCGCGTAGGCGGTAAAAGTATGTTCCGGATTTTCGACACCGGCCTGGCCCAGCAGATCCAGCGACCGTTCGTAGGCGGCCGGTTTCGACAGACCTCCGCGGGAACGCAGCAGTGCGGCGAGCTGGGTTCCCACCGTCATATTCGAGTCGAGGCTGTCCCGTGGGCTGCGCGGCAGGTACGCGATTTTGGTGTCGTGCAGCCGAGAGAAAGATCGTGGCGGCAGTCCGACCAGTTCGACGCCGTTGTACAGAATCGATCCGGATCGGATACTCGCCGGGGCAGGAAGTACACCGGCGATGCTCTGCGCGACTTCGAGGGCTCCAGAAGACGCATCGCCAACCAGCCCGATGACCTCGCCGCAGGTGATGGAGAGCGAGATGCCGTGCACCAAACGCCGTGCGTTCACGTGCGCCGCCGACGAAACCTGAAGCCCGCGCACATCGAGCAGCGCTGCGGAGCGAAACCAGTGTGATGGCATGGGCGCGGTCGTTTCGGCCGGCGGGGGAGATTCAACCTGATCGTGCGGCTCGTTCGTCCATGGCTTCACCGACGGGATTCCCGCGTGCACGGCACGGTTGAGATGACGCAACACACTGCGAGCGTCACACATTGTCGGCTCGCATTTCAGTAGGTCGAGACGAGCGGCGACGCGTAGGACAAGCCCAACCGACAATCTCTGGTGCGTGGTGCCGCAACAAGGCCACTATTTACAGAGCGCTTAGTTACGTCATAGTAATGGTATCGAAAAGTATTACCGACGACGTACCGGTTTGTTGAGTGAGCGCGGATGGGCATCCGTAGGTTCCGTGGGCAGATTAGTGCGGTGAGTGCGCCTCAAGAAATTCGTACACCTCGGTCTGGTCGACGCCGGGAAAGGTGCCGGTGGGCAGCGCGGCAAGCAGGCTCGTCGGGGTGCGTGCGGCCGGCCAGGATTGGCCGGCCCAGCGAACGGCCAGATTGTCGGGAGCGCGGCGGCAGCAGGATTCGTCGGGGCAAAGGGAAACGGCGCGGTTCGCCGTCTCCCTACCTCGAAACCATTTCACGTGAGCGAACGGCACGCCAACGCTCACCGAGTACTCGCCCTCTTTGGCTTTCTCGATGCGGGAGGTACACCAGAAGCTGCCAGCTGGCATGTCCGTGTATTGATACCAGGCGCTGAACCGGTCTTCGACGTCGAAGACGGTACGAGCCGTCCAGCTGCGGCAGACAGTGGTGCCCTCGACCGCGCCCAGTGCGTCGCTCGGGAACCGCACGTTGTCGTTTTCATAGGCCTTGATGATCGTGCCGGACTCGTGCACCTTCATGAAATGCACGGGAATGTCCAGCCGCGCCGTAGCAAGGTTGGTGAAGCGATGAGCGGCCGTCTCGTAGGAGACCGCGAAGGCATCACGCAGGTCTTCCATGGAGATGCGCCGCAGGGTTTTGGCCTCGGTCAGCATGCGCACCGCGTCCCGCTCTGGCAGCAGGATAGCGGCGGTGAGATAGTTGGTTTCCACCCGTTGGCGTAGAAATTCAGCATAATTTTTCGGCTCTTCGTGCGCGCAGAGGTGGCTTGCGAAGGCCTGCACGATCGGCGAGCGGGAATCTCGCGATGCCGAATGCTGGGTGGGTAGGTAGATGCGCCCGTTGCGCTTGTCGGTGACCGACCGGGTGGAGTGTGGTAAATCGTTCACATAGTGCAGCGAAAAACCCAGGTGGGTGGCCATGTCGGCGACGAGCTGCTGCGACACCGGACCGCCGGAGTGCCCGACTGCGGTAAGCAGCTCGAGGGCCTGCGCCTCCAGCTCGGGAAAGTAGTTATCCTGCTGACGCATGATCTGGCGCAGCGCTGAATTGGCCCGTCGTGCCTCCTCTGGAGTCGCCGCGCGTTCGCGGTTGAGCCGGTCGATTTCATTGTGCAGGCTCAGGATGGTCTGCAGTGTTTCGTCGCTCTGGCCTTTGCTCACTCGAATGCGGGGGAGTCCCAGGGCCTGGAATACCGGCCCGCGCTGGGCGCGCTCGACCGAGATTTCCAGGGCAGCACGCTCGGAGGGGGCATCCGTTCGCATCAGATCCTCGACGGTGGTGCCGAGGGCGAGGGCGATCGTGCGCAGCATGGAGAGACGCGGTTCGCGCTTGCCGTTCTCCATCATCGACACCTGCGACGGTGCGCGGTCGATCGCGGCAGCGAGGGCGTCGAGCGTCATGCGCCGCGCGGTACGCAGCTCCCGGATACGACGCCCCAGCGTGAGCGCGTCAAGTTCCGGTTCATCACTGCTGAGAGAGGAGAGCGCGGCGAGGGCTTCTGCGGGGACCATAACGTCAGTGTCGCAGATCGCAAAAGTTTCCACAATCAGAAGAACAAGGTTTCTTCTGCCCAATTATTATGGTTTGACCCGGCCCCGGTCGGGCAGAGTAAAGGCACAGGCAAGTACCGCTGTCGAATCGTGATGGCACACCCCTACACTCGCTCATTCGGCCGAAGCAGAACAGCTCCACCCTCCCGCCACCTGAGATCGGGCGAACCGCACCAATGGCTCGACCGCTGTCACTACCACCTACTTTCGCAAGGAGCCAGATCATGAACACCCCGAATCCCACCCTCGATCAGGCGGTCAGCTCTGCTACCGTGAAGACGAGCACCGGCAGCTTCGCCACGATTCGTCCGCACCTCGAGGTCACTGGCCCGCTCGGAGACCGCTACGACGAGATCCTCACCCCGGATGCCCTCGAATTTCTCGCCGAGCTACACGAGCGTTTCGCCGGAACCCGACACGACCTGCTCGCCGCTCGGCTGCAAACTCGAGTGGATACCGCGAATGGTCGCGACCCCCGGTTTCTCAGCGAAACCGAAAGTATCCGTTTGGACCCGACCTGGAGCGTTGCCGGAGCCGGACCTGGCCTGGAGGATCGCCGGGTGGAGATCACCGGCCCGACCGACCGCAAGATGGCTATCAATGCCCTCAACTCGAGCGCCAAGGTCTGGCTCGCCGACCAGGAGGACGCCACAAGCCCGACCTGGACCAACGTGATCGAGGGCCAGCTGACCCTGTTCGATCAGGTGCGCGGTCAGCTCAGCTTCACAAGCCCCGAAGGTAAGAAGTACGAGGTCACGAACGAGTCGACGCCGACCATCGTGGTGCGTCCGCGCGGCTGGCACCTCGTTGAAAAGCACATCACCTTCGTTGATCGCGCCAACCGCCGTATGAAGTCCTCGGGAAGCCTCATCGACTTCGGGCTGTACTTCTTTCACAACGCTCAGAAGCTCATTGAGAACGGTACCGGCCCGTACTTCTATCTGGCCAAGCTGGAGAGCCACAAGGAAGCGCGCCTCTGGAACGACATCTTCACCTACGCCGAGGAGCGTTTGGGCATCGAGCACGGCACCATCCGTGCCACGGTGCTGATCGAAACGATCCAGGCCGGCTTCGAGATGGAAGAAATTCTCTACGAACTGCGCGACCACTGCGCCGGTCTGAATGCCGGACGCTGGGACTACATCTTCAGCATCATCAAGACTTTCCGGTCCCGGGGCAGCCGCTTTGTTTTTCCCGACCGCAAGCAGATCACCATGACAGTGCCCTTTATGCGGGCGTACACCGAATTGCTCGTCGCCACCTGCCACCGTCGCGGAGCCTTCGCCATCGGCGGGATGAGCGCCTTCATCCCCAACCGCCGCGATCCGGCGGTCACCGATCAGGCTCTCGCCCAGGTCGCCGCGGACAAGAAGCGTGAAGCCACCGACGGTTTCGACGGTTCCTGGGTTGCCCACCCCGACCTGATCCCGACCGCTCAGGCCGAGTTCGACACGGTTCTCGGCGACCGCCCGAACCAACTCGAGCGCACCCGCCCCGATGTGAGCGTGACAGCCGCCCAGTTGCTGGACGTTGCGTCGGTCGGCGGCCAGATCACCGAGGCGGGCGTGCGGGGCAACGTACTCATCTCTCTGCGGTATATCGAGTCCTGGCTGCGTGGGGTCGGCGCCGCGGCGATCGACAACCTGATGGAAGACGCCGCTACGGCGGAAATTTCCCGTTCGCAGCTTTGGCAGTGGATCCACGAGAACTCGGTCACCGCCGAGGGGCGCCGGATCGACTCTGACTGGGTTGAAGAGGTGCTCGACGAGATCGTCGACGGCCTCGAGCGTACGCCCACCGACCGCTTCGACGACGCACTCACGGTGCTGCGTACCTCAGCGCTCGAGCCCGAGTTTCCGACCTTCCTGACGGTCGGAGCGTACGCCCGCTTCTTCTAACTCATTCGACGTTCGCGAAAACGGGCAGACAAGTACTTCACCCCGGCATCATCACAGGGGTGAAGTACTTGTCTGCCCGTTTTTCGTGAAAGAAGACCCATCGTTCCATCCCCCAGTCTGGGGGGGCTTGGCCACCCAACGGGGGTATACATGAGAATCTCTCATCTCTATTGTTCTGAATATAGATGATGAATAAAATTCATCATCTCACCTTGGGACTGACAATTGAGAGGCACAATCGTGAACAAAATGCTCAAAGGATCCATCGCTGGCGCTGCCGGCGTTGCTCTTCTCCTTGGCGGCGCGGGAACCTTCGCGCTGTGGAATGGCGACGCGGCGATCGCCGGTGCAACCATCACCGCTGGCACGCTGACGGTCGAAGCATCGGAGGGCACCTGGAGTGACGGTGCGGGCCCCATCGACCCGACAGAGTACTTCATTGTTCCAGGCGACACGCTCACCTATGCCACCGCACTGACTGTGAACGCGCAGGGCGACAACCTTCAAGCGAACCTGAACGTCCCCGAAGGCTCGATCGCGGCCAGCGACGGCACCGCCGAACAGGACGTGGCGCTAAACGCGGCTCTCAAGGTGACGACCACGCTCACCACCGATGTTGACGGGGTAGCGGTGGAGAGCCCCGCCGCGGACGGTCCCTTTGCAGTCAACGCGTCGGACGGGACTCAGGAGTACCTCGTGACTGTCACGGTCCACTTCCCGAGCGATGTCGAAGGTGACGACGATGCGCAGGCCGGGAGCGTCGATCTGTCCGAGTTCGACGTCACCCTCACGCAGACCCCCTAGGACCTCGGCGCTCCACGAAAGGAGAGTCGCGTGAAATCGCAGGTGCGAGCGCGACTCTCCCCGTGGACTCCGGTTGGCCGGAATGTCGTTCAAAAATAAAAATCGGCGATTGAACAACTGTCGCCGGCATCGACGCAGAACGCCAAGACCTACTTTTCCCTAGGTTTGGGACCCGCCGACAGGGGCGTTCCCTCCTCGGGCGGGGACCCCGGTGCCGTCTTGCGCTCCCCAAGGTCTCCGCGCGGCAAACGGTAGAGAGATCTCCTCGGTTCACCTCGATTTTGGAATGGAAGATTTCTTATGAAGCGGATCCTCACCGGTTCGATCGCCGGCGCTACTGGTATTGCACTTCTTCTTGGCGGGGCGGGAACCTTCGCGCTCTGGAATAGCTCTGCGGCCATTGCCGGCGCTCCCCTCACTGCCGGCACGCTGACGGTTGAGACTGAGGACGTTGTTTTCTGGACCGACCAGTACGGCGCCGAGATCAATATGACTGACTATAAGATCGTGCCCGGGGACGTCCTCACGTACACATCGTTCCTCGACGTGACAGCACGAGGTGACAACCTCCACGCGCGACTAGCTATCGACCACGGCTCGATCAGCTCTGAAAACTCTGATGCCAGCAAGGCGCTTCAAAAACTCCTCCACAAGACGGCCACTGTGTCGGTGGACATCGGCGACGCAATATACGTCTCCCACGCCTTCAGCGACGATCAAACCCGGTTCGACCTGAGCGAAGGCGACCACATGCTCCACGTTACGGTCATGATCGAATTCCTGGAGAGCTTTGATGGCGTCGACGACGACGACGCGAAGAACGCACTGGCCCTCTTGTCCAATCTCGGCGTGATCCTCACGCAGACCCCGTAGCCGCACGTTACCACTGAGCGCTCACGAAGGGGAGTCGGGTGAAACCAGCAGCTGTGAGCGTGAATCTCCCCGCCGACCGGCATCCACTGCCCAAACCGGTCAAGCAGGCCGCTGGCCTGTGGCGCCAGATTAGTTTCGCATTGAGTCTGGCCGTATTCCTTTTGGTAATCGGTCTCGCCGCCGTGCTGATCGTCGTGCCGAAGGTCACTGGGTCGATCCCGCTCACCGTGCTCACCAGCTCGATGGAGCCGGGATTTCCACCCGGCACGCTGATCATCGTTCGGCCCGTTGCAGTTGAAGACGTGGCCCTGGGTGACGTGATCACCTACCAAATGGAGACGGGAAAACCCGGCGTCGTTACCCACCGCGTCATCGCGATCAATATGACGGCGAATGAGCGCACGTTCGTCACGAAGGGGGACAACAACGGTGCGGCCGATGCGTCCGCCGTGCTCGAAGGGCAGATTCAAGGCCGGCTCTGGTACTCCGTTCCGCTGATTGGCTACGTCAATAATGCGGTCAATGGCGCCAACCGGGCCTGGCTCATTCCGGTGGCTGCTTCATTGCTGTTCGCCTACGCGGGCTACACGATTGTGGCCGGCGTCGTGGGCAGCGTGCGCAAGCGGCACAGAGCTGGCCAGTCGGGCGGGGCGACGCGCGACTCGGCTGCCGCTGATTCTGGCGTGGATGCCGACGAACGAAGCTAAAAAATCTATCTCTATCCGTTGCGGGCTCGTTTTGAGTGCCGCCGTCGGCAGACGTCCCGGCCCTCAGATTGGGGGTCAGCGATACCCAATGGGGGGCATACATGAGAGATGCTCGACCCTAGGGTTCTGGATGGGGATAGTGAAAGCCTTTCATTATTGCCTCTAAAACTGACAATTTGAGATGAGACTGACGTGAAACTTATGTTAAACCGCAAGAAAGCCATCATTGGGGCCGGGGGCGTCGCCGTGGCGCTGACCATGGCGCTCGCGGCGTTGGGGCCGACCGGTGCGTACTTCAGTGACACCGCGCAGGGTGAAGTGAGTGGCACCGTCGGCTCGATAAAGATCGCCGGCGCTGACGGCACCGGTACCGATTCGCTCAATCTGGCCTACACAAACCTGCTGCCGGGAACGACCCAGACCGTTGCGTCGCGCTACGTGAACACGGGTCTGAACGCTCAAGACGTCTGGGTTGTGTTCAACGACAAGGATGCTCTCCACGCTCTGAACGACCTCGGGACCTATGGCGAGTTTCACGTGGCTGCGAACGGCAAGGCACTCTTTGACTCCGCCAACCTCAGCGATGACCTGGATGACATTGAAAAGCCGAGCTGTGGGACTCTCGCGCCAACCGGATGCTGGCCGGTGCCGAAGATGATCAAGCTGGAATCGAACCTGGCACCGACAGCTGTCGGCTCTGTCTCCTTCACCTTCGGATATGCGGCAAAGATGTCTGGCCAGTCGAAGCTGGGCGGCGGAGTTTGGAACTCCTACCCGGTGAAGACGGCTCAGACGCCGAACGCGGTAGGTGCTCATAACGGCCTTCCATATCAGCTCGTCGCGACGCAGGTCGGACAGAAGCCGGGCAAGTAGGGCTCGATGAAGTGGCTCGGACGTCACTGCCGGGTAGCGGCGTCCGAGCCATTTTTCATTCCATTTTCCAGGCGAAAGACGCACCGTGAAGAGACTCAAAGGCACCGTGATTCTGCTGCTCGTGCTGGCTGCCGTCCTCACTCCGGTAGCACTGATCGCGACGGGCGCGCTGCCTTATCGGGCCTACGTCGTGCGCACCGGGTCGATGGCGCCCACCATTTCGCCGGCGAGCGTGGTGATCGTAGAGGCCGGCCAGTATGAAGTCGGGCAGGTCATCACCTTTCGGCGTCACGGTGATCGCACCACGCACCGACTCGTGGCCGTCAATGACGATACGAGCCTCACCACCAAGGGCGACGCGAATGATGCGGACGACCCGTTCACTGTGCCCCGATCTGATGTCATCGGCGGTATGACCGCCTTCGTTCCCAATCTCGGCTATCTCGTGGTCTACCTACAGAACCCGCTCGCCCTCGGCTCCCTCATCATGTGTGTGCTGAGCCTGTGGTACGTCAGCTCGTCCGAAGAGAAACCCGAGGCAAAACGAACCAAAGGTTCCACGGAGAAGACAGCAGCCGCAGCCGTTCAGGTCGCCTAGTTTGCTGATTGGGCCTTGACCCTCTCGTAGGCGGCGAGGGCGGCTCGGCGTGTTTCGCCGAGGTCGACGAGCGGTTCCGGATAGGCATCCGTGCCGTACTCGGGCACGTATTCCCGGATGTACTGCTGGTGCGGGTCGAACTTGGTTGCCTGCAGATTGGGATTGAAGATGCGAAAGTAGGGCGCAGCATCCGCTCCGGAGCCGGCCACCCACTGCCAGCCGAAGGGGTTGCTCGCAGCGTCGGCATCGACCAGGGTGTCCCAGAACCAGCGCTCTCCTTCGCGCCAGTCGACCAACATATTCTTGATCAGGAATGATGCGGTAACCATGCGTACCCGATTATGCATGCTTCCCGTGCGCCACAGTTCGCGCATCCCGGCGTCGACGAGCGCAAAGCCGGTGCGGCCCTGTTTCCAAGCGGCGAGTGCACGCTCGTCGACCGGGGGCCACGGGAAAGCATCGAAGGCGGGGCGCAGGTTCTTCGTCGCGAGATCGGGGGCGTGAAAGAGCACGTGGTAGGTGAACTCGCGCCAGCCGAGCTCGGTGAGAAATCGGGTCGCGCTCGTCAGTGCCGGGCCGGAGAGTCCACGTTGAGCTTGCTGCGTGGCGGCCCAAACCTGATGCGGGCTGATCTCGCCCCAGCGCAGGTAAGGTGACAGGCGCGACGTGGCGTTCTGGGCCGGTTCGTCACGTTCGGCGGCGTAGCGAGGGAGCGCTTCGGCGAGAAAGCGCTCGAGCATTTTCTGAGCGGATGCCTCGCCCGGCGTCCAGGCGGCGCGCAGCCCGGCGGCCCAGTCGGGCGCACTGGGCTCGAGGCCCCAGTCGTTCAGGTTGTCGGAGTCGAGGCCGTCTGCCGCGTTGCCGCCCGTCGAGCTGGCAATGCTGGTGGGCGCCGGGTATGGCGCGCGCGGCGGCGGGCCTGCTGTGCAGGAACGCCAGAACGGCGTGAAAACCGAGTAAGGGCCGCCTTGTCCGGTCTGAACCGTCCAGGGTTCAAACAGGAGCGAACCCGCAAAACTATGGGTGTCCACGCCGCGCCCGCGCAGCTCGGCCTTGATCGCGGTGTCGATCGTGCGTTCTGCCTCGCCGTAGCGGCGATTCCAGAAGACCGCCGCGGCATCCGTGTCATGCACGATCTGGGCGATGATTGCGGCCGCAGCACCCCGGCGCAGGATGAGGCGCCCGCCGAGCTTTTCGAGGGTCGCAGCGAGAGATCGCAAGCTTTGGTGTAGCCACCAGCGTGCCGCACCTCCGAGCGGACGCACGCCGGGAGATTCGTCGTCAAACACGTACACGGCCACGATCGGTCGTTGACGGGCCAGAGCGGCGTGCAGGGCCGGATGGTCGGCGACCCTCAGATCGTCGCGGAACCAGACGATGACGGGGCCGGCGGGCTCGTCGGGTTGGGGGGTGATGGCGGGGGGTGCAGTCATGGGCGTCTCCTCCTGAGAACTCCAGTGTGGACCCTTACAGCGAGTAGACCAATTCGGAGGTAGAACGCTCTGTATCGGTCTGGTCTCCTATGGCTCGCCGAGGCATCTAAGACGCTAAAACCTCGGTATGTCTATAAAAAACTACGAAAATCTGCCCAAAATTCTCTGAATGCTAGACAAAAGCACCGTATTCGCTTAAAAGTCTCATTCCCTATTCTGGGGGTTTGAGCAGGACAGACATATCCGTCTGTCCCATCTAGTGTGTGAATCGCGGATGGCGCTACAGCCGAAAAAATCATCGGCGAGTTGTCGCAATTCATGGCTTGATACCCAGAGCCCTGGCCGCCAGCCGCAACGACGGCGTGCTTACCCCACGCCGGCCACGTGGCGGGTTTTCTTACCGTTGCTCCACGCCTGCCGATTTCTGGCCTGCGATCACCCGAAGTTTTCAGACCAGTTCTCGAAGGGTTTTACTCATGAACAAGCTCACCAAAGGCGCGATTGCCGGCGCTGCCGGCCTGACCCTGCTACTCGGCGGCGGCACGACTTTCGCACTGTGGAACTCCTCGGCGGAGGTTCCCGGCGGCACGATTGTTGCCGGAAACTTAGCCGTTGCCCCCAGCATGGTCGACGGCGTCGAAGCCGTAGGAACCTGGATCGTGAAGGACGGAACCGCCGCAGGCAGGGCGATCCCTGTGTTGTCCAATTTCAAAGCCTCGCCCGGTGATGTGCTGGTATACACCAAGTCCATGCACATCACGGCCAGTGGCGATAACCTCGTCGCCGAGCTGGCGCTTGCCCCGGGTTCGATTGTCGCTTCAGAGACGAGTGTTCCTGCCGATGTCAATCTCGCGGAGTATCTCGTCGGGACCGCGGTCTTGACAGCGGATGGTACTGGAATCAGCGACAACTACTTCGAGGCCTACCGGACGGTGACCACCGGTCCGACGAAATATGTCGTCACGCCCGGAACGGGAGTGGTCGATGAAGACGTCACCGTCGAGGTGACGATCACGTTCCCGAACGGCGCCTTGGGTCTTGAGAACACCATGATGCTCGGTTCGGTCGCCCTGCAAGACATGGCGGTCACGCTCACCCAGCAGTAACCGGTCTGTGCCGCGGTGTCCACCACCCGACGAGGGGCACCCCGAAAATGGCCAGCACGCAGTGTCCTTTCGATTCGCGAAAGCCGGTGATCTTTTGAAAACATATCTACTCGCAAGCGCGGCCATTCTGGGTGCTACCCTGCTGGCGACGGCCGCTGTTGGCGGAACCTATGCCCTTCTCAACTCAAGCGCCTCGGCCGGTCAGACGGTGACCATTCAGGCTGGATCGGCAGCCGTCAGCATCACGTCACCCCTCGTGCTGTCGGACGCCCAGCTGTATCCGGGAGCGAGAAATGTTGGCACGGTCGAAGTGCGAAACGACGGCACTGTGTCGCTCGCGCTTCGGCTTTTTGGACTGACGCCGCCGACGGCCCAGACCGCATTGTCTGAGGACTTGATCGTAGGTGCTCGAACAGTGTCGGCGGCGAGCGAGTGCACGTCGAGCCTGACACCGACCATTACCGGTACTTTCCGTTCCGCGCCGGTTGCCGAGCTCGGTACGATCCTCGCCCCGGGGGCTACGGCAATGCTCTGCGTCTCGGTGGTGCTTTCAGCGGATGCCCCGAGCGCCAGCCAATCCCAGGCTGCGACCAGTTTCGGACTTTTAATTGATGGACGACAGGTCTAGCCCGTGAAATTGCATCGTCACTTCTCGCGTTCCCTGCGACTAAGAACAAGACTCCCGACTGCTCACCGACACGCATCCCGGCCTCGCTGGCCCGCTACGCGGTCAGCCCTCACGATCGCGAGCGCTGTCTTTTTGACTCTCTCAGGCTCTGGAATTGCCCAAGCCCTCTGGACCGCCGCGGCGGTCCATCCCACGGCATCCGTTCGGTCGGGCGCGGTGACGATCAGCCAGGCGGGGTTTGCCGAACTCGCGACGACGTACACGTCCACCGCCCTCTCGACCACGAAGCTCATTACGGTATCCAACGAAGGTGTGCCAGCCAGCTACAGTTTGGTGCTCGGCTCAGCCTCGTCTACCCCGGCCTCGTTCGCCGAGGCGATCACCGTGCGCACCTGGGCGATTGACGCGGCCGATACCTGCGCTTCGACGCCGTCGACCGGCACGCGAAGCAGCACCTGGGCGAGTGGACTCACACTCAGCGGCTCTTTGGCGCCGGGGGCTTCGGCGCGCTATTGCGTGCAGACCGCGATCACCAGCGCGGCCGCTGGGAACGCGCCCGGCACGACGATGACGGCGCGAATGGATCTGCAAGCGCGTGCCGACAACTGGACCTCACCGGTGACGACCTTGACAATCGTGCAGAAGGTGGCCGACACCGCTCCGCGGTCGCTGGCGGCGGTCAAGAAGACGGCCAGCTCTATCTCGTTGAGCTGGGATGCACCCGACGATAAATCCGTGACGCGATACCAGCTGTATCAAGGTAGTACGGCAGTATCGTCGGCGCAGACCGCAACCACCTTCACGGACACGGGCCTGACGGCAAATACTGCCTACGGTTACACGGTGTATTCAGTGGATGGCGACGACAACCGTCTGGCAGCCTCGAACGTGCTCGCTGTCACGACGGATAGAAAGGTGCCGGCGCCGAATACCTGGTACCACGTCGTTACCGCAGACGGAAGCTGCGTCGATGCCGCAGCTCCGCAGGAAGAAGGCAGAGTGCTTGCAACGACGCTGTGCTCGACGGCCTCATCATCGAGCTTTCGCTTCGTCGCGGATGCAGAAGGCGCTTACACGGTCAACGCAAAAACGAACGCCAGGGTGTGGGATTCCAGGGCTAAGAAGCAGGGCTCGTCCGACGTGACACTGAGCGTCGAAGATGGCGGACCACAGAGATTGGAGCGACACTTCGCTCTCATCAGTGTTGATGACACGACCGGGGCGTTCCAGATTCGCAGCATGCAGGTAAGTAAACACTGTATGCAATCGGGCGCTTCGGGTGCCGCGCTCACCATGCAGTCCTGCGACACCACGATTCCCATCCAGGACGACCAGCAATTCACCTTGGTCGAGGTGGCACCATGAGCGGATACCTGATCGGAGCGCGCTGGGCAGCGGGCGTGCTGCTGCTCCTCGCGATTACTGGGGCCGCCACTCCTGCGCGTGCTGCGCTGAACGACACGGCCAACCGCGGGGCAGCAACCGACGTGCGGGTCAGCAGCGACGGAGTGCATTTTGCCGGCAGCCTGCCTGCCGGGCTGTTCGACTCCTTCGGCACGTTGATTCCTGGCGGGTCGATGCGGTCGGAGCTGTGGATTCAGAACCCGAGCGAGGCGCCCGCGAACGTGCGGCTGAGCCTGCGCGAGCCAGGCGAGGCATCCGCTGATCTGACGGAATACCTCACCCTGAGCGTCCACGACGTCGCGTCCCACATCGTGACGACCGTTCCACTGCGGAGCGGTGAGAACTGTGCGGTACTCACGCCGGCCCAGCCTCTCGCCGCCGGAGCAACCCTGCGAGTTGCAATCACCATCGAGATGATGAACGTGACCGGGCTGACCGCCCAAAACACGAGCACCGACCTGGGAATCCTGGTCGCCCTGCGCGATGGAGAGGCCGGACCGTTTGGGCCTTCGGCGTGCGACGACGACGGCGTTCTGATCCCGGCAACGGCAACGGCAACGGCAGGGGCAGGGCTTGCGGCGCCGCTCGGGTCGGTTGCCCTGCCGCGCACCGGTGTCGACCTGCCCATTCCCGCGCTCATCGGCGGAGGGCTGATGCTCGGTGTCGGCGGGCTTCTCGTCACCCGGCGTCGGCGCGAGCCGTGACCGGACATCAGACACTCGCGCCTGTCGACCGACCCCAGGAATTTGCAGCCGCCTCGCCCGCTCCCCCCGAGAGCAGCATCTGGCGGTACCTCGGGTTGGCGCTCAGCGCGGCCCTGCTCCTGCTCGTCGTCGGTCTCGGGGTGCTGCTCGTGGTGATTCCCAAAATGACCGGCGCGACCCCGCTGACCGTGCTGACCAGCTCCATGGCGCCGGGGCTTCCACCGGGCACTCTGGTCATCGTGCGCCCGGTCGCCGCCGAGGCGCTGCGCATCGGCGACGTCGTCACTTATCAAATGGTGTCGAATGATGCCAAGGTCGTGACGCACCGCATCATTTCGATCACGTCGAGCTCAGACGGGTCGCGTTCTTTTATCGTGCAGGGTGACAACAACAGCGCGCCCGACGACGATCCGGTGCTGGCCGAGCAGGTTCAGGGCCGGCTCTGGTACGCGGTGCCCTATGTCGGCTACGTCAACAACGTGCTCAACGGGGCGAACCGGGCTTGGATCATCCCCGTGTTGACCGTCGCGCTTTTCGGCTATGCCGGATTCATGGTCGCCGGAGGTGTGCTTGACCGCAGACGAACTCGCTCGCGGGCAGCCGATGCCAGCGAGCCGGGCATCGCGGGCGCGACGAGGGCAGGCGCGGCTGAGCGCTCGTGATAGCCGGCCAATCGCTTGACGATTAAGACACGCGCAGCACGATCTTGCCGCGGGTATGACCCTCCTCGAGCAGCCGATGGGCCGCGGCACCGTCGGCGAGGTCGAACACCGAGTCGACGTGCACCCGTACGATACCCGCGTCGAGCAGTGCCGAGATTTCGTCGAGCACGCGTGCGTCGGGAGACACCTTGAAACCGGTTGCGCGTCGTCCTGCTGCTGCGGCATCCGCTGCCAAGGTTGGCCAGCTGCCGGTCGGCGCGTTCACGAGCAGGCCGTCGGGGCGGAGCACAGCGAGGGAACGGGTGCCGGTATTGTCGTGCACGTTGCCAATGAGGTCGATGACCGAGTCGAGGTCGTGGACCACGTCTTCGAAGCGCGTTGTCGTGTAGTCGATGACCTCGTCGGCGCCGAGCTCGCGCAGAAAGTCGAGGTTGCGGGTCGATGCCGTAGCGGTCACGTGGGCGCCGAGAACCCGGGCGAACTGCACTGCGAAGTGGCCGACGCCGCCGCTGGCGGCGTGCACGAGCATGCGCTGCCCGGGGGCGGCTCCGGCCAGCTTGACCATGCCCCATGCGGTCAGGGCCGCGAGGGGAACCGCGGCCGCCTCGGCGTGACTGAGCCGGGCCGGTTTTCGGGTGACGCTCAGGCTCGACACCGAGACGTACTCGGCGAAGCTGCCGCTGATGCGCGGAACCCGGCCCATGCCGTAGACGGCATCGCCCGGCTGGAGTGGCGCGGCCTCGAAGGCAGCGCGCACGACGATTCCGCTGAAATCGTTGCCGAGAATGGCCGGGTAGCTCTCGATGGCGGCCGCGACACCCGTGCCGGAGCGCGTCTTGGCGTCGATCGGGTTGAGGCCGGCCGCGATGACCTTGACGAGAACCTCGTCGACAATCTGGCGTGGCAGCATTCGATCGGCCAGGTGCAACACTTCGGGGGCGCCGGTCTCGTCGATAACCAGGGCGCGCATGGTCTGCGGCAGTTCGAATTCAGGAGCCATGCTCCCCATTCTGCTGCATTCGCTGCCCCTGCACTGCGGACGGGGCCCGGGCCCGGAACGCGGGCCCAGTTTATAACCTGGGCCCGGGGACGGGGCCTGGGCCCCGTCCCCGAAAAGAGGGAGGCTAGCGGCGGGCCTGCTCGTCGAGATTGTCGATCAGGGCATTGGCGAGCCCGACCAGAATGGCGATCTGGTCCTCGTCCCGCTCGATCCAGCGACATTCGGGCACGGCCGCCACCGGTACGAAGTCGAGGTGTTCTTCCCAGACCAGCAGGGTGCGGTCGGCACCGAGCACATACTGCTGCCACCACACCTGCCGCAGATAGCTGCGGGGAATGCTGCGCCACGGCTTGCTCGTGGTCTTGATCTCGGCCAGGTGCAGGTCGCCGCCGGCTACAACGCCGACGCCATCGGGGGTCGCCAGATGTCGCGGATGCCCGAGCGACCGAAACAGGTTCGTGCTCGGCTCGATGCCGTAGTTCTCCAGAACCCAGGCGGCTATGACGGGTTCTCGGGCGCGACCATGGTCGGTGTAGCTGTTGCCGGAGAAACTCGTACCGTGCATTTTGTCGTGCGCGGCGTTCACGATGGATTTCGGGGTCGACAGTTTGGCGACATCCGTTGCGGTGATGCCCTGGTTGCGCGCGCGCAGCCAGGCCACCCGGTCGGTGGAGTCGGCGACGATGCGCAGAGTGTGCGGCGCCGGTGCTGGTGGCCGTTCCGCTGCCGCCAGTACAGCGAATACAGCGGGGTGCGCCGAAGACTGGTCCAGATCGAAGAGGGACAGCGTGGAATTTGGCACTCCTCTATTGTGTGCCCGCGGGGCCGGTCGGCGCGCCACCGCCACGGGCGCGGTCTGATTGCCGGCCGCATGTGCGGCCGACGCCAGGCCCGCCTGCCCAGCCGTAGCCACGCATCCGCTGCCGTGAGAATTGTTATCGCGACGAGACCTGGGTTCGCTAGCCTGAGACGACGGCAACCAATCGGGGGAACAAATGGCGCAGCAGCTTCCCGCTCGATTCACACTCGCCGGGGCCGTCACGTTGGCCCTGCTGCTCAGCGGATGCGCCGGCCTCCCCGGCTATCCGGCTGCGACTGGCACTCCAGTGGCGCAGCTCGTCGCCGACGTCGACTGCCAGGCGCCCAACCTCAAGAACAACTGGATGGTTTTTCGGGAAGGCGCTTTGCCCCAAACCGATCTGACGGCCACGCACCCCGACGCCCCGGAGCCGGGCATGGTTCCGACCGATTTCGAACCGGTCGCGGTGCACCTCTGTACTTTGTTCGGCAGCGTCGACGACGATCAGGGCCGCTGGGCAGCCGTGACGGTCGAGACCCGCACCGGAGACTTCGGCCCGCTACTGTCGGCGCTCGCCGAACCCAGCGACCAGGCCGGGTTCAATCAGGCCTGCACGGCCGATATGGAGTTCGTGCCGGAACTCTGGCTGGAAAACGCTGCGGGTGAGGCGATGCGGGCGGCCTGGCCGAGCACCGCCTGCGGCAAGACCAAGCGGGCGACGTGGACAGCGCTCGAGAAGCTCGCGCTGACCGACACGGTAAAACTGCCACTCGTACTGGAGGTCACCCGCCCGGCCCTCGACGCCGGCTGCGTCATGAGTGCGGGCACGCCTGAGCAATCGCTGCAGTTCGGCGTCACCGGCTTGCAGACGAACGTCACCACCGGTGAGGTCGGCGAAAACGTCCTGCCGGTTCCCGTGCCCCCGGCAGAGATTGTGTCCTACGACGGCGTCGACGGCGCGAGCGTCTGCTTCTACACGGTGGACCCGGCCGCCGAATCCGAGCCCAGGGAGCTGAGGGAGCTGAGGGACGTTGACGGCATGGAATTCAGCGACGACGCGCTGGGCTCCATGCTTAGCCTGCAGTTCGGTACCTTCGAAAGCGCGACCACCCTTTCAGCGGATGCCGCAGCGCTGCTTCCGGCCGCAGCATCCGCTCTGCCCGCCCCCGAGTGCACGGCCGACCTCACCCGATTCGCCGTGCTCTGGCCCCAGCGCGTCGGCACCCGGCTGGGCAGTCCGATCCAGGTCGAGCTCGACGGCTGCCAGCGACTCTTCGCCGGCGCGGCGTTCGTGCCAGCGCCAGCCTTGCTGGCTGCCCTGAACGGCTAATCGGGCCACAGGTATCCGACGGTGCACCCATAGCGCGTTCATAGGCAACTGCCGGATACTCATCAGAATGAGCACACGTGAGAGCACCCACACGGGCCACGGCCCGCGCTTGACCAAGGCCGACGGCAGTGCCATTCGGGTTCTGGTCGTTGATGACGAGCCCACGCTCACCGATCTGCTCTCGATGGCCCTGCGCTACGAAGGCTGGGAGGTGCGCACCGCCGGCGAAGGCCGTCAGGCGCTGACTATCGCCCGCGAATTTCGGCCGGACGCCATCGTGCTCGACATCATGCTGCCCGACATCGATGGCCTGCAGGTGCTGCAGCGGGTGCGCGCCGACGGCTACGAGACTCCCGTGCTCTTTCTCACCGCCAAGGACTCGCTCGACGACCGCATCGCGGGGCTCACCGCCGGCGGCGACGATTACGTCACCAAACCCTTCAGCCTCGAGGAAGTCGTCGCTCGGCTGCGCGGCCTTATTCGCCGCTCCACCCTCGCCGTTGCTGACTCAACCGACCCCCGCATCAACGTCGGCGACCTCACCCTCGACGAAGACAGTTATGAGGTGTTCCGCGATGGCGAAGCCATCGAACTGACCGCGACCGAATTCGAACTGCTGCGTTTTCTCATGCGTAACCCGCGCCGGGTACTCAGCAAGGCGCAAATTCTCGACCGGGTCTGGAGCTACGACTTCGGCGGCAAGTCGAGCGTTGTCGAGATCTACATTTCTTACCTGCGCAAGAAGATCGATGCCGGCCGGGAGCCGATGATCCACACGGTGCGTGGCGCCGGCTACATGCTGAAGACGGTATGACCAAGCAGCGGATGCCGCGCCGCCTCAGCCGACACCGCTCGCCCTGGACTCTGCAGCGGCGTCTCGTACTCACTGTGGTCGGGCTGCTCGCGCTCGTGAGCCTCACGATCGGCGTGGTGAGCGTGGTTATTTTGCGCGCCTCCCTGCTTGATCGCCTCGACGTGCAGCTGGCCTCCGCCGTTGACCGATCGGGCGTTGCGCTGGGCGGTGTCGGAGACAACGACGGCGATCGTTCCGGTGACCTGCCGGGGAGCCGCTACTTTGGCACGCCGACGGCCGACAGCATTCTCAGTGGACCCGCCCAGCCGCCCGGTCTGCTCGCGCTGGTCTACGATAAATCCACCATCACTACCGGCTACACCGACGATCGCAGTGGCGTGATCGAAGCGCTCACCACCCAGCAGGTGCAGCTTCTCGCCGACCACGTCAACCAGTTGGCGCCAGTAACCGTCGATCTCGGCGGTGAGCTCGGTGACTATCGGGTGCAGGTCGAGACGTCCCGCTCCGGCACGCTCTATCTGGTCGGTTTGCCCCTGACCGGAGTGGCGGCCACCGCAGCCCAGCTGGCTGTGATCATTGGCCTGGTCTCGCTCGCGGGGCTTGTCGTGGTCGCTGTCATTGCCGCCTGGGTGGTGCGGCTGGCCCTGCGTCCCCTTCAACGCATGACAGCGACGGCCACTCGGGTGGCGCAGCTGCCCCTCGACCGCGGCGAGGTGTCCCTCGATGATCGGGTTCCGGCGGGGGACACCGACCCGCGCACCGAGGTGGGCCGGGTCGGCGCGGCGCTCAACCGCATGCTCGACCATGTCAACCGCGCCCTGGAAGCGCGGCAGGCCAGCGAGCGCAGAGTGCGTCAGTTCGTCGCCGACGCGAGCCACGAGTTGCGCACGCCGTTGGCCTCCATTCGTGGTTACTCCGAACTCACCCGGCGCAGCGGCCAGGAATTGCCGCCCGACACGATGCACGCACTCGGTCGCATCGAGTCGGAGTCGGTGCGCATGACGGGGATAGTCGAAGACCTGCTGCTGCTCGCCCGCCTCGACGAGGGCCGCGAGCTTGATTTGCAGCCGGTGGATCTCACCATGCTGCTCGTCGACGCCGTCAGCGATGCCCACGCCGCCGGCCGCGATCACGTCTGGAACCTCGACCTGCCCGACAAACCCCTCGAGGCGATCGGCGACGAATCGCGCCTGCGCCAGGTGATCGCCAACCTGCTCACCAACGCACGGGTGCACACCAATGCTGGCACCACGGTTCTGGTCGCGCTCGACGAGCACGACGAACGCGCAGTGATATCAGTGACGGATGACGGTCCCGGCATTCCCGAGGAGCTTTCAGCCACCCTGTTCGAGCGTTTTGCCCGCGGTGACAGCTCACGTTTTCGCGCCGCCAACGCCGCGGGCACGCCGAGTACCGGGAGCACCGGCCTCGGTTTGGCCATCGTGGCCGCGGTCGTCGCTGCGCACCACGGCGAGGTCACCGTCGACAGCCGGCCCGGCCAGACAACCTTCCGCGTCTCGCTGCCGATGGCCTGACGCGCTGGCCTGACGCGCTGGCCTGACGCGGGTCAGTCGGGAGTGTTCAGCCGAGGTGCTGAATATGGCGACACCCGCCGAGAGGGTCGCGATGTCAGCCATGTGTCATCCTCTTCGATTTGCACGGTGCTAGACGCTCGCCTATGCTGAAACCTAGCCACAGACCGCCGGTTGCTGCGCCATGTTGAAAGACAGAAGTGCAGACGAAGGTTCATTCACGTGAACGGCCCGCGCAGGTGTTCGAAGTTCAGTTACAGTCTTTCAGATTGTTGCCCAAGCTCCGGCGCCCTGCGCTGGAGCTTTTTTCATGTCTGCGCCCCGGGCTACCCGGCACATGATTATTAATGAGGAGCACCATGGCGAACAAGGAAGCAACGGTCGCCGAGCTTACGGAGAAATTCCAGAGCTCGACCGCCGTTCTGCTCACCGAGTACCGCGGTCTCACTGTTGCGCAGCTCAAGAGCCTGCGTACGTCCATCAGTGAGGACGCCACGTACGCCGTGGTAAAGAACACGCTCACCAAGATTGCGGCCAACAAGGCCGGCATCACCTCGTTCGACGAGGAACTTGTCGGTCCGTCCGCTATCGCCTTCGTGCACGGAGACCCCGTCGCCGTCGCGAAGACCCTGCGTGCCTTTACCAAGGCAAACCCTCTCCTGGTGGTAAAGGGCGGTTACTTTGACGGTAACCCGCTCACCGCAGCGGAGGTTGGCAAGCTTGCCGACCTCGAGTCCCGCGAGGTGCTGCTGGCCAAGCTGGCCGGCGCCTTCAAGGCATCGCTGTTCGGAGCCGCTTATCTCTTCCAGGCACCGCTGTCGAAGGCTGTTCGCACCATCGACGCGCTGCGTGAGAAGCAGGAGTCCGCGAACTAGGCATCTGCCTGGCATCACGGTTCACGAATTTTTAAGAAACTAAAAGGAGTACATCATGGCAAAGCTTTCCACTGAAGACCTGCTTGAGCAGTTCAAGGGCCTGACCCTCATCGAGCTCTCCGAGTTCGTCAAGGCGTTCGAGGAGACCTTCGAGGTCACCGCAGCCGCTCCCGTCGCCGCTGCCGGAGCCGCTGGCCCCGCCGCTGCTGCAGAAGAGGTTGAAGAGCAGACCGCATTCGACGTCATCCTTGACGCCGTCGGCGACAAGAAGATCCAGGTCATCAAGGTTGTGCGCGAGCTCACCAGCCTGGGCCTCGGCGAGGCCAAGGCCGTTGTCGATGGCGCGCCGAAGGCCGTCCTCGAGGGCGTTGCCAAGGACGCTGCCGACAAGGCCAAGGCTTCGCTCGAAGAGGCCGGCGCCACCGTTACCCTCAAGTAATCTAGGCCCCGTGAGGGGCTCTGATTGAGGCGTAGCCGACCGGCTTCGTGCCGATCATTGCGCAGGGGGCGTCATTTCCGTAAGGAGACGGCGCCCCCTTTGTCGTACCCGCCGTCATTCATTCATGGTGGTTGGTTCCCGGTCGGTTGCGGATTCCGGGGCTCGTTCCGGTTGTCATTCGGCCCGCAAGGCGCGAAGCGCGCGCGGCGCACTGGTGCTCGATCGGATGACCAGGCTGGTGGGCAAAACGGCCGATGCGCCGATGCTGCTCCCGCTGGCGAGTCCGTCCAGCAGCGTGCGCACTGCGAGCTGGCCCTGGGTGCGCGGATGCTGCGCGAGGGTGGTGAGACGAAACATCTCGGAGTGCGGATGTCCGTCGATGCCAATGACGCTGAGTTCGGTGGGTACCCGGATACCTAGCTCGCGGGCCGCGAGAATCAGCCCGAAGGCAATCTCGTCACTCGCCGCGAAGATCGCGGTAGGACGACGGCGAGGATCTCCGAGAATGGCCAGGCCCCTGGCGTACCCACCGGGCATGGTGAAATCAGAGGAGTAGAAGCATCCGCTGACCGGCAGGCCGGCTTCCGTCATCGCGGCCTCAAAGCCGCGCAGCCGATTACTGTGCACCTCGAAGTCCATCTCGTCGGCCTGGCTGCCACCCACGTGCACGATGTCGCGATGCCCGAGACTGAGCAGATGTTCGGTGGCGAGTCGCGCGGCGGCGACGTCGTCGATCTCGATTGTGGCCACGCCGCGGATGGGCCCACCGATGCCGACGAGGGGGCGGCGAAGGCGATGCAGCTGGTCGACCTCCTGCTCGCTGAGCGCGACGCAGACGGAGATAATGCCGTCGAATCGTTTGCGGGCCAGGAAGAACTCAAAGACCCGGTCGCGCTCCGGGGAAGCAGGCGGAAGGTTGTATAGCGTCATGTCGTAGCCGTGTTCGAGCAAGGCTAATTCCAGGCTCTCCAGGACCTCCCCGAAAAACCAGCGGCTGATGTACGGGATGATCACGCCGACACTCTGGGTGCGGCCGGTCACAAGACTTGCGGCGTTCGGTGACGCGACGTACCCAATTTGCCGGGCAGCAGCGATGACCTTCGCTCGGGTCTCCGTGGAGACATAGCCACGACCGCTCAGCGCACGGCTGGCCGTGGCTTTGGCCACTCCGGCGAGGCGCGCGACATCGGCGATCGCGCTCATCTGTGCCTCCGTCTGTGGTGACTGCTTCTCATACCCTAGCGTGCGTTTGCCGGGCATGGAATCGGTTCCATGATATCCCTTGATTCTCCTGCGATGCAGCCGCTAAACTTTGATATCGGTCGATGATATGGCTCTGATCTTTGCCATTTTGTTACATCTCCGGACTTGCTATCCCGCTACGGGTAACGTAATTTATGGTCTGGAACCGGTTCCCGAAATTCGATCAAAAGACCTGTCCCAACGGTTGGTCCCACCTCGGTAACGCCAGCTCCATCCACAGCTCAAACGTGCACAACCTGATCCGGCACCACTCAAAGAGGAGAAATAAGATGCGGCCTTCCCTGCACCGTCGAATTACAGCACCGATCGCCATGGCGGCGATAGCCGGCCTGACCTTGGCCGGTTGTTCCGGCGGCCCCGGCGCCACCACCGCCGAGTCCGGCGCCGCGGGAGACGGAGTCGTCACCGTCTACAGCACCATCGCCGACGCCGAAGCCACGCTCCTCGAAGAGTCCTGGGCCGGCTGGGAGAAAGACAACAAGATCGACATTCAGTACGAATCGTCGAAGGAGTTCGAATCGCAGATCTCCATTCGGGCGCAGGGCGGAAGCGCTCCCGATATCGCGATCTTCCCGCAGCCTGGCCTCATGAAGGACCTCGCGTCGCGCAATTTCCTCAAGCCGGCCCCGGCGGCCGTCGAGGCTAATGTTGACAAGAACTGGTCGGCCGACTGGAAGGCCTACGGCACCGTAGATGGCACGCTGTACGGCGCACCGTTGATGGCCAGCGTCAAGGGTTTCGTTTGGTATTCACCGGCGAAATTCAAGGAGTGGGGCGTTGAAGTCCCCACCACGTGGGATGAGCTACTGGCCGTTACCAAGACCATCCAGGAAAAGACCGGCGCGGCTCCCTGGTGCGCGGGCTTCGGCTCCGGCGACGCCACCGGTTGGCCGGGCACCGACTGGGTCGAAGACCTGGTGCTGCGCGAGGCCGGCGCTGAGACCTACGACAAGTGGGTCGCCAACGAGATTCCCTTCACCGACCCGGCCATCAAGAGTGCCTTCGACTCTGTTGGTGAAATTCTGCTCAACCCCAACTACGTCAACGCCACCTATGGCGATGTCAAGTCGATCATCAGCACCCCGTTCGGAGATGTCGCGACCCCCATTTCCAACGGCACCTGCGCAATGACCCACCAGGCCTCTTTCTTCGATGGCTTCATCACGGATGCCGGCGGAACAGTCGGACCGGACGCCGACGTCTGGGCCTTCATCACTCCCTCGGTCAAGGCCGGCGGCCAATCGGTCACCGGTGGTGGCGAAATCGTCGGTGCATTCTCCGATGACGCCGACACCCAGAAGGTGCTGGAATACCTCTCGAGCGCTGATTGGGCCAACAGCCGGGTCGGTCTCGGCGGTGTGATCAGCGCGAACAAGGGCCTCGATGCGTCGAACGCAAAAAGCCCCATTCTGCAGGAAGCGATCACTATCCTGCAGGACCCGGAAACCACGTTCCGCTTCGACGCTTCCGACCTAATGCCGGGTGCCGTGGGAGCGGGAACGTTCTTCAAGGGCATCGTCAGTTGGGTCAACGGCACGCCGACCGACGAGGTGCTCACGAGCATCGAAGCGGGCTGGCCGTCCAACTAGCTGGAACAGCCATCACTCAGGCATGAAAACGGTGTGCCGTCCGCTTCGAATACCGGGCGGCACACCGTGCGTGGCAGGTGTGCGTTATCGATACGGCTCCACCGGTTGTCAGCGAATACCAGGATTTACTGTCGTACTCGAAAGGTTTCAGATGTCCGCTTTCTTCTCCTGGCTGGCGCAATTACCAGCGCTGGCACAAGTCCCCATCATCATCCTGGCTTTCGGTGTCGTCGTCGGTGCCATCTTGTTTTTTGTCGAGATCGCGCCACGCTCTGGCCGGATTTACACGGTCATTCGTCTTGCCGTCTGCGTTCTGGCACCACTGCTTATCTTGCTGGTTGCCAACTCCTACACCTGGGCCATCATTGGGGCCGGTGTCTTGGGACTCGGGTTCTTCTACATCGACTACCGCGCGCGCAAGGGTGCTGGCTACCTGTTCCAGCTGGTCGGTTTTCTCGCACCGGCTCTAATCCTGCTCGGCATCGGCCTGGTCATTCCGACCATTCAAACCACGGTGCAGGCCTTCATGAGCGCTCGCGGTGACCGGTTCGTTGGCCTGGACAACTTCGCCTGGATCTTCACCCAGCCCGAGAATGTGCGCATCGTGCTCAACACCGTTATCTGGGTGCTGATCGTTCCGACCATCTCGACCATCGCCGGGCTCGCGTACGCGGTGTTCATCGATAAGAGCCGCGGTGAGAAGTACTTCAAGATTCTGGTCTTCATGCCGATGGCCATCTCCCTGGTGGGAGCATCCATTATTTGGCGTTTCGTCTACACGGCCCGTCCGGCCGACCAGGAGCAGATCGGCCTGCTGAACCAGCTCGTGGTCATGTTCGGCGGGCAGCCGGTGGACTTTCTCTCGGTGTCGCCGTTCAATACCCTGTTTCTCATCGTGATTCTCATCTGGGTTCAGACCGGGTTCGCCATGGTGGTGCTGTCTGCCGCCATCAAGGGCGTACCGACCGAGCAGATGGAGGCGGCCGAACTCGATGGCACCAACGCCTGGGAGCAGTTCGTGAACGTGACCATTCCCGGCATCCGCAGCGCCCTCGTGGTCGTTCTGACGACGATTTCTATTGTTTCACTCAAGGTCTTCGACATTGTGCGCACCACCACGGCCGGATCAAACGAGACCAGCGTCGTGGCCAACGAGATGTATACCCAGTTCAAGAACTTCGAGCAGGGCCGTTCAGCCGCCTTCGCCCTGGTGCTGTTTCTGCTAGTGCTGCCGATCGTCGTCTACAACGCCCGCCAGATCAAGAAGCAGAGGGAAATCCGATGAGCTCCGTCATGCCCGTACGACTTCCCGTGGACGCCCAGACCACGCGGCGCCTTCGTCGCGGAGTACGCCGAATGGAGTCGCCCATCGCCCGCAACACCAAGAAGCGACTCACCAGCCGCGGGGCGACCATTGGGGCGCTCATCATCGCGGTGCTGTGGTCTATCCCCACGCTGGGCCTGTTCGTATCGTCGTTCCGGCCTGCGCAGCAGGTGCGCACCACCGGGTGGTGGACTATTTTCACCAACACCGGGGTCACCTTCGACAACTACATCGCGGCGCTCGCTGCTGGCAACAGCCAGCTCAATCTGGCCGGGTCATTCATCAACTCGGTCGCGATCACCCTGCCGGCCACGCTCATTCCGTTGATGATTGCCAGCCTCGCGGCCTATGCCTTCGCCTGGATTGACTTTCGGGGCAAGAACGCCATGTTCATCGGCGTCTTTGCCTTGCAGATCGTGCCGATTCAGATGGCCCTCGTGCCGCTCCTGCAGTTCTTCTCCGGCGGCACTGTTTTTGGCTTCCCGGTCGTCGCGGCGCTCAACCCCGGCAGCGGCTATTCGCAGGTGTGGATCGCGCACACGATGTTCGCTCTTCCGCTGGCCATCTACCTGCTGCACAACTTCGTCGCGGAGATACCGAGCGAGGTCATTGAAGCGGCCAGGGTCGACGGCGCCGGCCACGGGCAGATCTTCTTTCGCATCGTGTTGCCGCTGACCATGCCGGCCATCGCGTCGATTGCCATCTTCCAGTTTCTCTGGGTCTGGAACGACCTGCTGGTGGCGCTGATCTTCGCGGACGGCGCGGTCGCTCCGATGACCAAACTGCTCGCCGAACTCTCCGGTGCCCGCGGGCAGGACTGGCATCTGCTCACGGCCGGTGCCTTCCTGTCGATTCTGGTTCCACTGATCGTCTTCTTCTCCCTGCAACGCTTCTTCGTGCGCGGACTGCTCGCCGGGTCGACCAAGGGCTAGCCGAGCCGGTGACGCTCCGGTGAATGGATGCCGGGGGCCCACTCTGGCACGCTAGCTCTCGCAGTCATTTCCAGCGCAAGGCGTTGGCGTTGAGGGAGTTGTCGACCACAAGGCTGATGGTGTCGGCGACGTAGCGGTCGACCGACCACTCCAGCGGCACGCCGTCGCGGCTGAAACTCATCCGTTTATGCATGAGCATCGGGGATCCGCGGCGCACATCGAGCAGCCGGGCATCTTCCGCCCCTGCTGGACAGGCGGAAAACTGATGCTCCGCGCGGGAGAAGGTGATTTTGGCCGTCGCTGCGAGCCAGGCAGTCACCGACGGGCAGTCGGACGGAATCCGCTCCACCTCGGCGCCGACCGAATCCCGGTAGCGGGTGCGCTCCACCATGATGGCATCGCCGTCGAGCAGGCGAACCCGCACGACACAGAACACGCGAGCAGCGTTCGGCAACCGAAGTGCCTCACGATCGAGCGGCGAAGCGTTCTGCCACACCCCCGAGATGACCTGGCCGGCCGGTACGCGCCCGCGCGACGAGGCCCATTGGGCAAAACTCCGAAACTCTTCAAACGTCACCGCCGACCGGGGCTCACCGATGACGGTACGCCGACTGCCGCGACGGGAGGCTAAAACTCCCTCGGTTTCGAGCTCGCCCAGCGCCTGCCGGATAGTACCGGGGGCAACGGCAAATTCTTCGGAGAGCACACGTTCGCTGGGCAGTTGACTCCCGCGTGCGTAGAGCCCCCGCGTAATTGCGCCTCGAATGGCTTCTGCGATGTCGTGATACCTTGCCACGCCCAACCTCACTCTGTGCGGCCTGGCTTTGACAGCCCGGCCTGGTTCACCTTCCAAAGTATTGCGTCACCGCAACGTAGCGTGACCGGACCGGCCTCACGCTTGGGGGTTCACCGAGCGTTCACCCTTTCGTTACTTAATTTACCCATCCCGGCCAAACTTCTCTAGTGAACTTCAATCGTCAACGATCAAAGTTCACTAGATAAGTCGAATGAACGATGACGTTTTGCCTTGGGAGTCTCCGTCGGCGACCCACTCGTACACGATCATTCTGGCTGAAGAGGATTTCCATGAACACATCGCGCCGCCGTTACCTGCCCGCAGTCCTGCTTGTCAGCGCACTCGGCCTGTCTGGTTGTACAAGTACCTCCAACGACGCTGCCGGGGACGTCGACTGGGCCGCCGCGACCTCCGTCGAGACCGGCGGTGGGTTGGACAGTCTCGTGAGCGCTGCGCAGGCTGAAGGAACTCTGAACGTCATGGGCCTATATGCGGACTGGGCGAATTACGGCGTCTTGATCGAGGAATTCACGGCCACCTACGGTATCGAAGTAGACAACGACACCTCGGCCGGTTCCAGCCAGGACCAGGTCAACGCCATCAAGAACCGCGTCGGCCAGAGCCGGTCCCTGGACTACCTCGACACTGGAGTTTCCTTCGCCAATAGCGCAAGTGCCGAGGGACTCCTGGCCGAATATCGTCCCGCGACGGTCGCTGACATTGACTCGTCATTCACCGATGCCGAGGGCATGTGGACGAACCAATACGGCGGCTACGTCACCATCGGGTGTGACGCGGCCGCAGTCGCGGTGTGTCCCACCTCATTCGCCCAACTCAACGACCCGCAGTACGTCGGCAAAGTCGCCCTCACCGGAAATCCTGCCCAGGGCGAATCTGGCTTCAACGCAGTCTGGGCCGCAGCGATGGCGACGGGTGGCAGTCTCGACGACATCCAGCCCGGTATCGAGTTCATGGCGGAGTTGTCGGCGCGCGGCATCCTCATTCCCGTCGAGGCCAACGCCGGCACCCTGGAAACCGGTGAAACCCCCATCATCATCAACTGGGATTACCTCAATTTGGCCGTGGCCGATGACACTGCCGCGGCTGGTGTCGATTTTCAGGTGGTCATCCCGACCGACGGCACCATGGCGTCCTACTACGCCGCGTCAATCAACGCGGACGCCCCACACCCCGCTGCGGCACGCCTATGGATCGAGTTCATGTACTCCGATGAGGGCCAGAACATCCTGCTCAATGGTTACACCCGACCGGTGCGATTCGATGCCCTAATCCAGTCCGGTGCTGTCGACACGGCTGCGGCCGACAAGCTCCCGATCGTGGTGAATGGATTCGAGCTTCCGTCGGAAGCCCAGCGCAGCTCCGCCAACCTGCTCCTCGCTGAGAAGTGGGACGCAGCGGTCGCCTCGTGACCCCCACGGTGGCCACGCGCAACGCCCCCTCGGCCCCTGGTGCGATCGAGCGGGCGATATGTCGCATTCATTCGTTGCGTGCCCGGGCCGAACGCCGAACCGCTTCCTTCTGGGGACTCATCCCGTTCCTTGCCTTCATCGTGCTTTTTTTGGGCGTACCGGTCTGCGGCATCGTGCTGTCGGCGTTCCGGGTGGCCGACGTGAACGAGCCGGGAAACTACGTGCCCAGCCTGGCCAACTTTGCGGCCAGTTTTCGGGGCGCATCCTGGGACGCAATGCGAAACAGCTTGCAGATTAGCGTCATCGCAGCACTGGTCGGCGGCATCGTGGGCCTGGCCCTCGCGCAGGCCATTCTCACTACGCGCTCCAGGAAACTCAGCGCTGTGGTCACCGTGCTCACGAGCGTACTGGCCAATTCCGGAGGCGTTCCTCTCGCTTTCTCCTTTATTGCAGCGGTCGGCAACGCGGGCATCATCACCGGACTTTTGTCGCTCACAGACCGGGGCTTCACCCTCTACAGCAGTGGCGGCCTCATCCTGATGTACCAGTATTTTCTGATACCGACCATGGTCATGGTTGTTCTCCCCACCCTGACCGGCCTGCGCGTGGAATGGAAGGAGGCGGCCGCCTCCGTGGGGGCAACCAGCTGGCAGTTCTGGAAGAAGATCGCCTTGCCTATCGCCAGTCCAGCGATTCTGAGCGGCTTCGTCCTGCTCTTCGGGGCATCATTTGCGACCCACGCGTCGGCGGCGGCCCTGATCGGCGGCGGCGGGGTACCCCTTATCAGCCTGCGCATCGACAGTGGACTGGCCGGTGGCAACCTGGCTGGCCAGGAGAATGTCGCCATGGCGCTGGGTGTCAACATGATCGTCGTGGCCCTAATCGTCTTGCTCATCTACATGCCCCTGCAGAAACGGAGTCTCAAGTGGTTCAAGTGAGTCGGAAAACTCGCGCGGCTCGGGGTATCCGTGTCGTGGCGCCGGGGCTCAGCTGGGCTTTGATCATCCTGATGGCGCTCTACATTGCGGTGCCCATGCTGTGCGCTTTCGCCTTCAGTATCTACGTGCCCACTGCCGGGTTCACTTTTGAGCCATATCTAGAATCGGTGCGCGACCCGGGGTTTCCTGGTGCGCTATCGCTGACACTGCTCATAACTGTTTTGACCGTTGTGGGGTTGCTGGCCCTTATGGTTCCGACCATGGTCTATCTCCACCTTCGGGCGCCACGGTGGCGTCCCATTATCGAGATCGTCTGCACGATCCCTCTCGTCGTACCGTCAATCGCCCTAGCGGCCGGGTTGGTCACGGTGTTGCGCAGCATGGCCGGTTTCGGTCGCGGTTCTCTGCCAGCTCAGGTCAGCCAGCTGCTTCAAAACCCTGACCTGCCCGTCGTTCTGGTCGGCAGCTACATTGTCTTGACCTTGCCGTTCGTCTTTCGATCGCTCGATGCTGGTCTGCGCACCATTGACCTGCGCACCCTGGTCGAGAGTGCCCATTCGCTCGGTGCGAGCGGCGCCACGGTGCTCCGACGGGTCATCCTGCCCAACATCAAGGGGCCAGTAATCTTCTCTGCGTTTTTCTGTATAGCACTGTGCCTGGGTGAATTCACGGTGGCGGTGACGCTGGGCTATCGAACCCTGCCGGTCTGGCTCACCCAAATCGCCGGCTCCAACTTTCGCGCTTCCATTTCCATGTCCCTCCTCATCAACGCCCTCACCTGGGCCTTGTTGATCGCCATGACAGTACTCGCCGGACGGGCAGCCCCTGCGCGCGCCCTGGCCTTGAAAGGACACGAATCGTGACGCTCACAGCAACAACCGCTCACCCCCGAAGTACAACGGCGGCGCGTATCGAGTACACCGCGGTGAGCAAGAAGTTTGGTGACACCACTGTGCTCACTGGCCTTGACCTCACCGTCGAACCCGGGGAATTCGTCGCGCTGCTCGGCCCTTCCGGCTGCGGAAAATCAACAGCACTGCGTATTCTCGCTGGGTTCGAGACCGCGTCGAGCGGTACTCTCACGGTGGATGGGCGCGATGTATTGCGGGTTCCGGCCCACCGTCGCGGCATCGGCATGGTGTCTCAGTCCTACAGCCTGTTTCCCAACCTCAGTGTGGCCGACAACGTGTCGTTCGGGCTCGTCGTGCGACGCGAAGTTAAGGCCAGGCGGGTAGCGAAACTCACCTCTCTGCTCGATCTGGTCGGGCTGCCCGGTTACGCAGACCGGTTTCCAGCCCAGCTCTCCGGCGGGCAGCAACAGCGCGTCGCGCTGGCACGAGCCCTCGCGATTGAGCCCCGGGTACTGCTCCTCGATGAACCGCTGTCGGCGCTCGATGCCAAGGTGCGTTCTTCGCTTCGGGAGGAGATTCGCAACCTGCAGCTGCGTCTCGGAATCACAATGCTCTTCGTCACTCATGACCAGGATGAAGCACTGGCGATGGCCGATCGGGTCGCGGTCATGCGGGGCGGTGGAATCGAACAGATTGACCAGCCGGGAGTTCTCTACGACCAACCGAGTACTGATTTCGTTGCTCGTTTCGTCGGTACTACGAACCAACTCGCCGTCGCCCGCGGCGCCGCCATCCCCGATCTCTGGGTGCCTCTGCGTGAGGGCGACCATGATTTGCTCTACATACGGCCCGAATCGCTCATGTTCGAGGAGTACGACCGCGGATGTGCCCACATCGTTTCCCACGTTTACCGAGGTGCCACCACTCGCATCACGGCCAAAATCGACGGCAGCATTAGTCGCGGAAGTTCCGAGATCAAGGTCGACGTTCCCTCAGCCAGCGTCACCGAGTTACCGATCGGCCTCAGAGTCCGGGTTCGCCTCACGGGGCGCCCGGCACTTCGAGTGGAGGCATAAATGCAAGCGCAATTTCTCAACACCCGCATCGACGTGAGCGTGAGCCTGCTGCCGGGCGCAGCATCCGCGATTATCTTTGATTGCGACGGACTGCTCGCCGACACCGAGGATCTGTGGCTTCGCGCTGTCGATGCCTGCGCGAACGCGCACGGCACATCCCTGACCGACTTGGCCGGGTTTCGTGGTGGCGCGATAGATGACGTGGCCGCGCAGCTCGTGACGATTTTCAAGGTCGCCGGGCTTCCAGCTCCCGTGGTGGGTGAATTGGTGACGTCACTGTCCGAAGAATTTCAGGCGCTAGTCGCCCAGGAGGCGATAGCGATGCCGGGAGCGGTGGCCATGGTGAGGGAACTCGCGGCGCGGTTTCCCGTCGCGGTCGCATCGAACAGCCCGCGTGCGCTGCTCGATCAGATTCTGGAGCGTATCGGTGTGCATACCTTGATCACCTGTTCTGTCGCCCGGGATGAGGTGTCGGCTTCCAAGCCAGCTCCCGATCTGTACGTGGCTGCCCTGCGCAAACTACGAGAGCTCGATCCCTCGGTAAACGCCGAGACGGCCGTCGCCTTCGAAGACTCAGCGGTGGGGGCGTTGGCTGCCACGAGCGCCGGCCTGCTCGTCGTCGGCGTCAACGCTGACCCGGCAGTGGTCCTCGGCTGCCACGTACGGCACAACACTCTGCTCGAAGAAGAACTCGTCGCGTGGGCCCAAGTCGTGGAACGGGAGACGCCCACGCATCTCGAGCCGTCCGCCGTCGTCGTCGGCTCCTTTGACGCGGCGACTTCGACTCTGACCGTGCAGTGCACGTATTCAACCGAACAAGCGGCGCGTGTGCAGGTTTATGCGCAGAAAGACTGTCGGTGGAACGAACTGCCGGAAAGCCCACCCGTGGCAGCGGCTTCCGCGCTGACCGATAGGGAACCTTTATCAATGGATCTGGCGCACCTCCCGGACGGGGCCTATCGCTTTTTGCTGGTGACGGATGGGTTAGTGCCGGAGTGGAATGGGCGCACCGGTGAATTCACGGTGCGGACCAATATGCTCGGGGCGCAGGCGGCAGCGTCAAAAATCGCCGCGCCCGCTGTGTTCTCTCCAAAAATGCCGGAGCGGGGCGTGGCTGCCATGACCTGGAATCTCTGGTTCGGCGGATGTCACTCCAACGACGGGCACGCCAAGCAGGTCGCCTACCTTCAAGAATTTCCCCACTCGATCGTGGCCCTGCAGGAGTGTTTCGGAGCTCATGGCCGTCAGTTGGCGGCAGCGTTGGGTTGGAATATCGCTCAACAGGGTCATGACACAGCGGTGATCAGCCCGTATCCCGTGTCGCTTCATCACACCGAGACCGATACGTTCGCGACCTGTGCCACCGTTTTCACACCGAACGGCGCCGTCACGGTGTGGTCTGTGCACCTGTGGCATGCGGACTACGGCCCGTATACCGCCGACGAGGCAGGTATTCCTGCGCGCTACACCCTCGCAAGCCGAGGCGAACGCCGGCGCACAGCACAGCTCGCGGAAATCTTGTCGGAGCAGGGTCGGCTCGAAAGTGAGGGCATCGTGTCTGCACAGGACCCAATTCTCGTCATGGGCGATTTCAACGTGCCCTCGCATCTGGACTGGAAGCCGGGGCACCACACGAACAGCGTCGAGTGGCCTGCCTCACGCATGCTCGAGGTCGCAGGGTACGCCGATGCATTTCGAGTCGTTCATCCCGATGTCGCTGCCGTGCCCGGACACACGTGGTCCCCTATCATTTCGGCTGATGAGGAGCCTCGAGACCGGATTGACTTTATCTATAGCCGCGGGGCGCGCGCTTTGGAGGCGTTCACCGTTGCTTCTGAGATAGAAAGTGCAGCACCCCCGATACTCAGCGCCACCGGAAAGCGCTGTGTCGGCCTGGGCGCAGATATTCTGGGCCACCACCTGGAGAATGCGTGGCCGACCGACCACGCAGCTGTCGTGGCCCGGTTAGCGTGGAAGTGACGGAGGGTCCCGGGCCGAATGGGGACATCCGCTTCACCGGGTAGTCTCTGCCGCTACACCTAAAATGAGGATATGAGTTCAGCGCACGGGTCGGGAAGCTTCGGGTCGCGGCCGGCCGTCGCTATGAAACGCGGCCGGGTGAGCGGGGCGGATGCCGCGGCGCAGCGGGCCGAGAACGCCGAGGCACCGCGCATCCCGCACCTGTTGCAACGTGTCTTCGCGCTGTTTTCGCCACACCGCAACACCCTCATCGTTACCGTCGTGCTCGTTCTGGTCAGCGCCGCCCTCTCGGTGGTGCCGCCGCTCCTCACCCAACGCGCCTTCGACGACGGTCTTTTTCCGCCCGGCAACACTCCCAACCTCTCGGTTCTCGGCGTTCTCGTTGCGCTCATGCTCGGCGTTTTTCTGGTCAATGCACTGCTTGGTGTCTGGCAGACCTGGCTGACGGCCACGGTGGGCAACAAGGTCATGGGCGCCCTGCGCGTAAGGCTGTTCACCCACCTGCAGGCGATGGAGCTGAGCTTCTTCACCAAGACTAAAACCGGCGTGATTCAGTCGCGGTTGCAAAACGACGTCGGCGGTGTCGCGACGGTGCTGACCAACACCATCTCGAGCATCCTCGGCAACACGGTGACCGTGATCGCCGCCTTCGTGGCGATGCTGCTGCTGAACTGGCAACTGACCATCGTGGCCGTGGTGCTGATGCCGATTCTGGTGTTCGCGCAACGCCGCGTCGGGCAGGTGCGGGCACGCATCGCCGGCAAGACGCAGGAATCACTGTCGGATATGACCGCCATCACGCAGGAGACCCTGAGCGTGTCCGGCATTCTGCTGTCGAAGAGCTTCACCCGACAGCAGAACGAGATCGAACGCTACGCCGAAGAGAACCGCAACCAGGTGCGGCTGCAGGTGAGCCAGCAGATGAGCGGCCAGTGGTTCTTCGCCACGGTGAGCGTGTTCCTGTCGGCCATCCCCGCGATCGTCTACCTCGTGGCCGGGGCGCTCATCTTCAACGGCACCACGGAAGTCACGCCCGGCACGATCGTGGCGTTCACTACCGTGCAGGCGCGACTGATCTTTCCGCTGCTCGGCCTCATGCGTGTCGCCCTCGATCTGCAAACCTCGTCAGCGCTGTTCGCGCGTATCTTCGAATACCTCGACCTGAAGCCGGCGATCAGCGACAAGCCCGGCGCTGCCCTGGTGCCGTCGGCCGGGGCGGCTCGAGGCCGGGTGGAGTTCGACCGGGTGCAATTTGCCTACCCGGACGCTCGCGGTGACGCGCGCCCGACCCTCGACGACGTGTCCTTGACAATCGAGCCGGGGCAGTTCGCCGCTTTTGTGGGGCCGTCCGGGGCCGGCAAGACCACCGTCTCGTACCTGATTCCGCGTTTCTACGAAGCCGCTGCCGGCCGGGTGCTGTTCTCCGGCCTCGATGTGCGCGACCTGCAACAGGAGTCGCTCGTCTCCCACATCGGCATCGTGAGCCAGGAAACCTACCTGTTCCACGCCACCATCGCCGAGAACCTGCGCTATGCCAAACCCGAGGCCACGGATTCTGAGCTCATCGCGGCCGCGCGCGCCGCCAACATTCACGACACGATCGACTCCTTTCCGGAGAAGTACGACACCATGGTGGGGGAGCGCGGCTACCGGCTGTCCGGCGGTGAGAAGCAGCGCATCGCCATCGCACGCGTCTTACTGAAAGACCCGCCGGTGCTCATCCTCGACGAGGCCACGAGCGCGCTCGATTCCATCTCGGAGAGCGTGGTGCAGGCCGCGCTCGACACCGCGAGCCATGGTCGCACCACTATTGCAATCGCGCACCGGCTCTCGACGATCGTCGACGCCGACGTGATCTTCGTCGTCGACGCCGGCCGCGTCGTGGAGCGCGGCACCCACGTCGAACTGCTCGCCCGCGGCGCTGTCTACGCGAGCCTCTACGCCCGCCAAATCANCCCGCCAAATCACCGCGAGCCCCCTCCCCGCTGACGCCCCCACCCCCTGACTCCCCCCACCCCCTGACTCCCCCCACGGGACTTTCACGGACGGGGCCCGGGCCCCGTCCCCGGGCCCAGTTTATAAACTGGGCCCGCGTTCACAAGGTGGGCCCGAGACGGCGCGGACTACGAACGTTCGGCGAGCATGCCGGTCATCAGTTCGATCTCAGATTCCTGGCTCAGCACTACCGACGTAGCGAAGGCCTGCACGGTCGCGTTCGTGCTGCGGTCCAGAACGGCATCGGCCATCTCGATCGCACCCCGGTGGTGGGCGATCATGATGACGAGAAACTGCCGCTCCGCTTCCACACCGGATGCCGCGGTGAGCGCGGCAATCTGCGCCGGGGTCGCGAGTCCGGGCATCGGTTCTCCGGCGACATGGACGGCGTCGGCGCTGGCCGAGTGGGACGAATCGTGAGTGGTGCCGGACAGCCCGGGCCGGGTCATCCAGGTCATCGACGGTTCGGGAGCAAATTGCGGTAGCCCCCAGACAGCGAGCCAGCCCGACATCTGCCCGCTTTGCTTGGCCTGCGTTGTGGCAATGTCGTAGGCGAGTAGCCGCACGGGCGCGTCGTCGGTACGATCGCGAACAATCAGGGCGAGTTCAACGCCCTGGTTGTGGTGTTCCTGCATGTCCCTGGCAAAGCCAGCCTCGGCGCTTGTCGTGTCGGGCGTGGCGTCGGTAAGCGTGCTCAGGCGCCCCGCCGAAAAGGCCGCAGCGCCGACAACGAGCGCCGTGACCGCAACAGTGACGGTGATGGCGCGCAAAACGGAGCGGCGTTGGCGCGGTGGGTGGGCATCCGCTGTGGGCTGTAAGTGATCAGAAGTCACGGGTTAGCGCGGCTTATGAAACTTTGCCGGGTGCGTCAATCCCGCCGGAGCAGGGGGCTCCGTCTTCTGGCACGTTAGTGCTCTTCCAGAATTCGCTGAGATACTCGGCGATGCGCGGGTCGTCAGCGTTGTCGACCTGCAGCTGTGAATTCCAGCCGCTCAGCACGATCGGTGCGGGAATTCCTTCGAAGGGCGACAGCACAACGTAGCTGGAGGGTAGTTCCGTCTTCAGCGCATCGAGCTCAGCGTCGGAGATGGATGGATCGTAGGTGACCCAGATGGCACCGTGTTCGAGTGCGTGCACGGCGTTCTCGTTCGGAACTGCCTGATCATACACGCCGCAATTGAGCCAAGCCTGAGCGTGCTGGCCACCGGCGGGCGGCGTCTGCTCGTAGGTGACGGCAGTCTCGACGTGGCCGGCTCCGTTCGTGAAGGTCTCGACACCGTCGATCGTCGACGCATCGCCCGCGCCGCCGCCGGCATAGTTGGCGGCCTTCGGCGTGAGCACGAACGCGGTCACGATCAGGGCGATGATCGCGACGATCGCCACAGCGCCGCCGATAATGCCAATCAGACGATTACGCTTGCCGCGCTTTTGCTGGCGGTGATATTGCTCCAGCTTTTTCGCACGCTTCGCGGTGCGTTCTTCCTTGATTGACGCTTTGTTGATTGGGGAACCGGGCTGGGGGGTCACGAGGGCCTCTCTATGGGAGCTTCTTCTACCTGAACGTAGCAGTCGTCCCTGTAGCTTCCCCCGGCGCCGCTCTCGCAGGTATTTCTCAGGCTGGTGACCGGATCTCGCCGCCCGTTAGAGTGAAGGGGCGTCCGCTCATCGTCGTGTTGCTGCGGTCGCGAGTCGATTTCGTACGAACGCGCCGGGCAGCGCTGAGCCGGTGAGCAACCCCGAGGCCGCGCCTGCCACTTGGCGCGCAGCCCGACAGAAGGAATTTCCATGAAGATCGCAGACACTGTTCTTGACCTTATCGGTGACACCCCGCTGGTCAAACTGCATAAGGTCACCGACGGATTGACCGCGACGGTGCTTGTGAAACTCGAGTACCTCAATCCGGGCGGCTCCGCGAAGGACCGTATCGCGGTACGCATCATCGATGCCGCCGAGCGCGACGGCCTGTTGAAGCCCGGCGGCACGATCGTCGAGCCGACGTCCGGCAATACCGGCGTCGGTCTTGCTTTGGTGGCGCAGCAGCGCGGTTATAAGTGTGTGTTCGTGCTGCCTGACAAGGTCGGCGAAGACAAGCGCAACGTGCTCACGGCCTACGGCGCCGAGATCGTCGTGACGCCGACATCCGTTTCGCCGGAGGACCCCCAGTCGTATTACAGCGTCTCAGACCGGCTGGCCCGGGACATTCCGGGTGCCTTTAAACCCAACCAGTATTTCAACCCGAACGGCCCGCTCAGTCACTATGAGACCACCGGGCCCGAGATCTGGCGCGACACCGACGGAACCGTCACCCATTTCGTCGCCGGCGTCGGCACCGGCGGAACCATCACCGGAACCGGCCGTTACCTGCGCGAGGTCTCGAACGATGCCGTGCGCATCATCGGAGCGGACCCGGAAGGCTCGGTCTACTCCGGCGGCACCGGTCGGCCCTACCTGGTCGAGGGTGTCGGCGAAGATTTCTGGCCCGGCGCGTACGATCCAACGGTCGTGCACGAGGTCATCGCCGTCTCCGACGCAGATTCCTTCGCCATGACCCGCCGACTCGCCCTCGAAGAAGGGATCCTCGTCGGCGGTTCGAGCGGCATGGCCGTTGTCGCAGCCCTGCGCGCAGCCGAGAAGCTCGGGCCCGAGGACACGATCGTCGTGCTGCTGCCCGACGGCGGTCGCGGCTACCTGGGCAAAATCTTCAACGACGGGTGGATGCGCAGCTACGGTTTCAGCAACGCTCCGGTCGGTCACACGGTCGCTAATTTGCTGGAATCGAAGACCGGGCGCCTGCCAGCCCTGGTATACGTGCATCCAAGCGACACCGTGCACGATGCGATCGAGACCATGACGAGCCAGGGAGTGTCCCAGCTGCTGGTCTTGAGCGCTAAACCGCCCGTCGTCATGGGCGAGGTACTCGGCGCGGTTGATGAGCGTGCCCTCATGGGCCTCGTCTTCTCCGGCGACGCGAAGCTCACCGATCGGGTCGGCTCAATCGTTGGTGATGCGTTGCCGCTGATCGGGGTCAACGAGCCGGTGGCAGCCGCCCGCGCCGCCTTCGCCGACCACGATGCGCTGCTGGTGACCGACGGAGGTAAACCGCTCGGCGTCATCACCCGGCATGACCTGCTCAGCTACCTGAGCGTCTGATCTTTTTCATTGAAGGAGCCCACAATGGCCAATAACCAGAACTTCGACACGATCGCCATCCACGCCGGTCAGGCGTTCGACCCGACCACCGGCGCAGTCATTCCGCCGATCTACCAGACCTCGACCTACGTTCAGGACGGCATCGGCAACCTGCGTGGCGGGTACGAGTACAGTCGAGGCGGCAATCCCACCCGCACCGTGCTCGAAACGCTGCTCGCAGCCCTGGAAGGCGGCAAGCACGGCTTGTCATTTGCGAGCGGACTCGCCGCGGAAGACACCATCCTGCGCGCCATCCTCAAGCCCGGCGACCACGTCGTGCTCGGCAACGATGTCTACGGCGGAACCCACCGCCTCATCAACAGGGTGCACGCCGCCTGGGGTGTGCTCAACACCACGGTCGAGATGAGCGACCTCACGGCGGTCGAAGCGGCCATCCGTCCGGAAACGAAGATCCTCTGGGTTGAGACGCCGAGCAACCCGCTCATGAAGATCAGCGACATTGCGGCGCTCGCCGAGATCGCACACCGGCACGGCATAGTCGCGATCGTCGACAACACTTTTGCGTCACCGGCCCTGCAGCATCCGCTTGACTTTGGCGCTGACGTGGTCGTGCACTCGACCACGAAATATCTCGGCGGCCACTCCGACGTACTCGGTGGCGCGCTCATCATCAACGACGACGAGCTTTACGAGAAGGCCCAGTTTCTGCAGTTCGCGGCCGGCCCCGTGTCGGCTCCACTCGACTCCTGGCTCACCGTGCGCGGCATCAAGACGCTCTCGGTCCGCATGCAACGGCACTCGAGCAACGCCCAGGCCATCGCGGAATTTCTCGACGGCCACCCGGCCATCGAACAGGTCTATTACCCGGGACTACCCGGCCATCCCGGCCACGAACTGGCGAAAAAGCAGATGTCCGGCTTTGGCGGCATGATCTCCGTCGCGTTCGCCGGCGGAGCCGCTGCTGCGCGCCTGTTCGCCGAGTCGATGCACCTGTTCCAGCTTGCCGAATCGCTCGGCGGGGTCGAATCTCTCGTGAACTACCCCTCGGAGATGACGCACGCCTCCGTCCGCGGCACCGAACTCGAGGTGCCCGACAACATCGTGCGCCTCTCGGTCGGCATCGAAGACGTCGCCGACCTCATCGCCGACCTTGAGAGCGCACTGCCCCGGGCCTGACCGCGGGCATGCTCGGAGGCCGAGGCCGAGGCCGAGGCCGGGGCCGGGGCCGGGGACGGGGCCCGGGCCCGGAACGTGGGCCCAGTTTATAACCTGGGCCCGTGGACGGGGCCCGGGCCCCGTCCAAGAGAAGGGGGTCAGGGGAGGCGGGAGAAGGCGGAGGCGCGGCGTACCTGGTCTGGCGTGGGACGGATGCCGGTGTACAGATAGAACTGCTCCTCGGCTTGCAGCGCCACCACCTCAGCGCCGGTGATGACCGGCTTTCCGGCCGCACGCGCGGCCAGGATCAGCGGCGTCTCGGCGGGAGAGGCTACGACGTCGAAGACAACGCTCGCGCCCGCGATGGCTGAAGCGGAAAACGACGTTTGATCGGCTTCAGTGCCGCCGGCCATGCCTACCGGTGTGACGTTGACGATCAGGTCGGCGGTGAGCGCGCCCACCGTGGGCGCCCAGTCGTAGCCGTACAGTGCGGCCAAGGCCCGGCCGGTGACTTCGTTGCGCGCCACTATCGTTCCTTGCGTGAACCCGGAATCGTGCAGGGCTGCCGCGACGGCCTTGGCCATGCCGCCGCTGCCGTGCACGATCACCGAGTAGGCGCGTGGAACGTCATGCTCGCCCAGCAGGCGCTGCACGGCCGAGTAGTCGGTGTTGTACGCGGTCAAGTGGCCGTCATCGTTCACGATCGTATTGACCGAATCGATCGCCGACGCCGAGGCATCCATGTCGTCGATGAGCGCGATGACGTCTTCCTTGTAGGGCATCGATACAGCGCAGCCGCGAATGCCCAGCCCGCGCACGCCCGCGATCGCATCGGCCAGGTTCGAAGGGGCGAAAGCCTTGTAGACGTAGTTCAGACCCAACTCCTCGTAGAGGTAGTTGTGAAACCGGGTGCCGAGATTGCTGGGCCGGCCCGAGAGTGAAATGCACAGGGTCATGTCTTTGTTGAGAATGGGCATGGGTACAGTGTGGCGCGTTTCGCCGCAGCGATCGGTCAGCCCGACTTGAAATACTCGTTCCCCGGTGGAACAGGTCGGAGGGCATAATGGACCTGCACTCACAATTGTGACCGTGCACATGCGAGCAAGGTTATCCATGTCGGCAGAGCTGCCCAAGGAACGTGCACCGAGTATTCGGGATGTTGCGCGCCTGGCCGGAGTCTCGCACCAGACAGTCTCCCGCGTACTCAACGACCATCCCAGCATTCGCGACTCCACTAAGGCGCGCATTCTCCAGGCAATGGAGGAGCTGCAATACCGGCCGAATCAGGCGGCGCGCGCCCTATCGAAGGGACGGTCGCGCACGATCGGTGTTCTGACCGCGTCAAGCACCCAATACGGGCCGGCTCGCAGTGTGGCGGCCATCGAGGACGCTGCCCGGCGGCAAGGGTACTTCGTGGACACCGCCAACCTCAGCGTCGCTGATCCGGCCGCGATCGAAGATGCCCTGGTACACCTTCTCGACCAGGCGGTCGAGGGTCTGATCATTATCGCGCCGCAAGAGCGGGTGTTCGATGTGCTCGAACGGATGTCTATCGAGGTTCCCTACGTCAGCCTCCAGTCCACGGGAAACCACGATCTGCGGGCGCTGGCCGAGGACCAGATTCTCGGCGCGAAGATGGCCACCCGCCACCTCATCGCTCTGGGCCACCGAGAGATTGTGCACATCGCCGGGCCGCAGGACTGGACTGAGGCCGAAGCGCGCATGCAAGGATTCCTGCTCGAGATCGACGATGCCGAGCTAATGACCCATCCGCCGATCCTCGGCGACTGGACCGCAGATTTCGGGTACTTTGCTGGCCAGGAGCTGTTGCGGTCCCGAGATTTCTCGGCGGTGTTCGCTGCCAATGACGAGATGGCGCTCGGTTTACTGCACGCCCTGCACGACGCTGGCCTCGATATTCCGGGAGATGTAAGCGTGGTCGGATTCGACGATATTCCAGTCTCCAGCCACACCTGGCCGCCCCTGACCACGGTGCATCAGGACTTCGAGGGAATCGGTCGACGGGCCTTCGCATCACTGCTCGGCGCGATGGGAACAATCGTGGATTTTCCGACCGGGCCCACGGCGCCTTGCCTGGTCGCGCGTGATTCCTCGGGGCCGGTTCCGGTCTCGCGGCTGCCGTTACTTAAGCGTTATTAGCGGGACTTGACAGGAATCGGCGCAGGAGCGAACATTGACTTCGATGTGAACGGTCACAAAGACCGCTAACCAAGGAGTAAACCAATGGCGGTCGAGCACGTGATCCTTGAGATGCGTTCCATCACCAAAGAATTTCCCGGTGTCAAAGCGCTGTCCGACGTGTCGCTGACGGTCAAGGCTGGAGAAATCCATGCGATCTGCGGTGAGAACGGCGCAGGCAAGTCCACATTGATGAAAGTGCTCTCCGGTGTCTACCCGTATGGTTCCTACTCTGGGGACATTATCCTGCAGGGCGCCGAGATGCGGTTCAAGGACATTCGCTCAAGCGAAGCGGCTGGAGTCGCGATCATCCATCAGGAGCTCGCGCTTATTCCGGAACTCTCGATCACCGAAAACATCTTTCTTGGCAACGAGCCCACCAAGTGGGGCGCCATAGATTGGATCGGCGCCAAGCGCACCGCCTACGAACTGCTTGCCCGGGTCGGCCTGCGTGACGATCCGGACACCCAAGTCAAGAACATCGGTGTCGGCAAGCAGCAGCTGGTTGAGATCGCCAAGGCGCTCAACAAATCGGTCAAGGTGCTCATTCTCGACGAGCCAACCGCCGCCCTCAACGAAGCCGACTCCCAGCACCTGCTCGATCTCATTCGCGGGCTCAAGGGCAAGGGCATCAGCTCGATCATGATCTCCCACAAGCTCAACGAGATCGAGCAGATCGCCGACACGATTACCATCATTCGTGACGGCCGGTCGATCGAGACCCTCAACATCGCCGCCGACGGCGTCAACGAGGACCGGATCATTCGTGGAATGGTCGGACGCAGCCTGGAGAGTCGGTTTCCCGATCGCACTCCAAAGATCGGCGAGGTCTTCTTCGAGGTGCGCGATTGGACCGTGCAACACCCACAAGTGCCCGAGCGGATGGTCGCAAAAGGGTCGAACCTCACCGTGCGCACCGGCGAGATCGTCGGTATCGCCGGGCTGATGGGTGCCGGGCGCACCGAGCTGGCCATGAGCATCTTCGGCCGTTCCTATGGCAACTTCATCTCGGGCCGCATCTTCAAGGACGGCAAGGAGATTGTGCTTCGCAATGTGGGCGAGGCCATCGATCACGGCCTCGCCTACGTCAGCGAGGATCGCAAAGCGCTCGGGCTCAACCTGCTCGACGATATCAAGCGCTCCGTCGTCTCGGCCAAACTCTCGAAGATCTCGGTTGGCTCGGTGGTCAACGACGCCAAGGAATACTCCATCGCCGAGGAGTACCGCAAAAACCTGCGCATCAAGACCCCCAACGTCGAGATGGGGGTGAGCAAGCTGTCGGGCGGCAACCAACAGAAGGTGGTGTTGGCCAAATGGATGTTTACCGACCCCGACATCCTGATTCTGGACGAACCCACCCGAGGCATCGATGTCGGCGCGAAATACGAGATCTACGGGATCATCCAGGCGCTCGCCGCCCAGGGTAAGGGCGTGATCCTGATCTCGTCCGAACTGCCGGAGCTGCTTGGCCTGGCCGACCGCATCTACACAATCTTCGAAGGCACCATCACCGACTGCATCGACGGTGTTGACGCCGACCCGGAAACCCTGATGAAAAGCATGACCTCTGCCAAAAAGAAGGTGCGCAGCATATGAGCGGCAACACAACCACGACCGAGAAACGCAAGTCGATCTTCGGCAGTAATATTCGTCAGTTCGGCATTCTCTTCAGCCTGATCGCCATCATTGCGCTGTTTCAGATTTTGACCGGCGGGCTCACGCTCTCTCCGGGCAACCTGATCAACCTGGTGAGCCAGTACTCCTACATTTTGATCCTGGCCATCGGCATGGTCATGGTGATCATCGCCGGTCACATCGACCTATCGGTTGGATCGGTCGCAGCGTTCGCCGGCATCGTAGTGGCCACGTCTATGTCGCAGTGGAACTTCCCCTGGCCGCTGGCGCTGCTCTTCGGCCTCCTGGTTGGCGCCGTGATCGGGGCCTGGCAAGGATTTTGGGTGGCCTACATCGGCGTACCAGCCTTCATCGTCACCCTGGCTGGCATGCTCATTTTCCGTGGCGGCAACCAATTCTTTGGTAACGCCAACACGGTGCCCGTCCCAGAGGCCTTCACCGTAATCGGTGCCGGATACCTTCCAGAGGTGGGTCCGAACACTGGATACAACAACCTCACTCTGCTGCTCGGATTCGCCATCGCCATCGCCATCGCCGTGCGGGAGTGGCGGGCCAGGCGGGTGCAGAAGACGATGCACTCGGATTCCTCCCCGCTCTGGGCCAGCTTGGTCAAGATCGGACTCCTCGACGCTGTTGTCATCTACGCGACTTTCCTATTTGCTGGCGGCCGGGTGGGCACCAGCTTCCCGGTGTCGGGCATCATCCTCGGCGTGCTCGTGCTGTTCTACAGCTTCGTCACCCGCAACACCATCCTCGGCCGCCACATTTATGCGGTCGGCGGCAACAAACTCGCCGCGGAACTCTCCGGAGTGAACTCACGCCGAGTGGACTTCCTAGTCATGATGAACATGTCGATCCTGTCTGCCCTGGCCGGCATGATCTTCGTCGCTCGTGCCGGAGCATCCGGCCCGCAAGACGGACTCAGCTGGGAACTCGACGCGATTGCCGCGGTCTTCATCGGTGGCGCCGCGGTGTCGGGCGGGATCGGCACCGTCATCGGTTCCATCGTCGGTGGTTTGGTGATGGCGGTGTTGAACAACGGGCTTCAGCTACTCGGCGTGGGCTCTGACCTGGTGCAGATCATCAAGGGCATGGTGCTGTTGGCGGCCGTCGGAGTGGACGTCTGGAACAAGAGCCAGGGGCGACCCTCGATTATCGGACTCCTCACCCGCAAGCGCAAGGTTACCGACCCGGCGACACCGCCGCCCGCGGTGCGCCCGGCGGCCGGCGCGTCCGAGACCTCGCGGCCAGCCGACCTGCCGTTCAACTGAGTCCCTGCGTTTCGTAACGCCACAGGTCTCATGAGCTTTTTCCCATTCCCTTCCGCCAAGTCCTGTACATCAATGAACAGAAAGTGATTGACATGCGAAAAATTCTCACGGTCACAGCGATGGCCGCAGTAGCGCTCATGGCGCTCTCCGGCTGCTCGAGCCGAGCGCCTGAGACGGCCGGTGACGGCAGTGCCGCGGTCGGGTTCCCGGCTGACTCCGTCATCGGCGTAGCCCTCCCCTCAAAGACCAGCGAGAACTGGGTTCTCGCTGGGGGGCTGTTCGAGGACGGTCTCAAAGAGGCCGGGTTCAAGGGCGACGTGCAGTACGCCGGAGCGTCTACAACGGTGAAAGACCAGCAGGATCAGATGTCGGCCATGGTCACCAACGGAGCCAAGGTCATCATCGTCGGTGCCCAGGACGGCGGCCAGCTCGGCACGCAGGTCAAGGACGCCCATGACGCCGGTGCCATCGTCATCGCCTACGACCGTCTCATCCTGAATACCGATGACGTCGACTACTACGTGGCCTACGACAACTTCAAGGTGGGCGAGTTGCAGGGACAGGCCCTGCTGGACGGTCTCGCGGCGAAAAAGCCCGAGGGTCCGTACAACATCGAATTGTTCTCCGGCAACTCCGCTGATGCCAATGCACCGGTGTTCTTCAACGGGGCCATGAGCGTGCTGCAGCCGAAGATCGACGACGGAACGCTCGTTGTTGCCTCCGGTCAGACCGACATCAAGCAGACTGCGACCGCCGACTGGAAGCCGGAGAACGCGCAGAGCCGCATGGACTCGCTGCTGACCAGCACCTACGGTAGCCAGGAAGTCGACGGCGTGCTCTCGCCCAACGACACCCTGGCCCGTGCCATCATCACCTCGGTGAAGGCAGCCGGCAAGGCCATTCCCGTGGTCACCGGTCAGGACTCCGAAGTGGAGTCGGTCAAGTCGATCATGGCCGGTGAGCAGTACTCCACCATCAACAAGGACACCCGCGTTCTCGTGAAGCAGGCCATTGACATGGTCAAGATGCTGCAGACCGGCGGCACTCCCGAGACCAACGACGACACCTACGACAACGGCAACAAGATCGTGCCCGCGTTTCTGCTGCCGCCGGTCATCGTGACGAAGGACAACGCGGCTGAGGCGTACGCCAACGACCCGAAGCTGTCGCCGCTGACCAAGTAGCGAGAAGCGTCCGCTGATCCGACGGGTCGGTCTCCACAGTCGTGGGGGCCGGCCCGTTTTGTCTGTGCCGGCATACGCGTATCTTCGTGGCTGGAGGGTGCCCGACACGCCGGATGCCATTTCACAGGCAAAATTATGCTGCGAGTGTTGCCTGTGGATAACTGCGTCGAGTTCCGCGGGATTCGGGCGAATTGGAATGGGGGGACTGTGAGCAAAATGTGGAATGTCGGTGGATAACTACACAATTGTAATTACTGCATGTAGTGGCTATTGAGTGTGGCCATCACTAGATGTAGTATTGGAACTCTAGTCAGGCGCTACAGCCGGACAGTATACTTACTCACTTTGCACGACGTTCCTTGACAGGTTTCTTGCCGGTGATCAAGGAGTTTTATCGAACATACTTGCGAAGTATGTCGAACAGATTTAGACTTTACCAGCCAAGAAGAAAGGCCATAACCATGGCAATCACCGTTTACACGAAGCCCTCCTGCGTACAGTGCGCGGCCACGTACCGTGCCCTCGACAACAAGGGCATCGAGTACGAGGTGCTCGACCTTTCGGTCGACGAAAACGCTCTGGAGGCCGTCAAGGCTTTGGGTTACCTGCAGGCTCCCGTCGTGATCACCGACGAAGAGCACTGGTCGGGCTTTCGCCCCGACAAGATCAACGCACTCGCTGCTCGCCTCGCGTAGTTCACCTCAACCAGCGCGCCCCACTCACCCGAAAGTCTTGCCGATCAGAATCGCCACAGCAGATGACTGACATCGTGTATTTCTCGAGCACCTCGGGTAACACGCGCCGGTTCGTCGAGAAACTCGGTCGGAAGGCAGCGCGCATACCTCTGCATACGCGTGAAGAGCCGCTTATTGCGACGGAACCGTACGTGCTCTGCGTGCCCACCTATGGAGGCGGCAGTGCGGGCGGGGCGGTGCCCAAGCAGGTCATCAAGTTTTTGAACAACAAGACCAATCGGTCGTTGATCCGCGGCGTCATCGGCGCCGGCAATATGAATTTCGGTACGGCCTATTGCCTGGCCGGCGACATCATCGCCGCGAAGTGCAAAGTGCCGTACCTCTATCGCTTTGAAGTATTTGGAACACCGGATGATGTGCGCATCGTTCACGACGGATTGGAAGAATTTTGGAAACAACAGCCGTGAAAGTCACACCCATGGACGCACCGTCGGCCATGGACTATCACTCGCTCAACGCGATGCTCAACCTGTACGGCCCGAACGGGGAGATCCAGTTCGACAAGGACCGCGAGGCCGCCCGCGAGTTCTTCCTGCAGCACGTCAACCAGAACACGGTGTTCTTCCACTCGCTGCGCGAGCGCCTCGACTACCTGGTCGAGAAAGAATACTACGAGCAGGCCGTGCTCGACCAGTACTCCTTCGAGTTCATCACAAGCCTGAACGATTTGGCCTACTCGAAGAAGTTCCGCTTTCAGAGCTTCCTCGGCGCGTTCAAGTACTACACCTCGTACACGCTGAAGACCTTCGACGGCAAGCGGTACCTCGAGCGTTTCGAAGACCGGGTAGTCATGACCGCGCTCGGTCTCGCATCCGGTGATGAGAAGCTCGCCGTTGCCCTGGTCGAAGAGATCATCGCCGGCCGTTTCCAGCCGGCAACCCCGACGTTTCTGAACTCCGGCAAGGCCCAGCGCGGCGAGCTCGTCTCGTGCTTCCTGCTGCGCATCGAAGACAACATGGAATCGATCTCGCGTGGCATCAACTCCTCGCTGCAGCTCTCCAAGCGTGGCGGCGGCGTAGCCCTGCTGCTCAGCAACATTCGCGAAGCCGGCGCACCGATCAAGCAGATCGAGAATCAGTCCAGCGGCATCATTCCCGTCATGAAGCTGCTCGAAGACTCCTTCAGCTACGCCAACCAGCTCGGTGCCCGCCAGGGCGCCGGCGCTGTCTACCTGCACGCGCACCACCCCGACATCATGCGTTTTCTCGACACCAAGCGAGAGAACGCCGACGAGAAGATTCGCATCAAGACCCTCTCGCTCGGTGTCGTCATTCCCGACATCACCTTCGAGCTGGCCAAGAACGACGACTGGATGTACCTCTTCTCGCCCTACGACGTGGAACGCGTCTACGGCGTGCCCTTCGCCGATATCTCGGTGAGCGAGAAGTACCACGAGATGGTCGACAACCCCCGCATCAAGAAGTCCAAGATGAAGGCGCGCGAGTTCTTCCAGACCCTCGCCGAGATCCAGTTCGAGTCGGGCTACCCGTACATCATGTTTGAAGACACGGTGAACGCAGCGAACCCGATCGAGGGCCGCATCAACATGTCGAACCTGTGCTCCGAGATTTTGCAGGTGAACACCCCGACGACCTACAACGAGGACCTCTCCTACAACGAGATCGGTAAGGACATCTCCTGCAACCTGGGGTCGATGAACATTGCCTTGGCCATGGATTCCGGCGACCTCGGCCGCACCGTCGATGCTGCCATTCGCGGCCTCAACGCGGTATCGGAGCAGAGCCACATCAGCTCGGTTCGGTCGATTGAAGACGGAAACGACCGGTCGCACGCCATCGGCCTCGGCCAGATGAACATGCACGGCTATCTCGCCCGTGAGCGCGTCTACTACGGCAGTGAAGAGAGCATCGACTTCACCAACATCTACTTCTACACGGTGTTGTTCCACGCCCTGCGCGCCTCCAACGCCATCGCCATCGAGCGCGGCCGCGCTTTTGAGGGCTTCGAAAACTCCACCTATGCGTCCGGGGTGTTCTTCGACAAGTACACCGACCAGGTATGGGAGCCGGCGACGGCTCGCGGCGCCGAACTCTTCTCCCAGGCCGGGGTGTCGATTCCGACGCAGGCCGACTGGGCCGAGCTGAAGGCATCCGTTGTCAAGCACGGTATCTACAACCAGAACCTGCAGGCCGTGCCGCCCACCGGGTCGATCTCGTACATCAACAACTCGACCGCGTCGATCCACCCGATCGCGGCGAAGATCGAGATTCGCAAGGAAGGCAAGCTGGGCCGCGTGTACTACCCGGCGCCGTTCATGACGAACGACAACACCCAGTACTACCAGGATGCTTACGAAATCGGCTACGAGAAGATCATCGACGTGTACGCGGCGGCGACGCAGCACGTAGACCAGGGCCTCTCGTTGACCCTGTTCTTCAAGGACACCGCGACCACCCGCGACATCAACCGCGCCCAGATCTATGCTTGGAAAAAGGGCATCAAGACGATCTACTACATCCGTCTGCGGCAGATGGCCCTCGAGGGTACGGAAATTGAGGGTTGCGTGTCCTGCGCACTCTGAGCACATCAAGCGCTCGAGTGAGTTCACTGTAAATTTCTGACTGACTGTAGTGGTACGGCTCCCGGAGGAACCCATGATTGACAAGCTCAAACTGGTGTCGCACGTTGATGCGATCAATTGGAACAAGATCGAAGACGAGAAAGACGTCGAGGTCTGGAACCGGCTGACCAACAACTTCTGGCTGCCGGAGAAGATTCCGCTCAGCAACGACATCCAGTCGTGGAACCAGCTCACGCCGGTCGAGCAGCAGCTCACCATGCGCGTGTTCGCCGGGCTGACCCTGCTCGACACGATCCAGGGCACCGTCGGCGCCGTGTCGTTGATTCCGGATGCCATCACCCCGCACGAAGAGGCTGTCTACACGAACATCGCGTTCATGGAATCGGTGCACGCCAAGAGCTACTCGTCGATCTTCTCGACGCTCGCTTCCACCAAGGAGATCGACGAGGCGTTCCGCTGGTCGACCGAGAACGAGTACCTGCAGCGCAAGGCCTCGATCGTGATGGATTATTACCAGGGTGACGATCCGCTCAAGCGCAAGGTCGCCTCGGTTCTGCTCGAGTCGTTCCTGTTCTACTCGGGCTTCTACCTGCCCATGTACTTCTCCAGCCGGGCGCGCCTGACCAACACGGCCGACCTCATCCGTTTGATCATTCGGGATGAAGCGGTACACGGCTACTACATCGGCTACAAGTTTCAGAAGGGTCTCGAGATGGCCACGCAGGAGCGTCGCGATGAGATCAAGGACTACGCCTTCAACCTCGTGTTCGAGCTGTACGAGAACGAGGTGCAGTACACGCAGGACCTGTACGACGAGGTCGGCCTGACCGAAGACGTCAAGAAGTTTCTGCACTACAACGCCAACAAGGCTCTGATGAACCTCGGCTACGAGGCGATCTTCCCGAAAGACGTCTGCGACGTGAACCCGGCGATTCTCTCCGCCCTCTCACCGAACGGCGACGAGAACCACGACTTCTTCTCGGGCTCGGGATCGTCGTACGTGATCGGCAAGGCTGTCGTTACCGAAGACGACGACTGGGACTTCTAGGCCTCGAATTTCGAGAAGGGCGGATGCTGTGGCATCCGCCCTTTTTGTGAACGGGCCGGTTGGTACGACGCGTGGTTTTTCGTGAATCGCTGGTAAGTCAGGCAGCCCTCGCGCCGCGAGTAAGGACTGCCGCGGTTGTCACACCTGCGGGCTCGAAGCATCCGTTGAAACTGCGGTGTTGCCAACACCGTGTGCCGCGATCAGGCGGGGTCCCAGGGCAGGGCCTGATCAGACGGAATCGGGGCGAGCGGAATCACCACCACCGGACGATGCTGACGGTGCGCCAGTTGCGCTGCCACCGAACCGTTGATGAACTCCTGCAGGCTGGCCCGCAACGTCGCCTCCCTGGTTCCGACCACGATCATCGCCGCGTTGAGCGTGTCGGCCAGGCCGCCGAGGGCCCGGGCCGGATTGCCGGCCAAGGCCCGGGTGCTCCAGGTGAGACCGTGTCCGTCGAGGAGTACAGCCAGGTGCGCCGTGAGGTCCGGGTCGAATCTCTCCTCCGCACGTTCGGGCGAGTCCCCCGTGAGTGGCAAACTCGTCATCGTGCCGTAGCCCAGGTCGTAGACCTGGTACTGGCCGGCGTCCACGGATGCGCACACCAGTTCCGCATCGAAACGCGCCGCGAACGCGGCCGCCTGCTCTACGACGGTATCCGGCTGCCCTGGTACCACTCCAACAATCACGTACTGGCTCATGCTGCACTCCCTTGTCTCCGGCGCCCGGCAGACGGACGGGATCCCCTGTCGTACCTCGGGTCACGGCCAGCATGGCAGATTGTGCCCCGATCCGCCGTAAACCAAGGCGGAGATTTTCGTTCATCGACGAAGAAATGTCGCGTTCAGGCGATCGGCAGGGCAGACGTCTTCGTTCGGTGTTCGAACAGGTCGACCAGGGCGAACACCAGGGCAACGGCGACGAGCGCCAGCGCGACCAGGATTCCGTTGAGGAAGCCGTCACGAAACACCTGCACGCGGTCAGGCTGGCTCGCCTCCGCGTACAACGTTGCGTAGAAGGTCGAGATTATCGCGGCGACTCCGATGGCCGTTCCCACCCGCTGGCCTACCTGGGCCATCGACCCGGCGACGCCGCCCTGAGTGATGGGAACTTCGCTCAAGGTGAGCGTCTGGTTCGGCGAAATGACGAGGCCACCGCCGGCGCCGGTCATCGTCATGGCTGCGGCGATCAGCCACGGTGCGAGGCCGACCGAGGCGAATAATCCCGCCAATAGAACGAGCACAAAGCCGATCATGACGGTGACCAGGCCGAGAGCGACGAGCTGGCGGCCCCAACGGAAGACCAGGCGACCGCCGATCCACGACGTCACAGCGGAGGTGAGGGCAAACGAGATGCTCACCATTCCGGCGAAGACGGGCTCAAGCCCAAGGCCCTGTTGCAAAAAAAGGGTGACCAGCAGAAAGTACGGCGGAATTGCCGCAAAATACGCCGTAGTGATCAGTATCCCGTTGCGATAGGACGCCGTGCGAAAGAGCCCGAAATTTACAACGGGTGACTTGCCTTTGTGCTGGTAGCGCCGTTCCCACCAGAAGAACGCGGCGCTGGACAGACCGAACACGATCAGCCAGAACCAGCGCCGGGGGTCATCCGTTGGGGCGCCGGTCGTCAGCACGAATGGAAGCATGAGGCCGAGAGTGGCAATTCCCAGCAACAGGATGCCGACGAGGTCGAGCCCCGTGCGTTCTCGCTCATGGCTCTGGCGTTTCGGAAGCACTCGCATCGCGAAGAAGAGTGCCAGAAGACCCAGCGGCACATTCATCCAAAACGACAGGCGCCAGCCGTTATCGGGGCCGCCGACGGCGATCAGAAGGCCACCGAGGGTCGGTCCGAAGGCCGTCGAAACTCCGATGACCGCTCCAAACAAGCCGAAGGCGCGTCCTCGTGCCGCGCCCTGGTACAGCTGTTGGATTAGTCCGAGTACCTGCGGCATCTGAATTCCTGCAGCAATTCCCTGCGCGATACGCGCCACTATCAAAAATTCGATCGTGGGCGCGAGCGCGCACAGGATGCTCGCGGCCGTGAAAGCGCAGAGTCCGACAATGAACATGAGTCGCCGGGAATGGATGTCGCCCAGCCGACCGGACGGTACCAGCGCGAGCCCGAAAGCGAGTGCGTAACCAGCGACGATGAGCTGGAGTTCGGTGGTACCGCCGCCGAGCGACTGCTCGATGGCCGGTAACCCGACATTGATCTTGGACAGGTCGAGGATTGTCAGCGAAGCAACTCCGACGCACACCCAGAAGGCTTGCCGCTTCGACCTGTCGGCATGCTCGGAGGCGGGAGGAGTGGTCTTCGGCATGGTCCATTGATTCTAGATCGCGGGTCACAGGCCAGTACGGTCTTCGGCACGCGGGCTGCCGTGGCTGGCTTCTAGGTGCCACCGCGCAGGGCCGTGATCGGCTCGATGTTGGAGGCGCGCACGGCGGGATAGGCGCCGGCGGCGAGTCCGACGACGGTTCCGAGCAGCGCGGCGCCGACGGCGACGAACGGGTCGAGTATGGGCGTCCAGCCCTGCAGCAGCGACACGACGACGACCGCGAGCACCCCAAGCGCCGAGCCGATCAGGCCGCCGAGCAGACCGATCACGGCCGACTCGACGATGAACTGCCGTGCGATGTCGCGCTTGGTCGCGCCGAGCGCCCGGCGCAGGCCGATCTCGCCGACCCGTTCCATCACCGAGAGCAGGGTGACGTTGGCGATGCCGAGACCGCCGGCGAGCAGGGCGAGAATGCCGAGCGTGAGAAAGACGATGTTGATGTCGGCCTGGATATTGTCTTGCAGCGACGAAGCGGCGGCGGGCGCCTGCACCGTGAAGTTCTCGGGTGCGTTCGGGTCGAGCGCAATCGGTGCCTGCCGGGCCACGAGCGTGCCGGCGCCGACATCGATCGTGACGTGCAGCTCGGTCGGGGCGGTGAGTCCGAAGTCGGCGCGCGCGGTGCCGAGCGGCACAATGACGGCGTCGAGCAGATTGGCGCGGCGCTCAACGCCGTCAATGATGCCGATGACCGTGTATGGAACCTCGCCGATGAAGATCGACGGCTGCGAGTCAACCCGGTTGATGCCGAGCGTTTCGGCGGCTCGAGCGCCGAGCACGACGACCCGGTCGGCGCGCTCGTCGTGGCCGACGTCGAAGTAGCGCCCGGTGACGACCTGCCCGCGCACTGCGGCAAGCAGGCCCGGGGAGGTGGCGATGACGGAGGGGCTCAGGGTTTGCGCGGCCGAGGGGTCGTTGACGGGAACGGATGTCACGAGCCGGCCTTCGACGTCGATCTCGGCCACGAGGCCCGCGCGTTCCACCCCGGCGAGGCGATTGACCCGCTCCGGGGCATCCCACGGCAGCCGCCCGGTGGCCTGTTCGTTGCCGCTCGAATTGCGGGTCGAGGCCGGCTCGATCATGACCTGGGTCGCCGAGACGGCGTCGAACTGGTTGGAAATCTGCCCGGCGGCGGTCTGCGCGAACCCAATGGTGACCACGAGCGAGGCGATGCCGAGCACCGTGCCGAGGGTCGTCATCACGAGTCGGCTCGGGCGGGCGCCCACGCCGTAACTCGCCTCGACCAGCAGGTCCTGCACCGAGAACCGGTCGGCGCGGCGAATGACCGGAACGATGCTGGGCGTCAGCTCAGCGGATGCCGTCAGCTCAGTACCAGGGGCCGCTGCGGCGCGGGAACGGCGCAGCATCCGCTTGGCGAGGGCCTTCATGACAGCTCACTCAGGCGACCGTCGGTGATGCGCACGCGGCGTTCGGCCCGTTCGCTCACGGCCTGGTCGTGGGTGATGACGATAAGGGTGAGGCCGTCGGCGTGCAGCTCTTCGAACAGATCCATGACCTCGCCGCCGGTGGCCTCATCGAGGTTACCGGTCGGTTCGTCGGCGAGCAACAGTTCGGGCGAAGCGACGACGGCGCGCGCCACGGCGACGCGCTGGCGTTCACCGCCGGAGAGGGTGCCAGGCAGAAAATCGAGGCGGTGATTGAGTTTCACGCGGTCGAGGGCGGCGCGGGCGCGGTGCTCGCGATCGGCGCGCGGCACGCCGCTATACAGCGTAGCGAGCAGCACATTGTCGAGCACGGTGCGGTGCGGCAGCAGGTGGAACGCCTGAAAGACGAAGCCGATAGTGCCGCCGCGCACGATGGCGCGCTGCTTCTCATCGAGCAGGCTCGTCGAGGTGCCGTCGAGGTGGTATTCGCCGACGCTCGGCCGGTCGAGCAGGCCGAGCAGGTTGAGCATCGTTGACTTGCCCGATCCGCTCGGGCCGACGATCGACAGGTAGTCGCCGCGTTCCACCCGCAGGTTGACCGATTTGAGCGCCTGCACCTCGGGTGGGCCGGGAAAAGACCGGGTGACGTTGACCAGTTCGACGACCGGGGCCGCGATCACCGGCCCACCACGACGAGATCTCCGACGCCCAGCGAGCCGTCGACGGCGGTGATCTCCACGAAACCTTCGGCGGCAAGCCCGGTCGTGACCTCGACCAGCACCGTGTCGGCGGAGCCGCCGGGAGCGAATTCAACGCGGGATTCGCCGCCAGGCCCCGCGGTCAGCGCGGCGAGCGGAACGGCGAGTACGTCGCCCTCGGTTGAACTGACCGGCACGCGCACGCGCACGTTGCTGCCCTGCACGGCCTGGATCTGCTCGTCAGTGAGGGAATCCGGAGCGAACAAGACGGTGAAGCGGCCGCTCGTTGCTGCACTACTCGATGCTGCACCGCTGGCCGGTTCGGTGGGGAGCACGGAGGTGATCGTTGCGGGCTGGTCACCATCGGGCATGGCGAGAGTGGCTGGGGCGCCGACTTCGAGCAGCGCGGCATCGCTGGCGGTCGCCGAGCCGGAGATCACGAGCGTCGCGCCGGAAACCCGCATGACGGGTCCGGTGATACTCGATCCGCGTTTGACGCTGATCTCGTCGACCCGGCGGGGGAGGCCGGGCAGGTAGAGCACTTCGCCGGCCGGCAGGTACGCGAGCGCGCCGTCACGGGCGTCGCTCAGGGTCTCGTTTGCACGGGTCAGTTCGGCCTTGGCCGCGGTGACGGCGGCTTGTTCAGCGCTCGCGTCGCGTGGCGCGAGAGCCTGGGCCCGGCGGGCGACGGCCAGGGTGACGGACTCCTCGGCATCCGCTATCTCGTTGGGGGTTCCCTCGGTCCTGGCCAGGGCAAGTGCCCGCTCTGCGCTCCGCACGAGGTTGCCCTGCTCGACCACGTCCACGTTCGACGCGGCGCCCTGCACCGTGGTGAGGGCGCCGTTGGCGCTGTCGACGGATGCCTGCGCGCTCGTGACTCCGGCTTCGGCGCCGCTCACCGCGATCGCGACGCCGCCGCCGGTGGGCGCTGGGTAGCCGACCTTGGCGTAGAGCGCGGTGACGGCGTTCGCCGTTTGTGCGTCGAACACGTCGGAGTCGAGCGCGCCGGCATCGATTCCGGCTGCGTTCAAGCCCTGTTTGAACTGCAGCACGTCGGGGCCGGAGACGCCGACGCGCAGGGTGCGGTAGACCGGCAGGTCGCCGGGCAGTACGATCACCGGACGGCCGGTGACCTCGAGCGCGATCGAGGCGGTGTCGAAGATGGCGGCGACTTCGGGCACCTGCCCGGTGACGATGGGCGCCCCGGCGAGTTCGCCGGTTTCGATCGAGACCTCCACCGAGTCAGCGTAGGTGGCGTCGCCGCGCATGGTGACGTCGTTGGCCAGTTGCCGGTTTTCGATGGGGACCGTGATGAGGCCGCCGGCGGGAGCATCGGCATCCGCTGCAGCCTGCCCCGGCGAGACGATCAACTGGCCCAGCCCGAGGCCGGCCACGAGCGCGACGATGGCGACAGTGGCCATGACCCAGATCACCCGATTGCCGGCGAACAGGCGGCGCCAGCCCTGACTGCCTGAGCGGGTGGGCGGCGCGACAGCGTCGAGGTTCATCACCTCGGTCGCATCCGGCTCTGTCGCTGCTCGTCGCCCGAACAGGCGCGACACCTACTTGCCTTGCTCGGAGTCCGCGATGAGCGCGTCGAGCTCGGACTTGTGGTCCGTGATGAACTGTTCCTCCAGCTCGAACTGCACCTTGGTTGTTGCTTCGGTGTAGTCCACATCTTCGGCGCAGGTGAAGTCGGCCATCGCCAGCGCAAGTTCCTGCTCGCGCAGATCCGCGAGGACCTTCTCGTCGGGGGTGGTGCCCGCCTCGTCTTCATAGAGCGCGTTTTGCTCGTTCATGATCGACTCCTGAGCGTCGGCCTTCTTCGCGAAGGTCGCATACCCGGCATCGGCCATGCAGGCCGCCCACTCAGCATCGAGCTTTACGATCGCGGGGGACTTCTGCAGGTCTTCGTACAGGGTGCTCATCGCGTCGTAAACCGCAGCGTGATCTTCTGGTGACGGCTGGTCGCCGTTGATTTTCTGAAAGGCTGCGCCGTAGCAGCCCTTAGCTTCGTAGCTGTCCACGTAGGAACCGTCGGCGATCTCTTCTTCTGAGGGCTGAGGACCGTTGAGTGCTTCGTTGTATGCGGTTTGTTCGCCCGCGGAGAGTGACGCCAGGTAGTCCTGGTTCGGGTCGACGTACGCCTCGCTCTCCTCTTCCTGCGCGGCCAGCTGCTCCGGGGACTGGCTCATGCCGTATCCGTTTTCCGCCACCCACTTCTCGGTGCCGTACTCCTCGCCGCTGTCGCCCATCATGCCGCTGTACTGCGCAGCGTCGGCGGGCGTGTAGTCGAAGCCTTCGTCAGACATGCACGCAGCGACGAGTTCCTCTTGCTCGTTCTGCTGAGCGATCGCCGAGTCTTCGTCGAAACCCGCATAGATCCCCGACATGTACTTCGCCAGCGGGCCCTCGGCCGGATCGAGCTTCTCGGCCGCCTTCTCGCCGCTGCACCCGGCGAGCGTCAGCGATAAAAGAGCGGCGGCGGCGATGGCCGTGAGCAGTGAGCGATGGCGCATGAAGTTCCCCTTTGAGCATTGTCTGGGCTGCGCCAATAACCGATCGCCGCCCCCGATCTCCCCACACGCTAGCGCACTGCGAGAACGACTGGGTGAACGCCAAATTGCAGCGCCCCAAGAACCATACTGCTTGGTCTGTTTTGTCTGCAACTTGTCGGCTCGGGCCGGTGCTCGAGCGGAAGACGGCACGGTGAGGCTGCGCGCATAACTCCTGCAATTTCTAACCCGTGATGATCAGATCCGCGTAATGACGGGCGAGTGGAATATCTGTCGAGACAGATTGCAGGAGTTATGGCGTGGAACGGGGTGTGAGGTACGGATAGGGTTCACTAAGGAGTCACCTCCCGGTTTCACGTGATTGGAAAATGCACCATGGCTCAAAACCCTAAACAGAGCAACAAGGTTGCCCGAACGGCCAGCTCGGGCATTAAAAATGCCCGGTTCAGCGCTGCAGCAGACAGTGCCGGTGCCAGAGCCCGCGCCCTGGCGGCCCGCGCCCTGGAAAACAAGAAGCCCGGCAGGTAGCGTCGCGAGCTCGGTCAGTGCGTGGCGCGCAGGTAGGCCAGCTGCGCCCGAACGGATGCCTCGGCGGCGAACCGCACCGCGGCATCCGTTTGCGAGTAGACCAGATCGGTGACCTGGGCCACGGTCGCCGCCGAACCGAGGGTGTCGAGCGCGGCGCGCACTTGGTCAAGACGCTCGTGGCGATGCGCGAGGTAGGCCGAGCAGATGGCCGCGAGGTCGGGCAGCACCGGGCCGTGCGCGGGCAGCACGATGGCCGGCCCGAGCACGCGCAGGGCCTCGAGCGAGGTCAGGTAGTCGGCGAGGGCGCCGTCGATGATCGACGTTCCGCGGCCGAGAATGGTGTCGCCGGTCAGGACGGAGCCGGTGGCGCCGTCGCCGGGCAGGTGCAGGCAGACCGAGTCGTCGGTGTGCCCCGGCATGGCCAGAATGCGGATGCTGGTGCCGGCGGCCGCAATCAGCTCCCCGTCGCCCAGCGGGTCGCCATTCACGCAGAAGGCCGGATCGAAGGCCCGCACCGGGGCCCCGGTGAGCTCGGCGAATCGAACGCTTGCGGCCGTGTGATCGGCGTGCCGGTGGGTGATCAGCACGAGTTCGACCCGTCCGGCGGCGGCAAGGGTTGCGAGGTGTCCCTCATGCAGCGGCCCCGGGTCGACGACGACGATCGTGTGCGCGTCGGGCGCCTTGATCAGGTAGCTGTTGGTGCCGTCGAGCGTCATCGGACCGGCATTTGGCGCGAGCAGGCTGCGGGTGAGCGGACTCGTGCGCATGATGTCGTCGGGCATAGCTGGCAGCTTACTGCCGCCAGTGGCGGCGCCCCGAGGCTCGAGGCGCCGCCACTCGGCACTGGTCAGGGGTGAACGATGATCTTGACCGCGGTCTCCTTGTGGTTGATCAGGGTGTCGAAGCCCTGCGTGATGAGGTCATCGAGTGCGATGCGACCGGTGATGAACGGCGCCAGCTTGACCCGCCCGTCTTGCACGAGCTTGATGGTCGCCGGGTGGTCGCGCACGTAAGCGATCGTTCCACGCAGGTCGATCTCTTTGAGCACGAGCTTCTGCATGTCGATGGTGGCCGGCTTACCCCAGATCGACACGTTGACGATGACGCCGGCGGGGCGAACAGCGTCGAACAGCTGGTCCAGTACAACGTTCACGCTCGTGCATTCGAAGCAGACGTCGGCGCCGTTGCCCCCGGTGAGTTCCCGCACCCGAGCGACGACGTCTTCCTTACTCGGATCGAGCACGTGATCGGCCACGCCGGTGCCTCGTGCCTTCTCCTTGCGTGCCTCGCTGAGTTCGGACATGATCACGGTCAGGCCCTCGGCCTTGAGGACGGCGGCGACGAGCAGGCCGATCGGGCCGGCCCCGCCGATGAGGGCAACATCGCCGGCTTTGGCGCCACTACGCACGAAGGCGTGGTGGGCAACGGAGAGCGGCTCGATCAGCGCCGCTTCATCCAAGGGGATATCGCCGATGGCGTGTACCCAGCGGCGGTCGACGACGACCTGCTCGCTGAGTCCTCCGCCGCCGCCGGCCAGCCCGATGAAACCCATCTTCGTGCACAGGTGGTAGTTGCCGGCCAGGCAGGGAGCGCATTCATTGCAGACGAAGTAGGGTTCGACCACGACGTGGTCTCCGACCGCGAGGTCGGTCACTCCCTCGCCAAGCGCGCTAATGGTGCCGGAGAATTCGTGGCCGAGCGTGACCGGCTCCTCTTCGTGGGAGAGCGGGTGGGGGTGCCCCTCGGCCGGAATGAAGATCGGCCCGTCGAGGTATTCGTGCAGGTCTGTTCCGCAGATTCCGCACCAGGCCACGTCGATGGTGACGGCTCCTGGTCGAAGTTCGGGGGCGGGAATGTCCTCGATGCGGATGTCTGCTGGGCCGTGAAAACGCGCTGCTTTCATGATGCCTCACTACTCCTTGCGCCGAAACAGCGACAATACCCTCGTGGCACCGGCGATACTCTTCGGCGTGTTTGCAGCCTACTCGCCGGGTAGCAGTGAAGGCCCGGCGTTAGGGTGGGGAAAGCCTGCCCGACTCGACACCCGAAGGACCAGCGATGACGCGAGACACCGACCCAGTGCCAGCACATATTGGAGTCGCTGCCACGGTGGTCTTGCTGCGTGACAGTGCCACCGGACCCGAGGTGCTGCTGCTCGAACGCCCCCGTCATCGAGGGTCTTTCGCCGGTGCGTGGGTGTTTCCCGGCGGCGGCGTCGACCCGGGCGACCGGCGGGCAGCGGATGAGGCCGCGCCGGCTGGCCCCACCAGTGCGGGGGAGAAGACGGTCGACCGCAGCTCGGTGGGCCTGCCCGACGGGCTTGGCCCGGCTGCGAAAGCGGAGGCCGTCGAACAGCTCGCCGCCCGTCGGGCTGCCGTGCGTGAGGTGCGGGAAGAGACCGGGCTCAAGGTCGTGCCCGAGGCGCTGATCGCGACGGCGGTGTGGGTGCCTCCGCGCAGCGCCCCAAAGCGACTACGCACCTGGTTCTACCTCACGACCGCGCCGCCCGGAACCATCGTGCTCGCCGAGGATGAGGTCATCGATTACACCTGGCTGCGGCCGGCCGAGGCGCTGGAGCGGCACGCATCCGCTCTTATGACCCTCGTGGCGCCGACCTGGGTCACCCTGCACGGGCTGCAAGGTGACGGGTCGGTGGCCGAGATCATGGCGCGTGCCCAAAGGCGCGCCGTGGCACACTACGAAACCCGGCTCGGTACGAGCGAGCGGGGGTCGGCGCTGTTCTGGGCGGGGGATGTCGCCTACGCCGATGACGCGCTCGCCGAGCAGGCCGGCGGTCGTCACCGCCTGGAAGTCGGCCAGGTACCGTGGGTGTACAGCGTGAGCTAGCCGGCAGCCTTGACGTCCGGCAGGAGCGACACGGGCGCACAGTCCTGGCCGCCGACGAAGTTGAGGCAGTCGTCGAACATCACCGAGAACGGTTCGAGGGTCGAATCCCCGAACCAGTCGTTATAGAACAGCCAGAAATTGAGGTTGCCGTAGGTCGAGCATCCGTCGCCGTCGTCGCCGGCATTCGCGACGGCAACCGCGTTGGGCTGATAGGGCGTGTAGTTATACAGGTTGGCGGTGGCCTGGTTCTTGACGCCGACGGTGGAGGCCCCGCATTCGGCGTTGGGGTTGAAGCCCACGTCTACACTGCCGATTTTGAACGCCCGATCGGGCTCCTGGGTGTACTGCCGAAACTGCCAGGCCGCGTTGTAGACCTGGTTGAAGAAACCGAAATATTGGGCGTCACAGTCCGCGGTATCCGGGCAGCCGTAGCCCGTGGCGCGCAGATAACCGGATGCGCTCGGTCGGGTCAGCAGGGATTGTTCCTTCTGCAGCAACACCAGCAAGACCTTGGGGCTGACCGTGCAGGCCGCCGCGATCTTCGCGATGATCCGGGCGGCCGTTTCGTTCTCGGCGCCGATGTAGGGCTGGCAGTGCCCATCACCCTGGGCCGGCTGGCTGGTCGTCGTTTCGCGAAACTCCCAGAGGCAGGGCACGCTGTCGCTCGGCCGGCAGGAACGCTGTTCGAGAAAATCCTGGATGCCGCTCTGGGTGAGGGCGTCCGGATTGAAGAAGTTGAAGTCGCTGATGATGAGGCCGGGGTCGAACACAGCGGGGTCGGTGGTTACCGGGTCCGTCGGGTCAGCCGGGTCAGCCGTGGCGGCCGACAGCGGTGCGGCGGCGACCGGCTCCGGCGGCAAAGCGATGAGCGTCGCCGCAAGCCCGATAAGGGCCATCCCGGTCGCCAGAATGCGCAGGTGACGACGGGGCAGCGCGAAAGTGCTCATACCAAAACCCTAACCGGCCTCGGCCGGTTCGCAGCAGGCCTGCGAGATGTGAACGTTCGTTCGTCTCGGCACTCCGCCGAGAAGTGGGCACTTGTTGCTAGGGGTGCCACCGTCTTCAACGAGTGCCGCGAGCTCGCCCGGCGGCTTCGCCGGTCTCCACCACCCGACCTGCGCGCGGCGCCTCCCAATCAGATGCGCGGAGCGGGAATGACCACCATGGGCGACTGGATGTTCAGCACAATCGAGTGGCTCACCGAGCCGAGCAGTAGTTTCGAGATGCCCTTCTGCCCGTGGTCGCCCACGACGAGCAGCGCGGCTCCACGGGAAGCGTCGAGCAGCGCCGATTGCGGGGCGCCGCGCACGAGTGAGGGCCGAATCGAGAGCGCCGGATAACGGCGAGCGACGGTGACCAGTGCTTCGTCGAGAATGCGCCGATGGGACTTCTCCAGCGTCTGCAGAAACCGAGCGTCGGGTTCGGTCGTGTCGCGCCAGACCAGCGGCTCCTGCCACGCGTGGATCGCGTGCAGTTCCTGGCCGGTGCGGTCGGCCTCCTTCGCGGCAAAGCCCACGGCGGCGTTCGAGGCCGCCGATCCGTCGACACCGACCACGACGCCGGCATGGTGTGTGCTGTCGCCCTCCGGAATAATCGCGATCGGTCCCCGAGCCGAACCGGCCAGTCGGGCCCCCATCGACCACTCGTAACGCAGGGTCGACCCGCGACGACGGTGCGTTCCCACCACAACGATGGTGTCGGTTTCGCTCAACGCGCGCAGTTCGGTGACCGGGTCCCCGGAACGTAGATCGGCGTGCACGGTGAGATCCGGGTATTTTGCGCTCACCCGGTCGGCAGCGTCCTTGAGTACTTCGCGGGCGCGCACGGTGGTGGACTCCTCGGCGAAGTAATCCGCCGACGATACCGTTCGGTCGAGGATGCGCACCAGGGTGAGCTCGCCATCGTTGCAGCGGGCGAGTGACCAATCCAGGGCCGCCCGAGCGGGGTCCGAGCCATCCCACGCGACCACCGTCTGGTTCCGTGTGAGCGTGTGCGTGTGCGTCATGAGCTCAATCCCTTCTACGGTGGCGGGCCACGAGCGGGAATGTCGTGTGAACGTCACCAACGAGCATTCTTCACCTTAGCTATCACCGGTGCCCGCGAGTAGGGCCTTAAGTCACGTCTGGTGGTGATTCACGCGGCGAACCTCGCCCGGCGCCAGAGCGATACTCCTGGTCACTGGAAAACTCACACGATCGGCCCCCGCCTCGAAGCGGGGGACGCCGGACATCGATTCGCAGACGAGCAGAGTGCGCAGGAAAGCCTCCCAGGAAAACCTCCGGGAATACCTGGTCAGCGGGAGATGACGACCTTGAGTGCCTTGGTTTCGGCGGCGCGGCTGAAGGTGTCGTAGGCCTCGAGAAACTGGTCGAAGTTGAAGTGGTGCGTGGCGAGTTTCTCAGCCGGCAGCTTCTTGCTCGCGACGAGCCTGAGCAACATTTTGGTGGTGTTGGCGTTGACCAGCCCCATGCTGATGTTGATGTTTTGAATCCAGAGGGTTTCGAGGTGGAGGTCGACCGGTTGGCCGTGCACGCCGACGTTGGCGATGTTGCCGCCCGGGCGCACGATCTCGGTGGCCATGGTGAAGGTCGCCGGAATGCCGACGGCCTCGATCGCGACGTCGACGCCGGCGCCGTCGGTCAGTGCGAGCACCTGGTCTTTCCAATCAGCGGCGCCGGAGACGACGGTATCGGTCGCGCCGAAGTCGCGGGCGCGCTCGAGACGGTTCTCGTCCAGGTCGATCGCGATGATGCTCGCTGCGCCGTAGAGGCCGGCGGTGGCAATGGCGGCCAGGCCGACCGGGCCGGCGCCGATGACGGCGACGACATCGCCGGGCTTGACCCGGCCGTACTGCACGCCGATTTCAAAACCGGTCGGCAGAATGTCGCTGAGCATGACGCCCTGGTCGTCGCTGACGCCCTCCGGTAGCTTGTGCAGGGAGTTGTCGGCGTAGGGCACGCGCACGAACTCGGCCTGGGTACCGTCGATCAGGTGGCCGAAGACCCAGCCGATGCCCGACGCGCCCTCGTCGCCGAGGCAGTGGGAGTAGAGGCCGTTGCTGCAATTACTGCAGTGTCCGCAGCTCTTGATGCACGAGATGATGACGCGGTCACCGACTTTCAGGTTACTGACTGCTGAACCGACCTCGGTGATGGTGCCGACGCCCTCATGGCCGAGGATGCGCCCGACGGTGACAGCGGGAACGTCACCCTTGAGAATGTGCAGATCGGTGCCGCAGATCGTGGTCGTGTCCACGCGCACGATGGCATCGGTCGGGCTGTGCAGCGTCGGGTCGGGAACGTCGGTCCAGCTTTTTTGGCCGGGGCCACCATAAACGAGTGCCTTCACGAGTTTCTCCTCGATTCTAAAGAATATGGGCGGGCAAAAAACCCCTTGGAGTCACGGTACGACTGAACGGTCACCGGCGACTAGGGCCGAAAGTCCCGCCCGGGCGCGGCCGCAGAATGGGCACCCAATCGGGACTTCCGGCCCTACGTGTTGGCGCGGGCGGCTGACAGAATAAAGGCGAGGCGATGGGGCATCAGCTCCTCCTTCGTGGCGGGAGACTCCACTGCTGCGACCTGCGATCAAGAACGAGGTAGAGCAATGAACCGGATGATTGTGGTCGGCATCGATGATTCGGCTGCCGGCGAGACCGCCCTCGCGTGGGCTATGGCCCGAGCCGCCAACGTTAAAAGTCCGGTGATGCTCATGCACACCGTGTACGAAACCTGGCTGGCCGACGGTTACGGCTACTACGACAGCATTCTCGACGCCGAGAAGAAACTGCTCGCCGAGGCCGCTGCCCGCGCCGAGGTCCTCGCGCCCGCGGTCACCACCCAGACCGAGCTGCGCACGGGCAGTGCGCCGCGCGTTCTCAGCGAGTTGTCGAAAGACGCCGGCCTCGTCGTCGTCGGAACCGATCAAAAGGGCCGGGTCGAAGGCGAATTGTTTGGCAGTGTGAGCCTGCAGATCGCGGCACTGTCCACCTGTCCGGTCGCCGTCATCCCCTCGCTGCCCGAAACCGAACGCTCCGGCGTCTACGTCGGCGTCGACGGCTCCGCGGATTCGATCGCCGCCGTGGCGTTCGCCGCCGCCGAGGCCGATCGTACCGGTCAGGAACTCTATGCCCTCTACGCGGTGCACCTGCCGAATCGCCGCGTGCTGCGCAGCATCCCCGCCGACGCTGTGACCGAGCGCATGGAAGAGGAACGTGTGGTGCTCGCCGAGTCCGTGGCGGGTCTGACAACTCAGTACCCCGACTTGGTGGTGCACCAGGTTCTCGAGACCGACGAATCGCCAGCCAGGGCGCTCGTTGCGGCCGCCCGCACGGCCCAGTTGCTCGTCGTGGGCAGCCGGGGCCGGGGCTCGCTGCAGCGCTTGCTGATGGGGTCGGTCAGCCACGAGGTGCTGCTGCACATCACCTGCCCGACAATTGTCACCAGAACCACCCATAAATAGCTTCACCGCCCTGAAGTCGTGCCACAGTTAGACCACCAGGCGGCACAAGGGCGGGGGCGACTATGACGGATCCGACCGCCGCCGAACTCGCCCTCACCCAGGACCGCATGCGCGGTCTGCTCGACGCCGTCGTTTCGGTGGCCGAAGACCTCAGCCTGGAGGCCGTGCTGGAACGCGTCACCATCGCGGCCTGCGAGCTCGTGCAGGCGCGGTACGGTGCCCTGGGCGTAATCGGCACGGGTCAAGCCCTGAGTCACTTCATCACCGTGGGCTTCGACGAGGAGACCGTTCGGCAGATCGGGGCGCTTCCGGTCGGGCACGGCGTGCTCGGGCTGCTCATTCGGGAACCGCACCCCCTCCGTCTGCATGACCTGCACGACCACCCGGATTCCTTCGGTTTTCCCGCCCATCATCCGCCGATGAAATCGTTCCTCGGCGTTCCGGTGCGGGTGCGCGACACCGTCTTCGGCAACCTGTATCTCACCGAGAAGGAGGGCGGTGGCGACTTCACCGACGAAGACCAGACCCTGGCCGTCGCGCTCGCCGCGGCCGCCGGTGTCACGATCGAGAACGCGCGTCTCTACGATGAGTCCCGCGCCCGCTCACGCTGGCTCGAGGCGGTCGCTGCGATGGGCCGCGACCTGCTGCGACCCGTTGACGGCGAAGACAACGGCCTCGACCTTGTCGTTCAGCGGGCACTCGCGGCATCCGGCGCCGACCTGGCCGTGATCGGGTTTCCTACCGACGACAGCCTGTACTGCGCAGCCGCAGCCGGCACGGCGCAAACCGGTGCTGCCGCGTCAGCGCTGGTCGGTACGACCGTGCTGCTACAGGCCGGCGTGCTGCGTGAACTGCAGGCCACCGGCCGGTCTGTCACGCTTCTCACGCCGCCCCTGCAGAATGCGGATGCCGCGCCCGGCTCGGTTACCGCGTGGTCGCACCTGGGGTCAACGCTCATTGCCGCCCTGGGGCCAGCCGGGGAAGGGCAGGGCGTGATTCTGCTGTCGCGGGCACCGGCATCCGCTGCATACAGTCTTACCGATGTCGAGATGAGTGCGGTCTTTGGCACCCAGCTGTCGCTCGCCCTCGAACTGGCCTCGGTGCATCGCATGCGTGAAGAGCAGGCCGTGCTGGGTGACCGTGATCGTATCGCCCGCGACCTGCACGACCTGGTCATCCAGCGGCTTTTCGCCGCCGGCCTGAGCATGCAGAGTCTGCGGCGGTTCACCAATGATCCGATCGCGCTGGACCGCATCAACGCGGTTACGACGGAGCTCGATGACACCATTCGGGAGCTGCGCGACACGATCTATTCGCTGCGCGGAATGGCGCAGGACACCGACACGCTGAGCAATCGCATTCTGGCTGTGATCAAAGAGGGAGCGGCGAGCCTGCCGTTCGCGCCGCGCATCCGCTTATCGGGGCCGATCGATGCGTCGGTGTCCGATGACCTCAGCAGCAGCCTGCTGGCCGTGATCTCGGAGGGGCTCAGCAACGCGGCGCGGCATTCCCAAGCGAGCACGATCGACATTTCGGTTGACGCTCAGGGCGATCGTTTCAAGCTGGTCATAGCCGATAACGGCTGTGGTTTCAGTAAGCTCACCCGCCGCAGCGGCCTGGACAACCTCAAGGAGCGCGCGACGCTGCTCGGCGGAAAGTTCTCTGTGCGCAGCGTTGTGGGCGAGGGAACGCGGCTGCGTTGGTCGGCACCGGTTCCGGAAGTTACCGTTGGTGTTCGTCTCCACGTTTCGCAACGTACACGGCAGCCTGGGTTCGGCGCTGAAAATCCAGTTTCGCCAGCATCGAAGACACGTAGTTCTTGACGGTCTTTTCGGCCAGAAACATGGTTTGACCGATCTCACGGTTGGTCAAGCCCTCGCCGATCAGGTCGAGCACCTTGCGCTCCTGCGCGGTGAGCGACGCCAGGCGGACGTCTTGTGGATCGGCCAGTCCGGCGATGATGCCCGCCTTGACCGCGGGATCGAACAGGGATTCACCGTCGGCAGCGCGGCGGATCTTGCCGAGCAGGTCGGTGCTGCGAATCTCTTTCAGTACGTAGCCGGCCGCGCCTGCCAGCACCGCACCGCGCAAGGCCTGCTCGTCGTCGTAGCTCGTGAGAATGAGACACTGCAATGCCGGATCGACCGAGCGCACGTCGCGACAGACCTCGATCCCGGTGCCGTCGGGCAGGCGGGCGTCGAGAATGGCCACGTCGGGGCGCAGCTGCGGGATCAGGACGGTGGCTTCCGCCGCCAGGCCGGTGTCGGCGACGACGTCGAAACCCTCGCCCTCGAGCAGTTCACGCAGGCCGCGACGCACCAGCTCGTGGTCGTCGAGGATGAAAACGCGGATGGGAACGGCGGGTGTTGCCCCGGCCGTTGTCTGGGGCGCGCTGTGCGGCAGGTTCATAATGGTCCTTCCCGAATGAGCACGCTGGCTCCATGCGTATAATCAGTGTCGCGCGCCGCTCGGCCCGGCGACTAGGGCCAAAGGTCCGGTCCTCTAAGAACGCACCAACCGCGCGATGGCCGCCGAGGCCTCCTGCAGCTTGGCCTCCGCTTCGGCACCACCGGCCATGGCCGCGTGCAACACGCAGTGGGTGAGGTGATCATCGAGCAGGGCCAGAGCGACTGATTCGAGGGCGCTCGTCATGGCGGAAATCTGGGTGAGAATGTCGATGCAGTATTTGTCGTCGGTAACCATGCCCTGCAAGCCGCGAGCCTGGCCCTCGATGCGGCGCAGGCGCTTGAGGTAAGCATCTTTGTTCGAGATGTAGCCGTGCGGACCGTCGTGGGTCTCGGAATCGCTCATGGCCCTATCCTCTGCGTTGCTCGTGAACCCCAGCCTCAATTGTACCCCCTCGGGGTATAGTTTGAGCAACGGTACCCCCAAGGGGTATGCTCGAATGAATACCCATTCGAGGTACAAGACAGTAAGGAATCACCATGAGCATCACGACCGCGTACGGCGTTGACGGAATGACCTGCGGCCACTGCGTCGCGAGCGTGACCGAGGAGATCGGGCTTGTTGCGGGCGCCGAAAACGTCACCGTAGAACTCGTCAAGGGCGGCACTTCAAAGGTCACCGTGACGAGCACGTCGGAACTCGACCGAACCCTGGTCGCCGCGGCCGTTGAGGAGGCGGGCTACCAGCTGGTAGCCGCTGCCTGATGGCCGCTGGCCAACAGGTTGACCTGCTCGTTGGGGGCATGACCTGCACCTCGTGCGCTACCCGCATTGAGAAGAAACTCAACCGCATGCCCGGAGTCGCCGCCACAGTGAACTACGCCACGGAGAAAGTGAGCGTTTTCGTGCCCGCTGGTACGAGCGTCGACGATGCCATCAAGACCATTGAAGCCACCGGTTACACGGCCGCGTTGCCGGCCGTTGTCATTGAAAAAGACGCCGCCTCCCTCGAGGTAGCGTCCCTGCGCCAGCGCCTGCTGATTTCAGCCGCACTGACCCTGCCGGTAATCATCCTGTCGATGATTCCCGCGCTGCAATTCACGAACTGGCAGTGGCTGGCCCTGACCCTGGCGGCTCCCGTCGCCATCTGGGGTGCCTGGCCGTTCCACCGCGCCGCCTGGGTGAACGCCCGCCACGGCGCCGCAACCATGGACACCCTGGTCAGCGTCGGCGTGGTGGCCGCCCTCGGTTGGTCGCTCTACGCCCTGTTTTTCGGCATGGCCGGGATGGCGGGAATGACCATGAGCTTCACGTTCTCGGCCACCCCGGGTAGTGGCGCCGACGAGATCTATCTCGAGGTGGCATCCGCTGTCACCGTGTTTATTCTGGCCGGTCGCTACGCGGAGGCACGAGCCAAGCGCAACTCCGGCGCGGCCCTGCGGGCATTGCTGGAGCTCGGCGCGAAGGAGACCACCCTGCTGCGGGACGGCGTCGAGAGCCGCATCAGTACCGCCCTGCTCGTGGTGGGTGACCAGTTTGTCGTGCGGCCGGGCGAGAAGATCGCGACCGACGGGGTGATCGTCGATGGCTCGAGCGCTATCGATGCGAGCCTGCTCACCGGCGAATCGGTGCCCCTCGAGGTGGGGCCCGGCGACAGTGTTGTGGGTGCCACGCTGAACTCCGGCGGAAGGCTCGTGGTGCGGGCGACGCAGGTGGGCGCCAATACCGAGCTGGCCCAGATCGGCCGACTGGTCGAGCAGGCGCAAACCGGCAAGGCCGAGGTGCAGCGCCTGGCCGACCGGGTTTCCGGCATCTTCGTGCCGATCGTGATCGGGCTCGCCCTGGCCACGCTGGCCGGCTGGCTGCTGGTCGGCGCCGGGCCGGCGATGGCATTCACCGCGGCCGTGGCGACGCTCATCATCGCCTGTCCATGCGCGCTCGGGCTCGCCACGCCGACCGCTCTGCTGGTGGGCACCGGGCGCGGCGCGCAGCTGGGCATTCTGATCAAGGGGCCGCAGGTACTCGAGTCCACGCGCCGTGTCGACACGATCGTTCTCGACAAGACCGGAACGATCACCACCGGCCGCATGACGCTGGCGACCGTGAACGCCTACGAATGTGGTTCTGAAGACGAGTTGCTGCGACTGGCGGGGGCTGCGGAAAGCGGGTCGGAGCACCCGATTGCGCGGGCTATCACGGCGGGCGCGCTGTCGCGGCTCGGCCCATTGCCAGCTTCGTCGGCGTTCGCGTCGGAACAAGGGCTCGGGGTGCAGGCCACGGTTGACGGCCGGCAGATTCTGGTCGGGCGTTCGGTGTGGCTGCTAGACCGGTGGGGGTTGAACGTGCCGATCGAGATGCAGGTCGTGATGGGTACGGCCGAGGGGGACGGCAAGACGGCCGTTCTGGTGGCCTGGGAGGGACGGGTGCGCGGCGTGCTCACCGTCTCCGACACTGTGAAGCCCACGAGCGCCGCTGCCGTGGCACGCTTTCGCACTCTCGGGCTGACGCCCCTGCTCGTGACCGGTGACAATCTCGCGGTCGCGCAGAGTGTTGCGGCTGAGGTTGGCATCACCGACGTGACCGCCGGGGTGCTGCCCGCCGACAAGGCGCGGGTAATCCGTGAGTTGCAGGCGAAGGGGCACGTGGTCGCCATGGTGGGGGATGGGGTGAACGATGCCGTCGCACTGGCTACAGCGGACCTTGGCATTGCGATGGGGTCTGGCACCGACGTTGCCATTGAGGCGAGCGACCTCACCCTCATGCGCAGCGATCTGCTGGCCGCAGCCGACGCCATCCGCTTGTCTCGGCGTACCCTCGCGACGATCAAAGCCAACCTGTTCTGGGCCTTCGCCTATAACGTTGCGGCGATTCCGCTGGCGATGGCCGGTTTGCTCAACCCCCTGATCGCCGGCGCTGCGATGGCCCTGTCGTCGGTCTTCGTGGTGACGAACAGCCTGCGCCTGCGCGGGTTTCGGGTGCTGCCGACCGCCTGAACCGTGCGCGAAAGTGTGTGGGTTCTTTTGGGACGGGGCCCGGGCCCGGAACGTGGGCCCAGTTTATAGACCGGGCCCACGTTCATAAGGTGGGCCCGGCGCGAGCGGATACCGCGCGAGTCGCTACTCCGCCACCTTGTGCGTGGATACCCTATGGGGTATATTTGCACTGGAGGCACACGTGAAAATCATCATTGTAGGCGGAGTTGCGGGCGGAATGTCGGCGGCTACCAGGTTGCGCCGGCTCGACGAGAGCGCCGAAATCATCGTATTCGAGCGTGGACACTACGTATCGTTCGCGAACTGTGGCCTGCCGTATTTCGTGGGGGGAGTCATCCGTAATCGCGATGAACTGCTGTTGCAGACCCCGGAATCCCTCGAGGCCCGCTTCGCGCTCGACGTGCGTATCGATACCGAGGTCGTGCAGATCGACCGAACGGCGCAGACCGTCTCTGTGCGCAACCTGGTCACCGGTGAACAAAGCGTCGAGCGCTACGACCGGCTCGTGCTCGCCGCCGGTGCCTCGGCCCGCTCGGCCGCGATTGTCGACACGGCCATCCCCACCCACACCCTCCGCACCGTCGACGACGTCGACCACATCACCGCGGTGCTCGCCGAAACGAGCGGGGCATGGGCTGTGGTGGTCGGCGGCGGCTTCATTGGTCTTGAAGCCGTTGAAAACCTCGTGCACCGTGGCGTGCACGTGACCCTCGTGCAGCGCGGGCCGCAGATCTTCACCCCGCTCGACCCCGAAATGGCCGCGCCCGTGCGTGATCGCCTGCGTGAACGAGGCGTCGACGTGCGACTGAACACGACCGTGGTCGGTTCCGCCGCGCCAGGCACTGTCGCCCTGAGCGACGGCACGACCGTGCCCGCCGACCTCGTGATCGACGCGAGCGGCGTGCGCCCCGACGTGACCCTCGCCGAGCAGGCGGGCCTTAGAATCGGCCAGAGCGGCGGTGTCTGGGTCGACGGCACCCAGGCCACCAGTGACCCGCACATCTTCGCCGTCGGCGACGGTGTCGAGAAAGCGGATGCCGTCAACGGCTCCGGCACGCTCGTCACCATGGCCGGACTCGCGAACCGCCACGGCCGTTCCGTCGCCGACAGCATCGCCGGCGCCGCCGAGCAGGCCGCCCCGGCCGTCGGCGCCGGAATCCTCGGGATTTTCGGCCTCACCGTAGCCCTGGTCGGCTGGAGTGAGAAGCGCCTGGTCGAGGCGGGACGCGCCCACCGTATCGTGCACACCCATCCGGCCAACCACGCCGGCTACTACCCCGGGGCTGAGGGCATGTCGATCAAACTTCTGATCGACACCGAGTCCGATGCAATTCTGGGAGCGCAGATCGTGGGCGGCGCGGGGGTGGACAAGCGCATCGACGTGATTGCGGTCGCGATGGCGGCCGGGCTGAGCGCATCCGCTTTGACCCGACTGGAACTCGCCTACGCGCCGCAGTATGCGTCGGCGAAAGACCCGATCAACCAGCTCGGCTATGTCGCCGACAACCTTGCGCGGGGCACGAGCGTGAACCTCCAGTGGCATGAGCTGGCGGCGGCGCGCGCGGCGGGCGCCGTGCTCGTTGACGTTCGCTCCGCCGGCGAATTTGCCACGGGCAGCATTCCGGGCGCGATCAACCTCTCGCTCGACGACCTGCGCGAGCGACTCGTCGAGCTGCCACGGGCGCCGCTGATCGTGCACTGTCAGGTCGGCCAGCGCGGCCACACCGCCGCGCGCATTCTCACCCAGCACGGATTCGACGTGCAGAACCTCGACGGCGGCTACCGCACCTGGCTTGCCGGAACGTCTAATCTTGTTGTTTCCCCCACTGTTGAAAGGGTCCCCGTATGAAAGAGATCACCGTCACCGAACTCTCGGTGCTCGACGCGCCAGTCGTCATCGACGTGCGCGAACCGGGCGAGTACGAAGCCGCCCACGTACCCGGCGTGATGCACATTCCGATGGGTGAGATCGTCGAGCGCATAGGTGAGATTCCAGCGGATGTTCCGGTGCACGTCATCTGCGCCGTCGGCGGTCGCAGCGTGCAGGTGGCCGAGTACCTCGCGGCCCACGGTCATGACGCTGTGAACATTGCCGGGGGCACGAAGGCCTGGCAGCAGGCCGGGCTTCCGACCGAGCAGGGAGCCTGAGGTGACGATCGCACACGATGCCCGGGCTACCGAGCAGAAAAAGATCCTGAACCGGCTGCGCCGGGCGCAGGGGCAGCTGACCGCCGTCATTGCCGCGGTCGAGGGCGGTGGCAATTGCCGCGACGTCGTCACCCAGCTCGCTGCCGTGTCCAGTGCGCTCGACAAAGCGGGTTTCGTCATCGTGTCGACTGCGATGCGTGACTGCATCGCGAACCCCGACGACGAGAACTCGCTCACGGTAGCCGAGCTCGAGAAGTTGTTCCTGACGCTCGCGTAGAGAGCGGGGTGCGGGGTATCCGCTCGCTGGGCCCACCTTGTAGCCCCGGGCCCAGTTTATAACCTGGGCCCGGGGACGGGGCCCGGGCCCCGTCCCCAGAAGTGACCCGTGCTCCCCGGGGCTGGAACAGGCGGGACTCAGACCGCGGGGGACACTCCGAGGCCGGCAAGCATCTCGATGACATTGGCCTTGACCTGGTCGCGGATGCGCCGCACCTCGTCGATCGGCTGGCCCGCCGGGTCGACGAGTTCCCAGTCCACGTAGCGTTTGCCCGGATAGATCGGGCAGGCGTCGCCGCAGCCCATGGTGATCACGACGTCGGCCGCCTGCACGACGTCGTCGGTGAGGGGCTTCGGGAACGACTCGTCGAGCGACAGGCCGAGCTCGGTCATGACCGCGACCATCGTGGGGTCCAGCTCCGACGACGGCATCGATCCCGCCGAGCGCACGTGCACGGCCCCACCGGACAGCACGTTGGTGAACACCGCAGCCATTTGCGACCGGCCGGCATTCTGCTCGCAGACGAACAGTACCTCGGGCACCGCACGCTCGATGGCGCCCTTGGCCTGGGCGAGTGCGGTGAGGCGCTCACGCGAAAACCGCGCCGTGCGGGTGGTGAGGTGTGCCTTCACGCTCGAGGTGCGCAGCAGCCCGGTGTAGGACTCGAGCACGTACCGTTCGACGGTTTCGGTGGCGAAAACGCCGTGAAAGCGCTCGGCCAGGTCACCGGCGAGTCGCTTGAGGGACTCTTCGGGATAGCTGAGGCCGGGAAGCATGGTTAGGCCTTGACCGGCAGAATCTCGGCGAGGAGCGCCTCGACGCGCGCCTTGATCTCATCGCGAATGGGGCGCACGCTCTCGATGCCCTGGCCGGCCGGGTCGTCCAGCAGCCAGTCCTCGTAGCGCTTGCCGGGAAAGATCGGGCAGGCGTCGCCGCAGCCCATGGTGATGACCACGTCGGACTGCCTGACGGCTTCGGTCGTGAGAATCTTCGGCACGTTACCGGCGATATCGATGCCCTCTTCGGCCATCGCGGCGATCGCTACCGGGTTGATCTGATCCTTCGGTTCGGAGCCAGCCGAAAACACGTCGACTCGTCCCTGCGCCAGCGCGGTCAGATAACCGGCGGCCATCTGCGAGCGGCCGGCGTTGTGCACGCAGACGAATAGTACGGAGGGTTTCATAGAACGCTTCTTCCTTGAGTGTGGTCTAAACGAGAGAGGATGCCGCGGGCGTCGTCGGCGCGTCGGCCGCGGGCATCCGCTCGGGAAACAGGCGGGGCTTGAGCCAGAGCGCGACGTAGACGAGGGCGACGAGGGCGGGGACCTCGATGAGCGGACCGACGATGCCGGCGAGGGCCTGGCCGCTGAGGGCGCCGAAGGTTCCGATCGCAACGGCGATGGCGAGCTCGAAGTTGTTACCGGCGGCCGTGAAGGCGAGGGTCGTGGTGCGCTCGTACGTCATGCGCAGCAGGCGACCGGTGAAAAACCCGACCAAGAACATCACGGCGAAGTAGACCAGCATCGGCAGGGCGATGCGCGCCACATCACCCGGATGATCGATGACCTGCTGGCCCTGCAGGGCGAAGAGCATCACGATCGTGAACAACAGGCCCCAGAGGGCGAACGGGCCGACCCGGGGCAGGAACTTGGCCTCGTACCAGTCGCGGCCACGCCGAGCCTCGCCAATGCGACGGGACAGATAACCGGCCAGGAGCGGTATGCCTAGGAACACCAGAACGCTCGCGGTGATGGCCCAGATCGAGAACTCGGCGCTCGTGGTCGGCAGACCGAGCCAGCCCGGCAGTATTTGCAGGTAGAACCAGCCGAGGGCGCCGAATGCGACGACCTGGAAGACCGAGTTCACGGCGACGAGGAAGGCTGCGGCTTCGCGGTCACCGCAGGCAAGGTCGTTCCAGATCAGCACCATGGCGATGCAGCGGGCGAGGCCGACGATGATGAGCCCGGTGCGGTATTCCGGCAGGTCGGGCAGAAAAATCCAGGCCAGGGCGAACATGAGGGCTGGGCCGACCAGCCAGTTCAGCAGCAGGGAGGAGACCAGCAGGCGTTTGTCGGCGGCGACGGCACGGGCATCCGTGTAGCGCACCTTGGCGAGCACCGGGTACATCATGATGAGCAGTCCGATGGCGATCGGCACGCTGATCGACCCGATGGTGAAGGCGTGGAGCACGTCACCGACGGCCGGAACGAACACGGCGAGCAGCAGGCCGAGGCCCATGGCGGCGAGGATCCAGACCGGCAGCAGCCGGTCCATTGCGCCGAGCCGGGTGGGTGCTAGTGCTGTGTTGCTCACGAATCTCCAAGTATTGATGACAGCGATTCGCGCTAACATTGATCGTTGTCGATCCTTACGCTAGAGCAGTACATCGACCAATGTCAATCTAAGGAGAGTGTATTCACGTGACGTTTACCCAGATCCTGCCCCTGACCGACATTTCGCGAGCGGATGCCTGCTCCACTCCGCCGACGCGCGCGGCCACCTCCCCTGAGCACGCCGACGCCCTCGCCCATTCGCTCAAAGCCCTCGCCGATCCGGCCCGGCTGCGCATCATCTCGATCGTCTCAGCCCATGCCAACCAGGAAGCCTGCGTCTGCGACCTGACCGACCAGCTCACCCTGAGCCAGCCAACCATCTCGCACCACCTCAAGGTGCTCGTGGAGGCGGGGTTTCTCAGCCGCGCCAAACGTGGAACCTGGTCGTACTACAGCCTGGTGCCCGGCTCGCTGGGCGCTGTCGCCCGGGTGATCTCCGCTATCTAAGTCGCTGCTGTCCAACCTGCGGCCTCCGTTCGACCGAACCGCGGCCGCGCTGCCGTGCCGCGCTGCCGTGCCGCGCTGCCGTGCCGCGCTGCCGTGCCGCGCTGCCGAACCGCTGCCGCGCC
>NZ_SOHI01000014.1:0-102840 GCF_004403585.1 Cryobacterium sp. Hb1 | reverse complement strand
TATCTTCGCCCAATCATCCATATTGATCACCCTCCATAGTGGCTGGTGGCCCTGTTTTCAGTCGGCGATACTGGCCCTATATTCGGTCGGCGTTAACAAGCTCAGCTATGAGTTGTTGAATCACGTTGTCTCGACGAGTTACGTTCACCCCGTCGCACGTCGGAGTCGTCGCTGTCAGCCGCCATCACCCCCGCAAAAGAACTTCTTTAGGGTCCAGGGTTGCTCCTTGGACCGCCAACTCGCGTTAGATCAGTTCTTGATACAGAGTTTCGGTCGCGACCCGGATGCGGTCGGTGACATCGGTGAGTTTGAGTTCTCCCAGCAGGTTGAGCAGGGCAGATTCGTCTCGAGCCACCGTGTGGTGTCTTTCGTGAGTTGCTTTGGTCGGTACTCACTGACCCATCCCACGATGGCTCCTTGCGTCGGTAAAGCAACGCTCAAAGCGGGGAAACCACACCACTCAATGGGACGTGACCAATATGCGGGTCGGGACGGGCCGTATCCGCTGTCGAAGTTTTACCTTAAATCTGTCGTCGGCATGGTTGATTTCGCAGCAAGCATAGGGTGCAAAACCTCGCTGTCACTGACGAAAAAGTCAATCTGGCGGAACAGAGAATTGAAGCACGAGTGGCATGCTAACGGTCGCGAAAGCGAGTACTCGAAGACCGACGACTGGGATCTCCCTGATCTGGACGAGATCCTCGAAACCGGGACAGACCGCTCCTGAAACTGTTGTGGGACCTGTCGTCGGCACTTTCGGCATCGCATGCGGACGCCGTTTTCCAGCTGAATGCCAGCGCAGGCCCCCACACCGTCCGCTCCCAGCTCTTTCAGCGGCTGGACGGCACAGCCTGGATTCGCGACCGTAGGGGGCGGCTCAAGAGTCCGCAGGCTATGACTTTGGACACTCTGTCGAACGACTGGGTGCATCCCAAAGAGGGCAGTCTCGTGAACCGACTTGGCTTCGGCCAAGATGCCAGCGTTCGCGATGCCGTCGAAAATGAGCTGCGGATCAGCGCCATGGCACTCGGATTGCCCGAAGAAATGTTTGACGAGTTCATGAAACTCTCGGTAGAGGATCGTGCAGAATTTTTCGCGGACGGCGTGCGCAAGTTCCGCCAGCGAGCCAGCTTTCCCAGCTCGGGATCGGAGAATCCGGAACGGCGGGCCAGTCTCGTCAGTCTTGATGCGGAATCCGCGCCAGAGTTTGCTAGCGAGATACGGCAGCGCCGAGTCGTGACCGGCGGCGTGGAGACGAGAGAACGCGCCCGTGAGTATCTGTCGGGACAATACACAAGTGCAGATGGATTGATGCACCGCCAGGCTTGCCAGCTCGAGTTGCCGTTCCAAGTGAAGAGCCGATGGTACTTCGAGGCCGTGCGGTTCCTCCCGGAGCGGGCTCGGGCCCATCACCAGAACGTGCTCGCCCTATGCCCGCTGTGCGCCGCCAAGTACAACTACGTACGCGACACTCCTGACGATGCCTTCCTGGCCGGACTGCTGGAATTGGAGATCGCGGCCGGAGATGGCCAATCATCAATTCCAATCTCGCTCAATTCGCAACGTGTTGTGTTGATGTTTACGGCCAAACATGCGATCGACCTGAAGGCTGTCATGTCCAGTGCTGGCGAAGGCCACGGTTAGCATAAGCCTCGATCCAACGATCGGTGGGGGCGTTCATCGCCTTTGATCTTGAGGGCTGTGTCTTGCGGTGGCGTGGTTGAATGCCGCAAGATGCCAGCTCAGCGAGGATCGACGCGTAGGTACCAAGTAGCTGGCCGACGGTCCAGGTTGCTCCCTCGAACGCTGGTCCGGGCTCTGGCGTTGACGCTGTAACCTCCCCCGTCTCCCCGAAGTGCCGGCGAACGTGATCAGCCTGCGCCGGACTCAAACTCCAGCGTTGCCAGCGCTCGACCTCCGACCGGATGCCGTTTGCGCGAAGCCATCCTAGGACCCGCCACGGCTCCGTGCTGAGCTCGCAAGCGAGAGCTGTCGGCGTCGTGGTGTCATCACGATTGGCATGATCCGAGCCTAGTGATGGAGTCTTCATCCGACTACTTGCCGGCGGCCCCGAACAGAACCGCTGGGGTCAACCAACGGTGGTGCGACTCGTTATCGTGACGACTCCGTCGCGATTCAGCAGATTGCCGACGTGTGCGACTACAGCGCCCGCGGCCTGGATCCACGAATACAATCACCACAGGCCCCACACCGCCATCGGAAACTACCCGCCCATAGTCCGCCAAACTAATCTCCCTGGGCAGTACGCCGCAAAAGCGCGGGGCGACCTAAGTCTCGAGCAACGATCGGGTATCAAGCTCTACGTGGGCAAGTCAGAATCCGGCCTGGGAGCTGAGACAGGGCTTGGAGATCGACCCAGCTGTGCAGCCACCGGAGTGGCACATGCTGATGTCATCAGGGAGTCGATGGGTACTCGAACTCGAACCGAAGAGCGTGCCGACAATACCGCCGAAATTATGTTCTAGCGGTTCGTTCACAGAAGCGACTCCTACTAGGTCGACACAGTATCAGGTGGTTGCTGTGCTTGCCTCAACAGGGCCGTTTGGACACGGTGAGCGGCCTGCCACCCAATTGCTACACCGACCACTGCGCCGAGAATCAGTCCCAGCGGCCCATAGGTGGCCAGGCCTGCAAGCGCCACGAGCCAGATGACGAACAGGAGCATCATGAACAGGAGTGCAAGCCCTCCCTGCTTGTTCTTCGGGGTCACTACCAAGAGGCGATGAAGTTCTGGCAAAGCCAAGGTCGCTGGCGACGCTATCGTCGAACCGCCGATAATACCGGCGACACCGCTGGACACCGCGAAGCCTCCAAGGATAGTTCCCAGATAGTGCCCCGCACCCCATCCCTGCGGGCTAAGAAATCCGACGAAGGAAGCGACCGAGATTCCTCCTGACCAAGCTATCGTTGCGAGGTAAACGGTCCAGTAGGTCGTGCCGAGTACTTCCGTTCCCTGAATCGATACGCCAACGAATGCGGCGAGACCCGGCAGCAGGAGGATCAGCAAGAGATTGATGCCCCGACCCGTTCCTTTGAAAAAGAGGTTTGCGGGACTCCCATCGTTCGTATCGAGGAGACTTGTCAGTGCGACTTCGCCGTCGTCACGACCGTCCTCGTTGGCGTCGTGCGTCCCTCCGTTGGCATGCGCCCACACCGAAGAGGCGATATCGGCTCCGGCGACGAGCGGCGAGAGGGGGGCGGCCGACGACTTGCTCACCGCGCTGTTTGGCGAAGGCCGCGTACCCAATGATTCTCGCTCCGGTACGCGAATATTGCGGCGTATTTGCCCGTCCAGACCGTAGACCACGATCATACCGCCCGCTGGCATGAGACTCGTCCGTCCTGCAGCAATCGCATCTCTTTGCGTGGCGTGCGTAGATATCGTCGCGTCGGCGCCGAACGAGCTTCGAAGTTCCCACGCAACCTCTTGCGCACCAAATATGACGACTCGGATGCTGCCCATCAATCACCTCCAGCATGTGATTGATGGCAGTATGCACCGAAAGGGGCGCGTGCGCTAGAGGCTTGGTCTCTCGTCGACCCTGACTCGGAGGAGTGTCAATGGCCAGCTCCGTGTCCTCGCTGGCAGTCAGCAACTCATGCTCTACCTTGAGTGAATGAGAACCGAGCGAGTAGCGATTAGCCCTGAGATCATGCAGGATTGGGCGGCACTTGCCGTCCGAATCCGTACGGCGGGCAACGCCATCGCCGCTGTGACGATACCGCTCCCAGGCAGCTCATTTGAGCTCGTGGATGGCCAGTACCTGTCTGAGGCGGGCAGCCAGTGGTGCCGAGAAGGGCTGAGGTCAGCAGTCGAGCATCTAAATGCCTGGGCTGACTATGCCGTGCCCTTGCAACACCTTGACGTCCGGGTGGTAAACCACGAAGGATTCAGATGGACATTCACGCTGGTTCGAGCGGCTCTTGAGGGCGCTGCGCAGTCACTCTGGCTGAGCGGTGCTCGAGACGTAGACCAGTGCGTTGGCCGCTTAATCCGAATGGTGCGCCATGACCTCACGGAGCAAAAGCACGCGTGGGCTCTCCTAGGCCGTGACACCACCTCCACGATGGAACGGGTCAATCGCCATGCCGCGGCTGCCGCCGACTACGCCGTCCACGAGAAGCCGGTTGACAAGCTGCCTGCCATGGTGGATATGGTCCGGCTCGCCGCCGTCAACGTTCGCTTGGGCGCCGACCAACTCGCCGCTGATTGGCGTGTGTGCAGTGCTGCAGCTCACGGCAAAGAGTGGGCTGTCCGCGAGCTGCAGGTATTCAGCGGCTCAACGGAATGGCGCCCCGGGCAATTCCATCTCTCCGGCCACATGGACCCGCATAGATTCACGCAGATTATGGAAGACTCTGTCGCTCTGCTGGATGCCGGCGTCATCCGATACCTGGAGCGCTCCGGCGCTGACGTAGTGAAGGTCCGGGTCCAGGGTCTGATAGACGCCGCCGCAGCAACACCGCAGCGGGATGACGGGGTGCTCCGCGCTAGGACGACGGAGCGGCTGAAGAGCGAGCTGTCTCTATAGGCGCGTGCAAAGAACCAACGACCTTGGCTCGCAAGCGTGTCACGCATGTCGACTACCGGCGTACTTGTAGCTCGACGCCACGAGTCCGCACGCAGAGACGGCTCACGCCTATGCCGCGGCGGCGCAGCACGCCGATAACACCTCATATGACAACAGTGCCAACGAGCGCGGTGGTCCTGGGCGGGGGAGTTGTCAACGAGGGCAGAGCGGCTGGACCGATCGCATCGGTCAAGCCCGGGACTTTTCGATCGGTTGCGTTTCGTGTCCTGCGGAAGTGGCCGCTGAACGTGGCTGTAGAGAGCTGACGTTCTGGACTCCTCAATTAGAGTTGCGAGCATGGTTGCGCTGCCGGTGATCGACACTGCTTTTGACGTCCGCTCAGATGCCGGGGGACGAGACCCCGACAAACACAGTCCGACATTGCGGCGCTATCACCAGTTCCTCTGGAGCAAACCGCTGCCCAGCGGCGCACTACTTTCCTTGGACGCGTCCAGACCGGGGGCGTACCTACATCATCGCTCCGGTCTCGGCGAGTTCTTCCTGGCAAGCGACACGATCATCCACACCTTCGCGTCATGGATTCGGATGGTGGACATCATCGCTCAGGTGGACGTCGAGGACCGAGCGGCGTTCCATCGCATCGGTCGCACGATCGGCGGGGCGATTCTCTTCCCGGGCAATCGGATCGATGGGAAGCCGACGATCAATGGTGCGCGCGGCATGCATCAGCAGATTCGCGATCGATTCGACTTGATACTTGAATGCATCCGTCGGCACGACGAAGGCGCACCGAGCCCGCTTTAGGAAACGCTCCTCCGGTATGCGGGCTTCTTTCGCCTGTTCGAGGACTTTCAGGGCTACGTTGACCTCTTTTTCCTGCAAGACCTGGTCAGCCATGACTATGCGATTGCCGAGTTCTTCACCCCGTTCGACAACTTCACCACACCGGCGATGCCAGGAAATCTCTCTGCTTACGAGCACTACCGGGCGCAGACCGTCGGGTTCGTCCAGGCGAGAAACGGCCAGATCGCGGACAGCCTCAATTAGGTGATCGATCCTAGGGTCGAGCGTGCCACGGTCGCGACAGTCGGCCGAACCGGCCCCGCCATGGAAGTCGCACGAACCAACAGCTGACAAGTCAGACCTCCCTGCTGAATGCGCAGCGAAGAGATCTCAGCCAACAAGTGTGGTCATAACAGCACGTCTGAAAGTCGCTCAGCGCTCGCATGTGGGCGAAGCTGCTCCGCGCCAGTGAGCAGCTTCGCCGATTGCACTTCATCCGTCCGTGTGTTCGGAATTCACCGGTCGACTGCCCGAACGGGGGGCGTCGGCTCTTAACTCCCCGCGCGATAGGATCCTCCATATGCCGAGTTACACCATGAGCGACTGCCCCTTCTGCGATGCAGCAGGCCCTCACCACGCCGAGGGCGGTCAGTTCGGCTGCGCCATTTGTTCGAATTGGTTCGGGAGCGCCGCCCCCTCCGCACCCCGGACACCCGACCGGTACTCCACTGTCACCGATGCCGCCAGCAGGAAGCCCGCTGGGGTGGAGGATCTCTCTGGTTGGTTACCGAGCACGCCCCGCCGATAGTCGTACCTCTGCGCGCGCGCATCGCTATTCTTAGCGTTGTGAACGTCGGGCATATCGAATCCGCCAGCCGCCGCCGCGTCCGCGGCTTCGGCGCCGCCCAAATCATCGTCACCATGCTGCTCGCCAACTTTAACCTGCGCAAGATCGCCGCGTTCGTTAGCGACAAGATCAAAGACGACGCTAAGAAACAGGTCAACGGCGAACCTCAAGTCTCACCCGTCCGGCGTCGCGACCGAGAATTCCACAACCCCTACACGGACACCTACCCGCACGATGTAAAGCGACCCACCAAACCCAAACGATCAGACGGCGACGAAACCGGCGGACCACCGCGAAGAACCTAAACGGCCACATACGCCGCCGCTACCGCCCGAGAGGGCACGCCTCCCGCATTCCGTACAATCCGACGCGCCCCAAAACACAAAAAACCACCGGCGACACGGTCTCGGTCGACGAATCGCCAACACAACTCCACGAATACCCCGCTTAAACCAGAAATCGCCCCTGAGAATCCTCAGGAGCGATTTCTTTTTGTTCCAACCGGGCCGTTTCGTGAACAGTTTCGCGAACGGCCCTTTGGTCGGGCTGACAGGATTCGAACCTGCGACCCCTTGCAGAATTAAGGCAATTCTGGATGTGACCGGATGTCTCGGGAACTCGAGGATTCCCTTGATTTTGCAGGGAACCGGGCGATTCACTGCTTCCGAGTGTACGCGTCAACGTGCGGTCGCTCACGGTTGATTCAGGTGGGTAAATGATGGACATCGGACTGGATGCAAAGTCGAAACGTGACGAGGGGAACCGTGGTCCGAGCTGTCGCGGCGACCCCGTCATGTCGGATACCTGTGTCAGGCGATCTGGTAGGTGTCTTCGCCGATCTCAACTTCGACTTTGAGCCGTCCACCGACCGCTTCAACGTACTTGCGAAGCGTGTCGACTTGGGTTCGTTCGATGTCGCCATGCTCGATGCGTGAGATCCGGTTTTGAGTGACGTGCAGCAGCGTGGCTAGTTCGACTTGAGTGAGGTCGTTCGCTTCGCGGAGCTCACGGAGCCGATAGGCGCGGACCTCGTCGAGCATGCGCTTCTTGTGTGAGTCGACATTGGGCCGATTCACCGGGCGCCGGGCGAGTATGTCGTTAAGGCTGGTCATGGTCTCAATCCCTTCCTGGTTCGTTTCTGGTTGTTGCCGTACGTGCATTGTGTGCCGATTTTCCGTTCGATGTGCGGGTCTGGAGCGTGCGGTTCAACTGTCATTCCGCAAATTCTTGAGGTGTTGGTCAAATAAGTTATCTGCGATCGAAATGTTCGTTTTGTACCAGCGCTTCCAGTTTCCGGCCTTGTCACCAGCTACGAGAAAGATCGCTTTCCGGCGCTGGTCGAAGGCGAACAGAGCGCGCAACTCGGATCTCCCCGCTGAGCCTGGCCGGAGCTCCTTCATATTCTTGTGTCGAGAAGCAGTCACCGTGTCAACGATCGGTCGACCAAGCTGCGGGCCCCGTTCGGCCAGCAGCTCGATCGCGGCGATCACTTGCTCATAGGAGTCATCGTCGAGGTCGCCAAGCCAATCCTCGATCAAAGTCAGGTCAACGGTCCACATCTCGTAACCACTCTATTACTCTCAGGGTGTATTACCTATAAGGTTTCTGGATGATGATCTGAGTAACAGCTCGCCGCCATTGTCGACTACTCCACCCCGCTCCCTCGGCGAGAGGTCAATCCATCTTGTATTCTGTTGGTCACAGCTTGACCCGGCGGCTGACCGTTCTCTCTGGAACGCTACGCTTTTGATCGCTGCGCGAGAGGGTGAAAACTAGATCGAGAGGCCCGATGGCATTCTGAACTGTGTTCAACGCCTCGACTGAAAGGATCACAGCGAATCCTTCTGAGACAGAATCGTCAAACATCGGACCCGATCGACCCCAAGTTCCGTTGGTCCAGCATTTTGTTGCCGCTGCAGGTTGATCGGCCGCAGTGCGCCAACCCCCGATGAAGTCCCGGTCGGGTTTCCATTGCAGGAGACGGGCTAGCACAGGGTTTACGGCCAGCCAGTCTGCCCGCCTCTCCATGAATGCGAAGTTGTTGTTCTCTACCAACAGGTTCTCGAGGCCGACATCATCGGGCACGCTGCCAACATTCCAGAGGTCAGACATCCATGCGCTCACAACACTGGAGGGTTTCAAAAAACTGGCGGATCGTTTCACGAGTGTGCACGAGAATCGTTCCTCGAGATGAGACCAGTTCAGGACGGTCAGAATGCTGCGAGCTCCAATGAGTTGCATGCCGTCAGATCGAATTGCCGCGATGTATTCATCGAGTCTGGTCTCGATCTCTGCGAGCCAGGTTGTTGGGGTTTGGTCGTGCCCTGCGGCAGGGAGAGATGGAAGCACTTCCGGCACGCGGTCTGGGTTGCGACCGATTAGGCCGACGTCCCCCGATCTGAGCAGCCGCTCAGAATGCGCGGACAGAGAGACGATTTTGCCGGCATCGACGAGGTCCCCGAGCACTCGCCCATATGCGCTTCTGGAGGACAGAATATCGGAGCTGGGGTAAATGAGCGTCATTTTTGCGCCGGTGAGGGAGGCTTTCACGTTCTCCGCGCTGGGGAGTCCACTTAACGCGGTGCTCGCATAGCGGCTTGCAACCGCAAGGATGGCGTCAATGTCAATGCCTGTCAGCTCCGACAGTAATTCATACTGTTCGTCGAACGGCGCGAGAAAGGGATCGCCATCACCGAACAGCGCGCCCGATTGCGACGACTCTTGTGCAGGCAGAGCGAGATAATAGCTTCCCGACAATTCGCGCGGGATTCGAAGCTCGTGAACTCTAGAATCTGGTGCCGACAGCCTCCGGATGAGGATGTTCTTGTGGGTCGCGATTAACCGGCGAATGGGTGCCAGGTCTGTGTAATTGCTGTTGCCAATGGCAGCCAGACACGCAGCGACTGACTCTAGTACATCATCCGCTGCGTCAGTCTCGACCAATCGCGCTATCGCGTGTGCTACCTCTGGTGATCCTCGTTTCAATGCCGAGACAACAACTCGTGCAGTTCCCTCGCGCACTGCCCATACAGGATGGGTCAAATGCATCACAAGCAACTCAGCGACCGCGCCATCGACGTCAATCGGTGACGACATACGCCGCGCTGGAAGTTGGGTGGAGAGCCACCATTTCACACCTGGGGCTTCTGACGGTGGAGCGGGCAGGCTCAAGTTCTCGGCAAGACCTCCAAGGAATTCGCGGATGATGTCCCAATATTCAGATGAGGACGTGTCAACACCTAACGCCTCAAAGATGCCATCTAGATCGGTATTCAGCCAATAGCTGTACCAGCTCTCTTCAGAGATAAAGCGCACGAAGTCTTCGGCCGCGTTCTGGGGCGTCATGGCCCCCGTGGTAACCAAGATGTGAATCGCTCTGCGCCGTAGCGCGTCGCGGTTGCTAACCCAAGTATCTAGGGGTGCGAGTGCGAGCGCGGCTGCAGCGAACTCCTGCGACTTTGATATGTTGCTGTTCGAAAGTGCGCGTTCGGCGGCCCATACGAGGACCTTCGCCTCGTGGGGTGTTCCTACGAACACTCCCACAAGTTCTGGGACTACATGACCGGGAAAGTTGGCGTCGAGTACTTCAATCCACTTAAAGCGCGAGGACGGCTTCTCTTGTCTTAGGAGCGTTCCGAGCGAGGCGAGATCGACGGCAATGTTGGTGACCTCCAAGCGCGACAGGCGCCTCTCGTCTATCATCTCCAAGTCGTTGTAATGATCGTCGGCTTCCGTGCGGTCGAATGCGAGTTCTGGGGCTTTCGATAGCGCTTGATACCACGTCACTCGGGTGGTAGGTAGCGCGACGTTCCCGATCTCGGCTCTAAGTCGTGTGATAGCGCTTGGATCGCCCTGACGTGCAAGGGATTCAGCCAATTCTGGATGAGCGCGATTAGACGCAGCCGCGATTAGAGCTCCAGTCATATCAGCAGCGAGTCGCACAGTTTCACTCGACGGTCTATTCACATTGAGAAGGCCTGTCAGCAGGTTGGCCATTGCGTCTGTGTGAGAGACGGTGCCGTGTGAGACGAGATACTCAAAGGTGTCGAGAGCGGTTCGTGGAGAAGCCTTCGCTAGTACCGCTGGCAGCCGCTCTGCTCCAATCGGCTGATCTGTGAGCGGTTCGGCGGCGACGAGGACTTGCGCAAGCCACATTGCCTCCGCCTCGAGATCGTCTATGTGAGGAGAGGCCCGGCCTAGCCATTCAACCCAACTCTGAAGTTGAGCGTCATTTCGCGATCCCATGCCGAGCGTTGTCTTCCACAAACGCATGCAGACCCGCGCCGCCTCGTCCTGCGCGCCAAGTTCCGTGTAGGCGTCTGCAAGCGTGAGTAGATCGAGTAGCGCGCCGTTTACTCCCTGATCGATCACTTGATTTTCGAATAGACCGAGTCCATCCGCGAGCCATGTGGACGACATTCCAAGGCCCTCGAGCTCGATGCCGAGAGCGACACGGATCGAAGCCGGCCACTCGGATGCCTCAGCTTCAATACGTCTGGCAACAGCGCGCTCGTACCTGATGAGTAGGCTGGAATTGACATCACGAAATGCCCGAATGCAGAGCTGGTGAAGCTCTACTCGCTTGGCTCTCAGCCCGCGTACGGAATCGTCTGACCGGTTCTGTTTTACCGGGGGAAACAAGTGAATCACAACACTCAATGCTTCCCAGATCTCTTCCTCGCTTACATCGGCTCCGACGGCGACAAGTGCCTGTGCCAGTGCGACCTCGCGCAGGTAGAGGTCCATTCGCTGCACGAGACGAATCCCCTTCGAATCGCGATGAATGGGAGCAGAGGGCGAAATATCGTCGCCCGCCGGAGTCTTCGAGGAGGGGCTCAGGGATGGTAGGGGGCCGTCGCTGAAAGTTGGCGGACGGAACCCTAAACCGATCTCCAATTCGTGGCGAAGCCTCCAGTATTTGTAATGGTTCGCGATCGCATCAGGGTCGCTGCTGGTGCCGAGTTCGGAGAGCGTCATTGCTTGGTCATAGTTCGTCCGCCGTAGCGTCCGCAGTGCGCGGTCCAAAGATCCATACTCGGCCTCGAGAGTCGCGAACTCGATCAGGGTTGACGAGTACATCGGTTGGCCATCGAGTATATTTCTCAGTTGTGCGAAAAGCGACACACGCTCGTCGAACCCGTCGGTGCTCCTCAAGTCAGCCACGTGCGCCCGGAATCGCAGGTCAGTTAGCAGCGCCGTGAGGCGTGCTGTCTTTTTGTTCGCCAATCCCTTGGTCTTGAGCCTTCCGAGTTCATCAAGGATCGCAGAATCGATCGGTAGGAGGTCCACCTTCGACGCGAGGCTTAGTTCGCTAATGAACGCGCCGAGCAACTGCGCAAACACGCTGTAGCCACGATCGAAATCCCACTCTCTTTCGCCGATTTCTGTGGGGACCACGCCTTGGATCCGACGAAGAAAAATCTCGATTGGTAGGAAGTGCGCAGCGCACCTGGCCCAACCCTCAGCTACATCGGCGTCTGTATTACTCCTTCTCGAGTTGCCTGGCTGCTCAAGCCCGAAGTGTTGGACCATCTGAAAAACACGTTCGCCGGCGGCGTTGTTTTCCAAGGCCAAGTCCGCTGCCAAATTGTACGCGTGTGCTAAAGGCACTCGCAGATGCTGTTCGTCACCGACATAGTCGATCGCCAATTCCACGAGCCCCGAGCGAAGCAGTACCTTGCAGGCATCGATATCTTCGATCTCCGACGCTTTGTCGCCTACCTCCGACAGCATGAGCAGCCCGCGCAGCAGGGCTGGAAAGTTTGCGGTCCGTGCGGCGGCCGACATCAGAAGTCTGACATCGTCAGCAATCTCCGAGGCCGCACGTAGCTCCAGAAATTGAGTTCGAAATCGATTCTGGGTACCTAAAGTAACGACAGTTTCCAGTTCGCTCGCTTGGTAGCGGTGAAAGAGAGCTTGAGCCTTCATCGTCAGGTTGTGGCTGGATTCGCAGATAGCCGCTACTTCAGCGTGCGCCTGTCGATCTATTTCTGGATCCGGAGCCCGGTCGTTACCGATTGATGTTCGCTCTCGCGCGAACTGGCGGAACGAATCGTGGAAGAACCTCCACCGCTTTCCCTCCACCCGGAAGAGGTATCGCAGCTGGGTTCGGAAGAGACGTGCTGTGGAATCAGACGTCCAAGTTCGCACCCAATCTAGGTCGAACCCGATTCGGAGCCGGCTGCATATACGCAGCACTCGTTCTACTTCCCCGCTTGCTCCTAGCGCATCCCACGCAGCGCGATACTGCATCGCAATGTCGCCGTTGTATTGAGGGACTGATCGAACGAAGGCCTCCGGATCGTCTCCGGCATAGTCGTCCATTCTTGCCAGCAGGTAGACAAGGGAAAGAGGGTGGCCAGCGCTCCGATCGGCGACTATGCCGTGCACCTTAGGAGCCAAGTGCCGTGTCGCTTCGATGCGGCGACAGACCTCGATCACGGCGACTTTTGGGAGCCTCTGATTTTCCAGATTTACCTCAGTTCGCCCGTCTTCAATGAACTGTCGGGCTTCGCTTCCCAATGGGCTGAGGTCCCGACTACCAACGAGGACGATCACACCGGGCGGGAGGTCGGTCGGTTTGGGCAGTTCTGCGGTAAGGGCGTCGTTGCCCGAGTAGTCGCGCTGTACATGATCGAGGCCGTCCACAACAATTATCGTTCGTCTACCAGTTTCGGCAAACTCTGTCGACGCGGCATCCAATTGTTCGAGAATCGACTGTCGGAGGGCTTGGACATTGAGGGCAGTCAGTTGCTTCTGGCGGGCGTGCAGTCCGGCATCGCGGAGCATCGTGCTGAGGTCATGCAGTAACCACTCAGCAGAGAGACGATTTCTGGCATTCCCCCCATGACCCGGGACAAAGGCGTAGTACCGGACAACTCGATCATTGACGCTCGAAAATGCATGCGAAAGCAAAGTTGACTTACCGGCCCCTGGGGCGCCCGTAACCGCGATGTACCCGGATCCCATATCGTGGAGCTTCTGATGGAGCAGGTTGACGGCGCCGACGAGCGGCGAGTAAGCCGCGCGGTTGACAGGGAATTCATGAACGCTTCGAAAGGACTTCCTGTGTTTCCAATTCGCGAGGCTTAGAACCTGGTCGCGGCCGAGCTCAACCGAGCCACTTGCTTTGCTGACCTCCCGCCACAGAGAGGTCGACAGATGCAGAAGGTCCGCATTCCTCGTGCCGTCGCTGTCGTCCAAGGCCTCGTTCAGCCCGAGATCCAAACGGACCGACCCAAGAAACTTGATGAAGTCGTGATCGGCGAGTTGTGATTCCTCCTGGAGCCTGCCGAGCGGCACGCTCCACTCAGGGAGATCATTGATCTCCTTACTGCCTGAGCTCAGCGGTTCCAATGCTCGCGCCAGGAAGGCTCGGAAATGGTCCGGGGAGTGGCGGTTAGGTCCCGCGTCGGTTACGTGGTCGCTGGTAGACGCGGCCGCCGCCATGGCGAGATGCACGGTGAGCGGGCGGTCGTCGTCAGCCTCGAGTCCTTGCCAGGCGCGGGCGAGCGCTCTCCACAATGAGTCAGTAGGTTTTCCTGTGGTCGTCTTGCCGGATTTGACGAGCTCATTGAAAGTGATCGTGGCCTTGCTAACCCCAGCCTTGTACTGGAGTGCGATGCGTCGGCCATTCAAATAAAGGAGAAGGTCATCCACCTGACCCGCAGCTGTGGAAGCGAGTACCAGCTTGTCCAAGTCAGAATCGACGATCGCGTCATAGACCAGTTTCGAAATATGGTCGTACTGCCAGCGGAATCCGCGAAGGGCGCTTTGCTCGCCTGGAAGTGGAAGCTGGGTCATGAACTGTTTTCTCCCCCGTACCATCGCCGCAACCCGCTCGTCTATGATTTCAAGTCTAGAACGCGCAGAGAAGGTATCGAACCGCTCCTGATCCCTTCGCGGTTCTTGTTCTGATGAGGGGATCGGATCGGGGCAGGCGACAAGCAGTATCGGTTGGGAATCGAACGACTGGAACCAGGGGCCGCCGATAGCACCTCCTGCGCCATCTTGCGTCCCGCAACCTGCCGGGCCGAACTGGAGATGCTTGGGCGTCGGAGCCGGCCGGTCAGGGCGACTGCGGAATCACCATGCGGCGGACGCATTCCACCGTGCCTCCGTGTGCCATCGGTGCGGGCAGGCAAGCAGAAAAGCAGACCGCGCTCCAAGCCCTTCCGGCGTCCCCACGAGGCGTCGCGACCTGGCCGTCACGGGTGACTCCACCAAACGTCGGCTCGCCCCTGCGCCCAGAATCGTGCCTGAGACGCGAATTGTGACATGGAGGCATCAACACGAGGGAAGGTCATCGGGTGATTTGATTTCCCTCACATACCAATGGCATTCCAAGCCGATCGAAAAACATCTGAACCAAAGTGGTCGAACCGCATGGCGTGGCCGAAATCGCGTCAAAACGATGGCCAATTAGGTAGCCAATCAAATGGAACCGAAAAAGTCCCGGCAAATCTTGCGATCTACCGGGACTTTTGGTCGGGCTGACAGGATTCGAACCTGCGACCCCTTGCAGAATCAAGATGCTTCTGGACGTGACCGAATGTCTCGGGAACTCGCGGATTCCCTTGATTTCGCAGGGAACCGGGTGGTTCACTGCTTCCGAGTGTACGCGTCTATGTTCGGTCGGTCACGGTTGATTCAGGTGGGTTAATGATGGGCATCAGCACCATTAAAACCTCGCCTTTGCACTCGATCTATCGGTGGTGTGCAGGCGCCAATCCTATTCATACCTACTCCTACGATGTCTTCGCCGCCGGGCCGGACCACGCACTGAATGCCAGAAGCAGAGCATCGATGCCTGTCGTGATCGTGCGCCGAGGGATCGGTGCGAACCCAGCGGAGTGGTTCGCCGGGATCGACCGGTCAACCGCATCATCGGCGAACGCCGCTGCGAAGCGCCTGGGCTCTACTGAACCGATAAACCAGGAGAATGAGGGAACGCTGGCTGTCGTGCCGAAGATTCCGAAGTCTTCGCTGATCATGATCGCAGGCATCTCGGTGACGCTTGTGTCTCCTAGTCCCGCGCGCAGCGCGGCGACCGTGCGCTTCGTGCTAACTATGTCGTTGACAAGGCATGGGAATTCTCCGATGCTTTCGATCACGGGCGCAGTGTCGGTCCCGGCCGCGGAGCATTCTGCCACCACGATGCGTTTAACGGCGGCCAGTAGTCGCCGGCGCACAGCGGGGTTGAGGGATCGAAGGTTGATTTTGATCTCCGCGGTCGAGGGAATGATGTTTTCCTTCGAACCCGAGTGAAACGATCCGACGGTGACAACTGCCGCATCGGCGGGTGATATTTCCCGCGCCACGATGCTCTGGAGCTTCGTGACGATGGACGAGGCGATCAGAATGGGATCGATGGATGCTTCAGGTCGGGATCCGTGAGCGCCTCGCCCATTAATCGTCACGCGAAGGCTGTCTGCAGCGGCCATCGCCGGGCCCGCCGTGTTAGACACAGTTCTGGCCGGCCGGTTGCCGACGTGTTGCCCCAGTATGACGTTGGGTGTGGGAACGAGATCGAAGAGGCCGTCCTCGATCATCGCTCGGGCCCCGGCGCCGATCTCCTCGGCAGGCTGGAACACGACGACGAGATTGCCTGTCCAGTCCGGCCGGTTGGTGGAAAGAACCTCGACAGCTCCCAGCATGGCGACCATATGTACGTCGTGCCCGCAGGCGTGCATGATTCCTGTCCCGCCGGGTGTTGTTCTCGCGCTGGCGTAGGCGAGTCCGGTGTCTTCCTGAATTGGCAGTGCGTCCATGTCCGCGCGGAGTACTACGGTGGGGCCGCCGCCGTTGGCGAGGAGTGCGACTATCCCGGTGCCGCCGACTCCGGTCCGGACGGTGAGGCCGAGGCCCGTTAGGCGCTCGGAAAGCGTCTTGGCTGTCTCGAATTCTTGAAAGGCGAGCTCAGGGTTCTGGTGGAGATGTTCATAGAGACCTAAAAGGTTTACGACTCTCTCCTCAGGCAGGGACGTGACGCGAAGTGTGTTCATGAGGTGAATTCCTGAGTTCGGGTTGCGTCCCCTCCTGCGGGGCGAGTGGTGCTCTCGCGAATGATCAGTTGCGGAGCGAAGGCGACTTTTGCGTGCGCTTTCACGCCTTCGGTCGGGGGCTGGGACATGAGGCGGACCGCTTCGGCGGCGAGGAGGCGGGTTGGCTGCCGAACGGTGGTGAGGGACGGTGTGATGATGGACGCGAAGGCGACGTCGTCGAATCCGGTCAGCATGACGCGGCCGGGGATTGAGACTTCGGCCGCGGTGAAGGCGCGGATAATACCGAATGCGATGATGTCGGCGCCGCACACGATGACGTCCGGCATCTTAGGATGCGCGAGGAGCCGTGCGCCGACCTTTTCGCCCCATTCGACGGAAAACCGGCCCAGCATGATGTCGTCCGGTTCGACGCTGATTCCGTGGGTTTCGGAGTGCTTGAGGAAACCGGCCAGACGTGCTTGGGTGGACGAGTTTGTCGAGGCGGAACTGACGAAGACTGCGCTCGTGGCACCTTGCTGGGCTGCGTGGCTGAGGACGAGTTCCATGGCTTTCTCGTCGTCGATGCCGACCCAGTCCGTTGCGGTGCCGACCACGAATTGGTCGAGCTGGACGACCGGAATCGACTTGGGAATGTTGTTGAGGGCTGTGACGCTCTCGATGCCATGGCATGGGCTGATCAGGATGCCGTCGACGTGGCTTTCCTGCAGCGATCGCAGGCGGCGCGCCTCCAAGGCCACGTCGCCCTGCGAGTCGCAGAGGAAGAGCGTCTTGCCGACGAGCTGAAGTTCGTGTTCGACGCTTTCCACCAGTGCGGTAAAGAACGGGTTAGAGATGCTCGGAACGATCATGCCTACGATTCCGGAGTGTTTGCTGCGCAGCGCCCGCGCGATCGAATTTCCCATGTAACCCAGTTCTGACGCGACTTTCAAGACTTTTCGACGCGTCTTCTCACTTACCCGTCCGGTGCCCGAAAGTGCCCGGGAGACGGTGGCGGTAGAGACGTTAGCGGCGTGTGCCACATCTGTAATTGTTGACTGATGCAATCGTTTACATCCTCAATCCAGTGTTTCAATTGCGTTAATTGATGCGCTACTACCGAAGTTTACCTTGTGGCACACGTAGGTTGCCTCTATGTTGAGGATACAAAATGTAATCGATTACGCACATTCATGATGCCGCTACTTTCTCTCCGGTTCCATCGGCTGGCGTGAGATGTGGCACTTCCGTAAATCTGTACCGAGACTCGTTCTAGAAGGAGATCACTATGAGACTCAAATCGATCCCAGCCATTGGCCTCGTTGCGCTGGCCGCACTCAGTCTGACCGCGTGTGATGCCGCAGCCAGCCGAGATAGCGCACCGACGGCCACAATCGCTGCGGTCAGTTCGATCCCGGTGCCCGCCAATATCGCCACGGCCTGCCGCACTGACCTGAAAGTCGGGCTTGTGACCATCAATTTGCAGGCACTGTTCTTCAACCAGATCAATACGGGCGCGCAGACGATCGCGGACGCGGCAGGGGTCGACCTCCAGCTCGTCAGCGCGAACGACGACCCCCTGGCCCAGGTCACGGCCGTAGAACAGTTCATCACGCAGGAGATGGATGCGATCATCATCCTGCCCATCGACACGGAGGGCATCAAGCCGGCCATTGACGCGGCTGCTGAGGCGAATATTCCTGTTGTTGTCGTCGACGGGATCGTCGATTCGTCAGCCATTGCCAGCGCGGTCGGCACGGCCAATGCCGAGAGCAGTCAGCAGCTCGCCGAGTACCTCGCGACGAGCACGAAGACGCGCGGTGAGATCGGAATCGTCGGCGCTCTAAATAGCACGATTCAGCTTGCACGTCAGAAGGGCTTCATCGATCAGGCCATCAGCGATGGCTTTGCTGAGGGCACCATCGTCGATGGCAAGAACGTGCAGGAGACTGCGCAGTCCGCAGCCGAGAATCTCCTCACAGCCAATCCCACGATGGGGTTCGCCTTCGCAACCGGTGAGCCCGCCTTGATCGGGCTGGCGGCAGCCGTTGAAACGCAAAATGCTGGCGACCGGGTCAGCGTCGTCGGATGGGATCTCTCGCAGGCCGCGGTGGCCGGTCTGGAAGAGGGATGGTTGAAAGCCATCGTGCAGCAGAACACCTACGAATTTGGGTACGAGGGCATGAACGCCGCAATCAATGCCGCTTGTGGTGAGCCGACAGACGCTTTCGTCCCCATCGCGACGCAGATCGTCACTCCCGAGAACTACTCCGACTTCCTCTACTACCTGGAGCGCTAATCATGACCGGTGTCCCTCTCGTCGAACTCCGAAACATCACCAAGTCCTATGGCGCGGTCACCTCGCTTCGCGGCGTGAACCTCACCCTGAAACGCGGCGAAGTCCTCGGTCTCGTCGGCGATAACGGTGCCGGGAAATCCACAGTAATGAAGGTTCTCGCCGGAGCCGAACAGCCGGACTCCGGCGAGATCCTGGTGGGTGGCGAAACCGTCACCTTCGCCAGTCCCAAAGACGCCCGAAACCAACGCATCGGCATGGTCTACCAGGACCTGGCCCTTTGCGGGACTCTCGACGTCGCCAGCAATTTCTTCCTGGGCCGCGAACCGCACAAAGGCCCGCTCCTGGACCGCGCGCGGATGCACGATGAGACTGCGCAGCAGCTCGCCCTGTTAGGAGTGAAAGTTAAGAGCACCTACCAGGACGTCTCTCGCCTGTCCGGAGGCCAACGTCAGTCCGTCGCGATAGCCCGAGCCGTCTCCTTGAACCCGGACATCCTTATTCTCGACGAACCCACCGCGGCACTCGCCGTCGCTGAAGTCGAGCAGGTTCTGAACCTCATTCAAACCGTCTCAGCCCGCGGCGTCGGCGTCATCCTGATCACCCACCGTCTGCAAGACCTCTTCCGCGTATGCGACCGAATCGCCGTGATGTACGAAGGGCAGAGCTTGGAAAGCGTGCCCATCGACGACCTCACCATCGAAAGCCTCGTCGGATTGATCACTAGATCGACAACACCGCTCGGAGCGCGCGGCAGTTCCCCGGCGTCCGAAAAGTCCTCCACCAGCCCCGAGAGGAGCCACTCATGACCGCAGTAGCGGAACGACCCGCCCAGACCGCCGTGTCGGCCACCCGACCGTCCGCATGGGAGCGAGCACACAAGCCCACGGTCGTCATGTTCGGAGTTATGGCAGTTCTTTTCGTCGTGTTTGCCGGAACTGCTCCCGGGTTCATATCCTTTGGCAACATCAGCAATCTAGCCACACAGATCGCACCCGTCGTGGTCGTCGGCGTGGCGATGACCTTCGTCATCACGACCGGCCAGATAGACCTCTCGGTCGGGGCAACGATCGCGTTCGTCGCCGCGATCAGCGCCGAACTGCTGCAGTCCGGGCTGCAATCCTGGGTCGTGATCGTCATCGGAATTCTCGCCGGCTGCGCCTGGGGCCTAGTCAACGGTTGGTTTGCCGCTTTCCAAGGCATCCCGTCGTTCATCGTCACCCTCGCCACCATGTCGGTCATTCGTGGAGTGGCCCAGCTTCGTACCGAAGGGTTTTCCATCCCCATCGAACGAGAAACGATCCTGGGACAGTTCGGCCGCAGCACCCTACTCGGCTTCACCTACCAAGCGTGGGTTGCCCTCGCCGTCGTCCTCATCGGTATCGTGCTCCTGCACCACACCAAATTCGGGAACTATGTCAATGGCATCGGCGCGCAGGAAGAATCCGTGCGGCGAGCCGGAATCAACACGAAGTACATCAAAGCCGCCGTCCTCGGCATGACCGGCATAGCTGCGGGCATAGCCGGCATCATGATCGCGGCACGCCTCGGGTCCGGCTCGTCCAACTCAGGCGTCGGCTTTGAACTGACCGTCATTGCCGCCGTCGTCCTCGGGGGCACCGACCTATTCGGCGGTCGAGGTACGGTCATCGGCACGGTGATCGGCGCCGTGATTATCGGCATGATCGCCAACGGGCTCACCCTTCTAGGCATCAGCGCATTCCTCACCCCCATCCTTACCGGCTGCGTCATCATCCTCGCTATCTGGCTGAACCTGCGGAGCAGCGACATATTCGAGGCGTGGCGGAAGCGATTCCGGCGCCCATGACCGGTGCGCAGAACATGAATGTCGACCGGCTCAGCACCCAGGTCACCGTAACGACCGTCACCGGCCCGATGCTCGCTTCTGAGCTCGGACGAACGCTGACGCACGAACACCTCCTCAACGACGTGCGCGCAGCAGTCCTCCCCGGAAGCCGTCCAGGAACGGCGGACCTACTGACCGCACCGGTCGACCCGCTGAATCGTGAGCGTCTCCTGCTCGAGCCCTACAGCAGCTACGACAACTGCACCTTGGACAGTTCCTCGGACGCCCTTCACGAACTGCGAGCATTCGCTAATCTCGGCGGCTCCACCGTCGTCGACGTGACCCCTCCCGGGTTGGGACGCGCTCCACGAGCGCTGCGAGCACTCTCGGAAGACAGCGGAGTCAACGTGATCATGGGGTCCGGCTGGTACCTCGAACGCTTCGAAGACACACTGGGAAGCATCGACGAACTCGCCAACGCCCTCGCGGAAGAATTCACAGCAGGCGTCTCCGACAGCATCCGCCCCGGCGTCATCGGCGAGATCGGAATCTCGGCCGACTTCACCGATGGTGAAGAACGCGCACTGCGGGCAGCCTGTCGTGTGCAGGTGGACGTCGGCGTTCCCCTATTTATACATCTCCCCGGCTGGGAGCGCCTCGGACGCCAAGTGCTACGCGTCGTTCTCGACGAGATGCTCGTGGACCCATCGGCTGTCGTTCTTTGCCACATGGACCCCTCGGGCGCCGACTCGGTCTACCAACAAAAGATCGCAGAGCGGGGGGTCTGGGTCGAGTTCGACATGATTGGTATGCCGTTCACCTATCCGGGTGAAGGGCGCTCGCCCCTCGTCGACGAGACCGAAGCGGCCATCATCCGTCTGGCCGGCCAGGGCCACGAAAACCGGCTGTTACTCAGCCACGACCTCTTTCTGAAAGCCATGCTCAGCCGCCACGGAGGCCACGGCCTCGGCTTCGTATCCGGTCCCTTCCGGGAACGATTAAACGCCGCGGGCGTCGACGCGGACAGCATTCTCGACAGCAACCCCTCCCAACTCTTCCTGCACGCCGCACAAACGACGAAAGCGAACAAAAAATGAGCAGAGTACTGATCGCCGGCGAGTCCTGGATCACCCAGTCCACGCACATCAAGGGTGTCGACTCCTTCACCATGAACAGCTATGTCGAGGGAGTTGGGCCACTCCGTGACGCGCTGGAAGGTGTCGGCCATACCGTGACCTACCTGCCGGGTCATCTGGTGCCCACCATGTTTCCAGGCACCGCCGACGAGCTCGCCGCGTACGACGTTGTCGTGCTGTCGGACATTGGCGCCAACAGTATCCAGCTCGCCCCCAGCGTGTTCGACAAGTTTCAACGTGGTAGCGACCGCCTCGGCGTACTCGCCGGATGGGTCGCCAACGGCGGGGGACTGCTGATGGTCGGCGGTTACCTCTCTTTCACCGGCTTCGAGGGCAAAGCCGCCTTCCGGCAGACCATCATGGCCGAGATCCTGCCCGTGGAAATGCTCGCCGACGACGACCGGATGGAACGCCCTGCTGGAGTTGTGGCGACAATCAACAATCCCGAGCACGCTATTGTCGCCAGCATCGCCGGTGAGTGGCCGCATCTGCTCGGCTACAACAAGACCGTCCTGAAACCCGGTTCAGAGCTGGTCGCGTCCGTCGATAACGACCCGCTCATCGCGGTCCACAACTACGGGGCTGGCCGTTCTGCAGTCTTCACGTCGGACTGCTCGCCCCACTGGGCCCCGCCGGAATTCTGTGAGCAGTGGGACGATTACCCGGCGCTCTTCAACAACCTGATCACCTGGTTGAACCCCGGAAAGTGACGTCCGTGAAACCCCGATCGCATGAGCTCGTCGCGCGCAACCGCGACATCCTCGAACGCAGCCTCAACGGACGATTCATCACGGAGGCCACGGACTCCTCGCTGGCCCCCCAGCACTTTGCCCGCTACCTGGCAATCGAGGAACAATTCGTCAAGGCGGCCGTGCGCGTGAGGGCGTTCACACTCTTCGCAGAGCCGAACTGGGACTCCGTCGCACACCACGCGGCCAGCATCGAAGACCTATTGGGTGAGCAGCTCACTTACTTTCACGACGTCCGTGCACGACACAACGCGGCGCCCGCCGACATCGGTCGGGCCATCGAACTCTCGAGCGGGCTCTCGACCTATGTCCTCGGTAGTGTCTCCTCTGCTGGGTATGCCGGGGCGATCGTCAACATGTTCGCGGCCGAGACCCTGTATCTCGAGTGGTGTTCGAGGGCAGCGGCATCCCGGGAGCTGAACCCTGTTCTTGACTTAGATGCCTGGATCGCCCTGCATGTGTCGCCTTCGTTTCGGAAACAGGTTGGAATCCTCGGCGCTTTTGTCGAGGCCTTGCCTGAGACGACGGCCGAGGGCGGCGGAAGCGACGAGCATCTCGACGCTTGGTTCACGGCCATGCTCGGGGCCGAGGACAACTTTCACGACGCCATCTACTTCGACGGAGCGTGACATGAACATTACCCGCAGTCAACTTGAACAGGCGCTCACCGCCGTCGGAATCGCGTGGCACAAAGTCGCACTCCGAGGTGAAGCCTCCGTCATCGTCTCGTCTTACGGTGGGCGCATTTACGGCCCCTTCGACCATGCGGAGGCCCGGTCGACGAACTGGGTTCCGGACGCTTTCGGTGAGGCGAAACGCCTTCAGGAGCTGATCGCCTCTGGGTTCTGGAACGTCGGCGGCGAACGAAATTGGGTGGGCCCCGAGATCCGGTACATGATTCCCGACCGCAAGGACTACTGGGGCAGCTACGACCTGCCGCCCCAACTCGACCCCGGAACGCACACCCTGGAGCCGACGGGCACCGGTGTCACGCTCGTGAGTCGGTTCGAGCTCGAGTCCTACTTGGCACCCACCGGTCCAGTAACGTTTGCGACGACTTTGCATGTGACCCAGTCAGCCAACCCGCTCCGCCAACTCACCGACTTTGACGACCGCTTCGCAGCCGTACCATTCGCCGGATACACCAGCACCGTCGTCCTAACCCAATCCAGCGACGAAGCAATCTTAAGCGAATCCTGGAATCTGAATCAGGTCTTTCCAGGCGGCATTGCTCTCATTCCCACAGCACCGATGCCCACTGTCACGGACTACTACGAGGAGGTAGGTAGAAACCTCACCTTCGTCTCGAACGGAATCGCTGTGGGGTTGTCCGGGAATCAACGCTTCAAGATCGGCGTGAAGGCTGCCCAGAACTTCGGCCGGCTCGGCTATGTACGCTGTGACGACGAGGGGGGCCTGGTGCTGATTATCCGATCCTTTCCCAATGACCCGTCTGCCGAGTACACGGAAGAGCCAGATTTTGCTCCGGGCATAAACGGCGACTCGATTCATCTCTACAACGACGACGGCGACCTCGGTGGATTTGCTGAGCTTGAATCCCGCGGTCGAACGCTCGGTCTCATGGCTGGAGAGACGACCACCAGTGACCGGTTCAGCACCTGGTGTTTCCGGGGGAGTCTGACTGAGCTCAGCGATGTCGCCAACCAACTGCTCGGTATGGAGATTCCCGTTTCTCTGCTCGACGAATCTGGAGAATACATATGACGTCATCCGACGACTCCATCGCCCGTGATCAAGCCTTCGGTGACCTCGTCGCGCTGACCGAGCGAGGCATCCGTTTCCACGGCACAGAAGGCCTCCATAACTCGGCGGCCTGGCTCGAAGAGCAACTTGCGGTTGCAGGCCTAGCCGTCGAACGTCAGCCCGTGGTGGTGCCCGGTTGGGCACCGGGGGAGACCTGCAGACTTACCATAGCGGAACCATTTGCCCGCGAGATTCGTGTCTGGCCTTTGCTTTGGAGTGGCCCTTCCAACGGCGTGCAATCCGGTCGCCTGGTCGCGCAGGGTAGGGAAGGCCTCTGGGGCGACTCGATAGTTTGGCGCCGATTCCTCGTTCTGGATGTGAACGATGAGGTTATTGCCTACGTGCTGGGCCGGGAAACCGGCCCAGCAGCGCCCCAGCCGTTACCGTCTGGCTCCGACTACGCCGCACCGCATTTCGCAGTGAGTCGCAACGACAGTGATCAGCTAAGCGAATGGATCACTGACGGCAGACGAGTCCTGGTCGAGTTCGAACTCGACAGCGCCCACGATGGTCAAGCCGCCGGCGACAACCTCATAGTTGATCTCCCCGGAACGATCGGTTCCGAAGAAGAACCCACGCTTTTGATTTGCGCGCACTACGACACCTTCTGGAACACCCCAGGGGCCTACGACAACGGCAGCGGCACGATCGCCCTCCTGCACCTCGCCAAACAATGGGCGATTAATCCGCCTCAGAACCCGACCCGCCTCGTCTTCTTCACCGGGGAAGAATGGCACCTCAGCGGCTCACGAGCCTATGTCGCCCAGGCGCACCAGACAGCGCTCGACGATGTTGGCTATGTCATCAACATTGATGGGCTCGGCCGAGGGAAGTTCCTCGAGTCGTTCGGAGCGCCGGAGCGGTTCGAAGTTGCCTTCAGCGGCACCATCCGACGGTACATCGAATCCACACGAGGCGGACTCGACGTCATCTCCCGCTTCCCCCCACCAATGGGAACGGACGACGCTGCCTTCTACGCCGTAGGCGTGCCCTCAGGATTTATGACCTTCAACGACTTCAACCGGCTCCATCAACCAGAAGACGTTCCCAATCATGAGATCGCTGCAAACATTGTATGGACAGTGGGACTCGTCGATCACCTTGTTCGCAATCTCGAGATTCCCCAACGAGCTGTAGCTCCCGGGATTCTATAGGCCAACATGTGGTTCTCGAGCCGACCCAGCGCGACGCACCCAGGAGTACATTCCCATGGGCCAATAAGAGGAACGCAGTTAAACAGGACTCACGCCTTCGGGAGAGGATGTGGGTGATGCCTCCTTTTGGGATGATGTTATTTTCTGGAACGCGCCTACGCAGGACCGATCAGAATGCTAGCCACCCATCCAGGTGCGTGACATTGCGGAGGAGTCACATGACCGGACGCCAAGGGATAAGCCACAATTCGCCTTCACGTTTGGTCAGGCATTCCGGTGATCATTGACATTTCCCGTAGGTATTGAACGCAGGCCCGGCATCCCGCCTCCGCCTCACCTCATCGAGCACGAAGTCCTCGTCGCGGTCGCTGACGATGTCGTCGTCGACTACCTCCTCAGGCGGCTCGGCCGGCCAAGCGGACTGGCGCGTCCGCCGATTACGTTCCAGTCGAGTCCCCGATGTCGCCACCCAGTCGCGGAGGCGCTGGCGGGCGTCGGCGAAGTTGTCAGCTATGGCATCCGAACGGGGCCGCGCGCCGTTTAGCGTTCGTGATGCTGGCTCGCTACTTGAGCGGTGTAACGAGCCGTCTGGGCGGCCGTCGGGATTCGGATACGAGGGTTCGTCATCCGCAGACGCGCGTTTGGAGAGCGCTGACACTTCTGACCGTTACCGATATGCGCATGTCCGGAGCTTGGTCTCTCGCATCGAATTCCAAGGCTAACGATTACTGTACCTGCCAACTGAAAATAGGGCCAGAACCGCGGCGGTTTCTGGGGGTCGTTGCAACGCCGGGTGGTCTATTCAGTGATCAGTAGCTTAGCGAAGCGTTCGGCGGGGGTGTCCCAGTCGCGGGTGTTCCGGGGGTGTCCCAGTCGCGGGTGTTCCGGGGGCGTTCGTTGAGCTGGTGTGCTGCCGTGCGTAGGTTGTTGCCCGCGAGACGTGCAACAAGTGTCAGCGACTGCGGACCAATGCCTTCTCGACTCGGCGTGCGCGAAGGATCCGTCGCTCAGATCGATTCGCGCCCGACCCCTTGGGTGAGCGCTTCCTCGGCGTGGTGGCAGGACACCAGGCGGCTACCGGCTGGTCCCACGGCAAGTGGAAGTTCCCGCAGCGGCGGAACGACAGTGCTGCACTCGTCCGTCGCCATCCAGCAGCGCGGATTGAACCGGCATCCATTGGGCGGGTTGACCGGTGACGGCGGTTCGCCGCCGAGGATCCGTCGTCGCGCCAGGCGTCCGCGATCGGCCGTGGTATGGGCCGGAGTCGCCGAGAGCAGGGCCTGGGTGTACGGATGCGACGGAGAGTTGTAAATAGTGTCTGTGTCGCCGATCTCGGCGATCCGGCCCAGGTACATGACTGCTACGCGGTCGGCGATATGGTGCACCACGGAGAGATCGTGGGCGATGAACAAGATGGCGACGCCGAGTCGTTTCTGGAGGTCGCCGAGCAGGTTCACCACTTGTGCCTGAACCGACACGTCGAGGGCGGACACCGCCTCGTCGCATACGAGAACCTCGGGGTCGAGGGCGAGCGCGCGCGCGATCCCGATCCGCTGACGCTGGCCGCCGGAGAACTGGTGCGGATATCGGGTCATCATATCGGGCGCGAGACCGACGAGCCCGAGTAGTTCGGCGACGCGCTCCCGCTGGCTTGCGGAATTTCCGGTGCGGGTGGCGGCCAGGGGCTCGGCGATGATGTCCCCGACGCTCATGCGCGGATCGAGCGAGGTGTATGGGTCCTGGAAGATCATCTGCACGCCGCGGCGCAGTTGCCGGCGGTCGCGATGCCGCCCGCGAGTGACGTCGACGCCGTGGTAGCTGAGGCTCCCGCCATCCGGTCGCTCAAGCCCCACTAGCATCCGAGCCAGCGTCGACTTGCCACAGCCCGACTCTCCCACGACGCCCAAGGTTTCACCCGCATGCAATCCGAGGCTCACGCCGTCGACCGCCGAAACGTGTACCGGGCGCAGCCGAGACCCGCTCGTGAAGGTGCGGCGTAGGTCGGTGGCCTCGAGTACGAGGCGGCGATCCGCGACTGGTATGTCGTCGACAACGATGTCAGGCCGCGGATTCACTCAGTAGCTCCTCTGATCGGTGGCAGGCGGCGGCGCGGTCTAGGGTGACTTCGACCAGTGGTGGGCGCTCGCTGCGGCACAGGTCGATGGCCAGGCGGCAGCGCGGGTTGAAGGAGCAGCCAGGCGGCGTCTGGGCTGGGCTGGGCGGCGATCCGGGGATCGTCAGAAGGCGTTCGCCCCGGTCGGCAGCCTGGGGAACCGATCGCAACAGCGCCTCGGTGTACGGGTGCGCGGGCCGGTTCAGCACTGTGTCGGTGTCGCCGCGCTCCACTATGCGGCCCGCGTACATGACGGCGAGCCGGTCGGCCACCTCCATGACAACGCCGAGGTCGTGGGTGATCAGCAAGATACCCATCCCAAGCTGGTCCCGCAGGGTGCCGAGGAGGTCAAGGATCTGGGCCTGCACCGTGACATCGAGCGCCGTCGTCGGCTCGTCCGCGATGAGCATATCCGGCTCGAGGGCGATCGCCATGGCGATGAGGATCCGCTGGCGCATGCCACCGGAGAACTGGTGCGGGTAGTCATCCACCCGCGATGAGGGGGAGGGGATGCCGACCAACGCGAGCAGTTCGATCGCGCTGGCCCTGGCCTGCTTGGCGGTGGCTCCGCGATGCACGCGAAAGAGCTCACCGATCTGCTTGCCGATGGTCATCACTGGGTTGAGGGCCGAGAGGGCGTCCTGGAGCACGAGGCTCATCCGGTCGCCGCGCAGCAGCCGGCGGGCCTCGTCGTCGAGGCCCTTGAGGTCGACACCGGCGACGACGAGCTCGCCCACCTCGACCTTGGTCTGCTCGTCGACCAGGCCCATGATGGCCCTGGCCGTGACCGACTTGCCTGACCCTGACTCTCCGAGCAAGGCGACGAATTCACCCCGGGCGACGTCGAGGTCGACGTTCCGCACCGCCCGCACCTCGCGCCCCCCACCGGTGAAGGTGACGTTCAGGTCGCGAACGCGGAGGGCACTCGTGCCCGAAATCGTGAGGTTTACGTGCACGGTCCCATCCTCGCATCACTAAATCACCGATATGTTTCAATCCAATTATTTTCTTGCCGAATTTCTTCACTTATATTGACATATCTGCCGGATATATACCAGATTATCTTCTGAGGTGCCGGGGTTCATAGGAGAATGGCCGACACGCAAGAGCATGCATGACGACAATGGAGGCAACACGTGCTGGAACCCGCAGAACGCTACACCGGATACACCGCATACGAGTATCTGGAAGCTGGCAAGGACTACAAGGAGTTCACTTACGCCAAGCAGGTAGGACGTGTGCCCGCCTATGCCGGACTTGACCTGAGCGCCGACGAAGAGGCGCGCACCACCAAGCTCCTTACGGAGGAGACCGTCATCTCGCTGCACGAGCACGTGCAGGTCTTCCCGGAAGACATGACGCAGCTGCGCGACCACATCCGCCAGGGCCGCGAACCAACAGCCTATGAGGGCCTGGCCGGTTCCGGCCTCACCGCGGTCTTTGATAACGGCATGGACGGCACCTGCTGCATCTCCAGCGACGCCGGCTGGAAGTACCAAGACGTACTGTTCGACCTCGGCGTGCGCATGGCCGACCTTGCGCACCAGGACTTCGTGATGAAGGCCGAGTCGATCGCCGACATCAACCGCGCCAAGGAGACAGGCCGCATCGCCCACATCTTCGCGCTTGAGGCATCGACCATGATCGAGAACGAAGTCGACCGGCTCGACGTGCTCTACGGCTTCGGCGTTCGACAGATGGGCATTGCATACTCGGAGGCAAACACCCTCGGCAGCGGGCTCAAGGAACGCGGCGACGGCGGCCTGACCTACTTCGGCGAGCGTGCCGTCGCCCGCATGAACAAACTCGGCATTGCGATCGACATCTCCCACAGCGGAGACCAGACCTGCCTCGACGTGATTGAAGCATCCACGAAGCCCGTGTTCATCACCCACGCCGGTGCACGCGGACTCTGGCCCACCAACCGCATGAAGACGGATGAGACGATCATCGAGTGTGCCAGGCGCGGCGGTGTGATCGGCATCGAAGCGGCCCCACACACCACTCTCTCGCCGCAGCACCCGCGGCACTCGCTGGAATCGTTCATGGACCACTTCCAGTACTGCGTCGACCTAGTAGGGCTCGAGCACGTGAGCTTCGGCCCGGACACCCTCTTCGGCGACCACGTCGGCCTGCACGACGCCTTCTCGTCGAACCTGTCCCTCGGCCAGGCGCACGGCCAGGTCGAGTTTGAAAAGGTGCCATACGTCGACGGCGTCGAAAACCCCGGCGAGGCGTTCTACAACATCATCGGCTGGCTGGTCAAGCACAATTACTCCGACGACGACATCCGCGCCGTCGTCGGTGGGAACACCCTGCGCGTCCTTGAAGAGGTTTGGGTTTCATGAGAAAACACAGTCTGATCATTGCAGCAGGCGCGCTGTCCGCCGCACTCGCACTGAGCGCGTGCGCGCCGTCGGCGCCCGAGAAGTCGGCTGCGTCGGCCGGCGCAGGCAACGACACGCTCACCATCGCCACCACGACCGACGTCGTGAACTACAACCCGCTGATCGGCAATAGCCGAAGCGACTATTGGATTACCAACCTGATGTACCCGCACCTGATGAGCATCGCCGACGACGGCAAGAAGACCGCCGCACTTGCGACGAAGTGGGGCTACGTCGACGAAATGACAGGTTTCTACGAGATCCGCACCGACTTCACCTGGAGCGACGGCCAGCCGCTTACCAGCAGCGATGTCGCGTGGACGATGAACGCCGTCAAGAACGACAAGCCATCTGGCACCTTCTACGGTCAGATGGCGCACTTCGCCTCCGCTGAAGCGGTGTCGGACACCCGCATCGAGGTAAAGCTGACCGAACCCGACTCCTCAATCATCGAAGAACTCGGTTTCTGGGGCAATGTCGTGCCGCAACACGTGTTCGAAAAGGCGGATTCGGTAGCCACATTCCCTAATGACGGCACCGACGGCGGATGGGTCGGCGCTGGACCGTACACGCTCACCAGTGTGCAGGTCGGCCAGAGCTACACGATGGATCGCGTGGACAGCTACCCGCTCGTCGACGGCGGCAAGCCGCTGGCGGCCAAGGTCGTCTACCGGGTTTTCCCCGACGTGAACACCGAGATCCTGGCGTTGCAGAGCGGTGAGGTCGACGTGATCGCGAACGCTCTTCCGCCGGCGCAGGTTTCGCAGCTGGAGAACACCGACGGGATCACTGTCAAGAAGGTCGTCGGCCTGGGCTACGCACACATGACGTACAACATGGAAAAGCCCGACCTGGCCAAGGTCGAGGTGCGCAAGGCGCTCGCCCACGCAGTGGACTACGAGACGATCCGCACGGTCGTGCTCCAGGGCCAGGCGGACTCGACGGGCTCCAGCGCGCTGATGCCGGTGCTCTCCGACTACTACGATAATTCGCTCAAGGAATACACCTTCGACCCTGATATGTCCCGCGACCTGATGAAAAAAGCAGGCTACGTTGAGGATGCCGATGGCAACTTCAACGTCTCCTTCCGTCTCATCTACTCGCTGCAGGACAGCGTCACGAGCCAGTGGGCACAGCTGGTGAAAGACAGCTCGGCTAAAGCGGGTATCACAATCGAGCTGCAAGGAACTGAGCGGAACACCTACTTGGCAATGACAAACGCGGGTGACTACGACATCTATGCCGGTAACTTCGCCATTATGGACGATCCGGTCACCAGCTTCGTGTTGTCCTACCTGCCCGGCGGTGCAATCAACTACACCCACGTCAACGATGCGAAGCTAAACGACTTGATCGCCAAAGGATCGGTCACCTCTGACACCAAAGCAAAGATCTCGATCATGCGCGAGGCGGCGAGGATCGTCCACGACGAGGTGTACGACAACATTATGTACACCCAGAACCTCAACTTCGCGCACAGCGCGAACTGGGACGGGTTCGTGACCAAGCCGAGTGAGCTGCTGTCGATCATCTCGCCGGTGTCGATCGCAAACGCCCACAAGGTTAAGTAGAGGGAAGGGCTGCCCGCGTGTCTCGTCTGTCATTCGTACTCCGCCGCATCGGCATGGGCCTGTTCACGATCTTTTTCGCCGTGACGGTGACCTTCCTCTTGCTCCGACTGCTGCCCGGAGACCCGGCACTGGCAATTGCCAGCCCGAATATGACCGAAGAGACCCGGGTAGCCCTGCTTCAGCAGTACGGGCTCGACAAGCCCTTGTTCGTGCAATACGTGATCTATCTCGGCCAGCTCCTGCAAGGCAACTTCGGAACTTCGTTCACCCAGTCGATCCCGGTAATGAACGTGCTCCTGCAGCGCCTGCCCTGGACCCTGCTGCTCACCTTCACCGCCCTCACTATCACGGTGCTGATCGGTGTACCACTGGGTGTGCTCGCGGCTTCCCGCCGGGGGAAACTCGCCGACAAGGTGGTGCAGGTGATCGGCGTCACCGGGCAATCGCTGTTCGTGCCGAGTATCGGTGTACTTTTGCTGTTCGTGTTCGGGCTGATGCTCGGATGGCTTCCTATCGGCGGCGCCTACTCGTCGGACAGCTACGGTATGGACTGGTATGGAAGCGTAGCGGCCCATCTCATCCTTCCTGCGGTTTCACTCATGCTCATCCAGCTCGGCTCCTACGTACTGACGATGAGGTCGACGCTGATCGACGCGCTTCAGGAGGACTACGTCACTCTCGCGAAGGCGAACGGATTGCCCTACCGCCGGATCCTCTGGCGGCACGCCCTGCGCAACGCCCTGCTTCCCACGACGACGCTGATCGGGCTCCAACTCGGCTTCCTCGTCGGCGGCGCAGTTCTCACCGAGACCGTGTTCGCCTACCCAGGCATCGGCCGTGGGATCTACGAAGCCGTCACGCAGCTTGATTTCCCGGTGCTCCAGGGGGCCTTCCTGCTGTTGGCCGTCACCGTCGTAGTCGCGAACATGGTGACCGACATCATTTACGGATTCCTCGACCCGAGGGTGAGGACATCATGAGTTTGATCGGAATCGAACCCAACGCTGTGCTGGCTGAACCCGTCGCCTCAGAGAGTGAGCGGTCCGGGGCAGCGACCTGGCGGGTATTCCGCAAGGAACCGCTCGGCGTCATCTCGGCTGGCATCCTTCTTCTGCTGGTCGTCGTCGCCCTGGCGGCGCCGCTGCTGGCGCCCTATCCGGCCAGTTACGGAATCGATGTCCTCGTGCCGCCGGGGGGCGCTTACGTGTTCGGCACCGATTCCCTCGGGCGAGACCTGCTCGGCGAAGTCATCTGGGGAACGCAACAGAGTCTGCTTGTCGCTGTGGCGGCATCTGCCATCGCCATCGCCATCGGCACGCTGATCGCGGTCATTGGCGCGTACTTCCGCCGGATCGACCCGTTCGTCAGCGTGCTGGTCGACCTCACCCTGTCGCTGCCGGTGTTGCCGCTGATGATCCTTGTGGCTGCTCTGGTGGGGCCAAGCACCACGACGATCATCGCGGTCGTTGCCGCGTTCTCCTGGCCGGAGGTGACCCGACTGGTGCGTTCCCAGGCGCTGACGGTCGTGAACCTGCCCTACGTTGATGCGGCACGACTGATGACCACCTCGTCGGTCTGGATCATCGCTAGGCATGTCATCCCCGCCGTCACCCCGGTGATCGTTGTGTCGGTCGTCGTAACCGCCTCGCGCGCGGTGCTCTCCGCTGCTGGTCTGGCGTTCCTGGGCCTCGGTGACCCGACGACCTGGTCGTGGGGTCGTATCCTGTACGAGGCCCAGCAGTCCGGTGCTATGTCGAGCGCCTGGTGGCTCACCCTCTTCCCCTCGCTCGCGATCCTGTTACTCGTGCTTTCGGCAACACTGTTGTCGATCGCGTACAACGATGCGCGCAACCCGCGCAACCGGTCCCGTTAGGAGTCCCGATGACAACTGCCACGCGTTTCACCCAGGCCCTCGCGCCTGAGTTCTTCGACCGGGTGCAGGAGCGCGTTCGAAGCCGCCTTGTCGAGGAGAATCTCGATGCCATTCTCACCGACGACCCCGAGGACGTCGCGTACCTCACTGGGTTCTTTCATCATCCCTGCGAGCGGCCCGTTGCGGTGTGGCTGGCCGCCGACGGGCCGACGGTGTTGTTGACGCCGCGGCTCGAGCGGGAGAATGCCGAACGGCAGCAGGCGCGCGCTCGAATCGTGTCGTATGTTGAATTCCCGGGCATAGAGGCGCCGTTCGCCACCCTCGCCACCGAGGTTGACCGCGTCGGCGCCGGGGGTGGTCTGCGCGTAGGTTTCACGACGCACATGACGCACGAGCGGCTTGCTGCCGTACGCCGAGAACTCCCGTCGGCCGTCTATCAGCCGACAACGGTCGTGACCCGCGCCAGGTACGTCAAGTTCGATGAGGAGATCGCGCTGCACCGTGAAGCTGCCCGCATTACCGACCTGATGCTCGACGCGGGGGTCGCCCTGGTCAGGGAAGCTGTGGCTGCTGGTGGTCGGCTTCCGAGCGAGGCGGAACTTGCCTCCCGGGTGACCGGCACCGGTGTATCGACGATGTACGCCGAGCACGATAACGTCGTTGTGGTCGCCCCGCTCGCTGGCGGACTGGTGTACGCCGGCCCGAATTCGGCGTTTCCGCACGGGCTTCCCTCCGGCTACCAGTTGTCACCGGGTGACACCTTCATGCTCTCCCTCGGCTGCGCCGTCGGCGGCCGTTTCGTTGAAGGCGAGCGCACGTTCGTTCTGGGCACGCCAACATCCGACCAGATTCGCTTCCACGACACGATCCATCGAGCCCAGAGCATCGGCGGGCAGGCGATCCGACCGGGAACCGAGTGTCGTGAGGCGAACGCGGCATGCCTGGCCGTGATCGAAGAGGCGGGCCTCGGCGAGTACATCCGTCACCGGCAGGGCCACGGCATCGGTCTCGGCATGCACGAGCCGCCATGGTTGGAGGCGGGGGATGAGACGCTGCTGCAGCCCGGCATGATCGTGTCGAACGAACCTGGAATCTACGTTCCCGGCCACGCGGGCTACCGTATCAGCGACAGTATGTTGGTCACCGAGTCGGGTTCGGTGCCGTTGACCGCGTTCCCGCGCGGGCTGGTCGACTGCACGATCCAGCTCTAACACCCCTGCCGCGGCGGCCGATGCGCCCCGGCCTGCAGTGCCTAGAAAAAACAGGTCGACGAAGGAGCATCATGACCCAGGAATCAGTCTCGCCGGAGTTCGCGACAGCGACATCGATGGCGCAACGCGTAATAATCAACGGCAACGAGTTGGCGGTTGAGGTGCTTGGCCCCAAGGGCGCGCCCGTCATCATTGCCCACCATGGAGCGCCCGGGCTGGGCTCACGAGCGGAGCCCCGTGCGAGTTTTGGCAGACTCGCGGATGAATACCGAGTTATCGTCTTCGACGCCAGGGGCTCCGGACAGAGCGCGGGCAGCGGCACTTTCAGCCACGAGCAATGGGCGTCGGACATCGATGGGCTGCGCGAGTGGATCGGAGCGGAGCAGATCGTCATCGCTGGCGGATCCTACGGCGGATTTATGGCGATGGAGTACGCCATCCGTTACCCGCACCGAGTCAGTGCACTTGTGCTGCGGGACACGTCGGCAGATCACGGGAACGCCCACCTGGCCAGAGAAAACGCGCTCGCCTCAGACCGCGTGACCATCGACATGGAGAAGTTCGACCGCATCGACATTGGCCAGGTAATCGACAACGACGATCTGCGGGACTGTTGGCGAGAAATCCTTCCTCTCTACGACTTTAACTACGATCCGCTATCGGTCGAGAAAAAGGTCGAGGCCACCCCGTACCGCTACGAGGCGCATAACTATGCATTTTCGCGGAATTTGCCGCAATACGACCTCAAGCCAAAACTCCCGTCGGTGTCGGTCCCGACGCTAATCACGGTTGGTCGAACCGACTGGATCACTCCAGTTTCATGCAGTCAGATTATCGCCGACCTGATTCCCGATTCCGAACTGGTCATTTTCGAGAGGTCCGGGCATTCACCTCAGATCGAAGAGGCCGAGCTCTGGACGGCGACAGTGCGCGATTTTCTTCGCCGTGCGGCGATCTGTACCCCAGTCACGTCAGCCAAAGAGTGAACGGCTCACCCTTCGATGGGCTCGACGACCTAGACAGGCGCATCATCGTCGCTCTTCAGCACGATGGTCGGGCGAGCTGGCGTGCGATCGCCCAAATGGTCAACTCCTCAACCGCCACAGTGGCGCGCCGCGGGCAACATCTCCTTGCCTCAGGGGTAACCAAGGTTGCTGTGGTGCCGGCGCTCGGAAACAAGGGGCAGGTCAGCTCCTTCCTCATCCGCATCAATTGCCAACCCGGTACCCAACTGCAGGTTGCCACAGAGCTAGTCGCCCAGGAAAGCATGCGGTTCGTCACCGTCGTCACCGGCCGCTACGACATCATCGCTGAGCTTGTCGTGCACGGCGGCGCAACGCACTACCCGCAATTTATCGAAGAGTTGCAGTCGATCGCCGGCATCGAACGCTGGCGTAGCGACCTGATCATGCATGTCTACAAGGTGACGTACGACTGGGGGCGCCAGCTCTTCTTGGAAAGCACAGACCTACAGGTGGCCCTCGGTGACAACCCGCCGGGCGGCGAACCGGCGTTATGTCGGCCGGAACATCTTGACAGCGCGGACTGGAAAATCGTAGAGGCGCTCCGCGAGGATGGGCGGGCGGCCTTCCAGGCGATTGCCGATAGCCTCGGCATGAACGAGTCGAGCGTCCGACGCCGGTTCGAGCGCCTGCTTAACTCCCACTGCGTCGACATCCTGACCGTCATGCCAGCTGGCGCACTCGGCATGGGCGCGGAAACGCTACTCACAGTGCAGGTGGTGCCATCAAGGGTTGATACCGTCGCTCGCGAGCTGGCGCAGCATTCCGCGGTCAGGTACCTCGCAGCCACTCTCGACGAGAACTCCCTTTTCTGTGAAGTCATCTTTCCCTCGACGACCGACCTGTACGACTTCATCACGTCGACGCTCTCCCTGCTCGATGGCGTGACAGGATGGTCGGCGTCGATGGAACTGCTCGTCCTCAAACGCGGATTCGTTGAAACCCCTTGGTGGCGTTCGCAGGTGTCCGTCCTGGCTGCCAAGCCCTAAGTCCGGCACGATCGCTGTCAGCGCTCTTTGAAAAGTAGGCCAGTTTCGCTGACAGTTTCAAGCGGTCGATGCAAGTGTTGCGGCGTTGTAGACCTCGTGAGGAGTCTGCTACTTTAAAGCTCTACGGGGGCGATAGCTGAGTTTGGTCACGATCTCCTCGAGTCGCGTGGTGTCGGTCAGGTCGAGATCGGAGCTTTTGGGTAGGTACTGACGAAGAAGTCCGTTGGTATTTTCGTTGGTGCCGCGTTCACGCGCTGGTCTGAGCCGCATGCCGACGCGTAGGGTCGGACGGGGTCGACGCGTGCATCAAACGCCGCCTCCGCCTCGCGCCGCCGGGTGACATCGTCGACGACGAACTGCACAAAATCCTCGTCGCGATCGCTGATGACGTTGTCTTCGACGGCGCTGGCGGGCGGTTCGCCCGGCCAGGCGGTCTGGCGAGTCGGCCGGTCGCGCTCCAGCCGCGTCCCCGATACTGCCACCCAGTCGCGGAGCCGCTGGCCGGCATCCGCGAAGTCGCGATGCCATCCGAACGGCGGCGAACCGTGCTTTTCGGGGTCGTAGGCGCCGAGCCAGTGCAGGTGCAGTGCAGAGATTTCCCAGACGAGTTCGGGGTGCCGATGCCAGAAAGGCGGCACAACGGAAGCCGGCAGCCCGTAGGTGCGCCGCAGCCAGTTCACCCAGCGGTTGAGTTCGATCCATTCGGCTTCGGCCTCGGCGTCGTCCGCGCTGAGGAGGTTCCAGTTAATCGGATGCGGTGGCTCGGCCGTGAGCGGCCACTCGAGGTCGTCCAAGGAACTCTGTCCGAACGCGTCATCGTGGTCGCCGGACGCCCACTCGACCAGAGAATCTGCCATCGTCTGACTCACATCCCGAGAACGGACGAACCGGCACGAGCCGCTTCCGCCTCGTGCACAATTGCATTCTGAGTTGCCGCTGCATCCCGCTCGGTGCCCGAAGCCGAGCGATGGGCTCGGTCGACCTGATAGTTCGTGCGCGCGAGGTCGTGGCCGATCTTCTTTGCGATGAAATCTTCGCGTTGGATGTCTTCGCCGTCGCCTTCGACTTGTAAGGTGCGTACGTAGCCTTCGGCGACGAAGCTGTCGCCTTTGGCGAATCGGGTGAGCGCTCGATCGGCTGTGGCACGATAAGCGACGAGATCGTGGAAAGTTGGCTCGAGCGTGGTGAAGTTGCCGTTATCTTCTCGAACGAAATGCGGCTGGCCGACACGCACGTAAAAGCGGGTGTCACCGTTCTCAGTCACCGATTACTGGGGATCCGAGGCGATGAAGCCTGAGCGTGATTGCTGGGTGTGAAATGTCATGGGACTGTGCCTCCTGTAATTGGGCGGACTATCGTGATCCGCGCTCACCAGGAGGTGCACCGGGCGCTCCTTGGCAGACGTGCTTCCGTGAATTTGCGACAGAGTTCTCCTCGTCAACGGGGCAGCGGCCCAGCACTCCGTGCTTTGAATCAGCCGGCACCATTACCGAGCCGGGCGGAATCGTCGAACCCCTCGCGATGCCGGCGGGTCCGGTTGGCTGAACCTGCTCGTGATCTTATGTCTCTGGAATACCCTCAAGTTTCTTTCGATCGGTCCTCTCAGCTTGCTGAAGTTGATCGTGGGGCGCGTTCGCGAGGCTGTGGCCCGCCGACGCATGAGCAGGGCGCTACTCGCTGTCGGCGTGGAGCGTTTCGAAATACTGGTGTTCGTCTCCAGTAGCGGCGGACGGCAAGTCTGGGCTGGCCTACCTCTTGGTAGCGGAATGATTGGCTCGCGGACGATCGATCACAGGAGGCCTCACTATGACGATCCCGCAGGAGCAGTTCGACGACCTGCTCAGCCGCACGGCGTTTGCCCTGCTGCTCGGGGTGCTCCTCGAGGCCCTCGCGCGTCGCGGAACCAACGCTGGCCGCCGCCGCACCGCGCGCCTGCTGCTCGGCACCGGACTCCTCGGCGGATTCACGACCTACAGCGCCCTCGCAACCGACAGCGTTCTTTTGCTGCAGGATGGTGCGACCGGAGTGGCCATTGCCTATGGTCTTGGTTCGGTTCTGTTCGGTGGCGTCGCCACCTGGCTAGGTATCCTGATCGGTGCGGCGCTCTTCCGGCGCACGCAGGACGGCCCCGCCAGCGCTGAAGGGGAGACCGCATGACCTCTCTCCTGTTTCTGGCAATCGCCTCGGCCAGCGGCGCTGGCGCGGCCGCCCGGCTCGCTTTCGACGGCCTCGTGCGATCCCGGCTGGGTGATGCGTTCCCGTTCGGAACGATAATCATCAACGTGCGCGGCTCGGCAGGAAATTAGAGACGGGTTAGGCTGCTGGTCATGCCATCACGTGTGTGCGGCGATGGCATCCTTGATGTGTGCAGCGCTTCCCGCGGGGTTCTCGAGTAGCAGGTAGTGGCTCACTCCTGGGAACTTTACGAAAGTCATCCGATCCGAGTATCGATCGATAGCCTCGTCGGAGACGAGGTCGTCGGACACGATCGACACGACCGGGGCCTCGACGTTCGCAAGAACCGCGTCGAGGTCCCATCGCAGCAGGTCGACGAGTTCGGTAAGTCCGAGCGGCATAGTGACAGAGAGCGTTGATTGCCGCACATGTTCCTTGATGTCGTCGGGTGTGCTCGCGATGCTGCTCATTGCCACTAGTGCGTCCACGCTCGTAGCGAAATTAAGGCCGAAGCTTCCGGCGAAAGTCTCGACACCGGTTTCGTCCTGCTTCGGATAGAGCTGAAGATAGTGCCAAGTGTCGGCGCCGATCACGAGTGAGGCCCGCGTCGGGTACCGTGCTGCGAACTCGACGGCGATCGCGCCACCCATGGAGTGGCCGACCATCACCGCCTGCTCGATGCCAGCGTCGTCCATAGCTGCGGCGACGTCGTCAGCCATTTGACCGATGCTGACGATGTCCGCGGATGAGCTGGATTCACCGTGACCCGGTAAGTCGAGGGTGAGAGTCGTGTATTGGTCGCCCAGCGCAGTGATGACCCCGTTCCAATCGCTGCTGCTGCATCCCCATCCGTGAATCAGCACAACGGCCGTGTTGTTTGGGTTGTGCACCGAGTAGGCGATGCTGTCGGGTCCTGAGGTGATTGTCTTCGTGAGAGTCATGAAAGGTCTGTTCCTGTGCGAATGCGGGAAGCCGCCGCGGTGGGCGCGCTCACCAGACCTGATTCAGCACGCGCATGATGTTCCCGCCGGCTACCTTGACGATGTCCTCGTCGCTGAAACCGTGCTTCACGAGCCACCCTACGATGTTGTAGAAGTTCTCGGTCGGGTTTTCGAGCCCGGCTACATATTCGACGCGTGGGAACGAGGGGCCCGAGGTTGCCTGGGCGAGACCGAGGTGTCGCGAGAACTCAGTATGCAGGCCTACGTGGTCGCCATAGAGAGTGTCTGGGCCGAAAGCCACGTGATCGATTCCCATGAGCTCGACGCAATACACGAAGTGGTCCATGACCGACTCGATTGAGTGCTCGGGGTGATCGTGTGACAGAGAAGTATGGGGAGCCGCCTCGAGCCCAATCACACCGCCGGTCTCTGCGCACCCCTTCAGCACGGAGTCGGGCTTCATTCGGGCGGTCTCCCAAACGGATCGAGCGCCCGCATGAGTGATAAATACTGGCTTGCTCGAGTGCTCGAAGGTGTCGAGGCATGTCTGGTCGCCCGAGTGTGACACGTCTATGGCGATGCCAAGGGCGTTCATGCGCTCGACGGCGCGGCGCCCGAAGACGGTGAGGCCGCCGTCGCGTGCCTCCTTCAAACCGGAGCCCAGGGTGTTCGACTCGGAGTAGGCGATGCCTATTTGACGAACACCGAGGCCGTAGAGGATGTCGAGGCGGTCGACCTCGTTCTCGATCGGTGTGGCCGCCTCAAGCGAGAGCACGATGGCGATCTGGCTGTTCTCCTTCGCCTCGATGATGTCGTCGACGTTATAGGCGATCCGCGCGTACTTCTGGTGCGCGGCGTCAGAGAGGCGCATGCCGAGGTCGTAGACGATGTCGTCCCACTTCCACCCGAACTTGCTGGTGACGCATGCGGTGCCGTCCATCATGTTGTCGAACACTGCGGTCATGCCAGAACGAGAGAGTCCCTCGTAGCTGGTGTGTTCGCGGCCCGTTCGGATGTAGTCGTGCACCTGAGACATGTCGGCGGGGAATACGTTGGGGTGGTCATGCAGGCTGATGATGATGTTGTCATCGATGAGTCGGCGGGTGCGAATGTCTTGCTCTTCGTCGAGGCCCATATCGTAAAGGGGTACTCGACCAAATTCCTTGGCGAACTCGAATACCTCGTAGTCGTGGCCCGGCTTGAGGTATTCGAAGGATCGATACCCGTCGTATGCGGTCTCGCGGAACGGTACTGCGAACTCCTGCGCGGATTCTTCACTCATGGGGCCATGCCTTCCTGGCGGTTCGGTCCTCACCGGCACTGAGCGGCTGGGTCAGCGTGGCGGTGGGTGACAGTCGAGTGTCACACGACGACTAGTATGCATGAACCATGCAGAAAATACGACTAAATCTTCTGTTTTTGTCGAATTTATTATGAGAAACATTGGAATCCTGCATTACCCCCTCGGGCGGGCGCGACGGGCGTTGTCGCGTCGACGTTACCGTCGGTCGGAGGCGGCCAGGGATGCGAGGCGATCATCTGCCAAACGCGCAAGCAATGCGGCGCCAGAGGGGAGCACGGCTTCGTCGTAGATAGCGAGCGGAGAGTGATTGAAGGCAGCCGTCGAGGGGTCCGCATCCTCGGCGGTTGCGCCGAGGAATGCTAGGGCTCCCGGTACCTCCTGCAGAACCCGCGAAAAGTCCTCGGCGCCGGCCATTGGCGTCTGCATCGTCGTCACCTTGGTGGCTCCAAAAAGCGCGCTAGCCGTCGCGCGGACAAAATCTACCTCGTCTGAATCGTTAATGGTGATGGGGTAAAGCGTCTCCCATGTCACCTCAGCAGTAAGGCCATATGCACTCGCGATGCCGTGGCACAGCTGCGCGGTGCGCGCGGCTATCTCTTTCTGGGCTTTGGGGGAGAAGATTCGCACAGCCGCGTGGAACTCTGCCGTGTCAGGGATGATGTTGTTGAGGGTGCCTCCCTGGATATACCCGACGGTGAGGACAACGGGATCGAACGCGTCGAATCTCCTCGTAATCATGGTCTGTAGTGACGTGACCATCTCCGCTGCCACTGTGATGGGATCCAGCGCGTGATGTGGGGCCGATGAGTGACCGCCGGCGCCGCGTACGACGACCTTGAGGACATCCGCCGCGGCCATCAGGGGCCCCGGGCGCGTGGCGACAACGCCCGAACCAAAGCGTGCGGACGTCACGTGCAGTGCGTACGCGGCCGAGGCGCGCACACCGCTCGCATCGAGCGCGCCGGCCGAAATCATCCGTCTTGCGCCGTCGTAACCCTCTTCGCCCGGTTGGAACATCAGGACGACGTCGCCAGTCAAGTCTGTGCGTCGCGCGCTGAGCAGCCTGGCGGCGCCGACGAGCATTACAGTGTGCAGATCGTGCCCGCATGCATGCATGGCGTCGCCAGCAAAGGCGAACGGGATGCCCGTCGTTTCGCGTACCGGGAGGGCGTCCATATCGGCACGCAGTAGCACCGAGCGTTGGGCGGAAACGCCCTCGCGGCTCCGGAGCACTGCGACGATCGAGCTGTCGTCGTCGCGAATCGTTACCTCCAGTGGAAGTCCGTCTAGCGCCGCGAGGACGCGGGAACGGGTTTGGGGCAGGTCGAGGCCGACTTCAGGGTGGCTGTGCAAATCTCGCCGCAGAGCGACGAGATCAGCTTCGATTGCATGGGCGTCATTGAGGTAGTTCATTTGGTTCGCTCCAATGGTGATTCATGTGTTCTGAAAACAAAAGCTTGCAGGACTCGCACTCCACGGTTGCGCATTTCGCAGGAATCATGCAACCATTCCAATTATGAAGGCCGTTTCCGCGAAACCAGTGCTCGACGATCTCGATCGTCTAATAGTGGCTGCTGTGCAGTTGGACCCTAGAGCGTCGTGGTCGCAGATCGGGAAGCTCGTTGGAACGTCCGAGACGACCGCAATGCGACGCGTTCAGCGGCTGCGGGATAGTAACGCGCTCATTATCACTGCCTCGCCTGACGCCCAGCTTTGTGGGTTCGGCCAGCCCGTGCTGCTGTACTTCCGCACCAGCCCGGGCATGACTTCAGGGCTGGCCGAGTTGCTGGCTAAGCGTTCCGACGTGCGGTACGTTGCGCAGATCACCGGTCGAAGTGACGTGATGTGCGAGTTGATTGCTCCGGATCGCGAGTATCTCGCCGACGTCATCATGCGCCAGCTTCCCCGGACCGGTCACTTCTCGAGCAGCCGTACCGATGTGGTTCTAAAGCGGTTCAAGACACGCGACCAGTGGAGCAGGCAACTGCTCAATGACGAGTCGCTGACGGAGAAGGTTCTTGCGCTTCACGGTGACACCGAGACTTCGGATGGCACGCCGCAGAAGCTCGATACCACCGACCTGCGAATCCTTAGGGGCCTCGGATCCGACGGGCGACGCAGCTACGCCGATCTGGCTACGGAGTTGGATGTCAGTGAAACCGTCGTCGGACGACGTATCCAGGCCCTTACCGCCTCGAAACAGCTCACCTTCGTTGCGATGGTTGATCCAGCCATTCTGGGCTTCACGATGGAGGCGATACTGCGGGTAAAAGTGGACCTCAGCGTTGTTGACGCAACGGCACACGCTGTCGCCGCCTTCCCTGAGGCTCGCTATGTTGCTGCGACAAGCGGTGACAGCGAGCTCGTGATTGACGCAGTTTTTCGCGATACCGAAGCGTCGTATGAGTTTGTGACCAACAAGCTTGGTTTAATATCTGGAATCCGAGACGTGGAGATTGACATAGTCCTCGAGTCGATCAAACGGGATTACCATTACCCCCTTTTCTCTCGGATCGGATCCGCCAGAGGACATATTGACCATGTTGTCGCGACGACGTAGGAGTGGCGAGGGCCAAAAACGGCCTCAGCTCGTGCGTGACCACCGCGTCACGGGCTCTTCGGGACACCATGCCCTACCTGTTAGTGCGCTTTTTTCCATGAATGCTCGATCCGTTTCGCCTCAGCACAGCCACGCCCAGTAGTTGAAGCACACGAACCCAATCAGCACCACAGAACATCCATCCCCACCAAGACGACAGGTACCGTAAAGGCATCTGCTTCCTCATAGGAGTCCCTAATGCCGAACCAGCTTCCACGACGCAGGCCTGTCAATGCCCTTGCATTTGCCTGTACCGCACTAGTCATGGCAATCCTTGCGGGCTGCGCCCCGGCCTCCACCACGAATAGCGCCGCACCCGCGGAGCTGGGCGACCCCGTTCAGGGCGGGTCGGCAACGCTCGCGACACAAGGCGCACCCGTCAACATGGATCCCGCTGAGGCTCAGCTATATGCGTCCATACAGGTCTATCAGAACATCTTCAGCACCCTCATCAATGTTGACGAGAACTTCGAGTTCGTTTCCAATCTCGCCGAAAGCTGGCAGCAGGACGACGACCTGACCTGGTCGTTCACGCTTGTGGAGGGGGTAAAGTTTCATAACGGTGAGACCCTTACCGCCGGTGACGTCGCGTTTTCCATCGAGCGCATGAGGACCGCCGCCCAAGGTGTGTTCGTCTCAGTGTTTGAGTCGGTCGAGGTGATCGACGACCTCAATTTCAAGATACACCTCTCCGCGCCCTACGGACCGATGGAAGCGACCCTCGCGAGCGTCGTCGGAATCGTCAACCAGAAGGCCGTCGAGAGCTCCGACCCCAAAGAGAAACCGGTTGGAACCGGACCCTACAAACTCACCAAATGGGTCAAGGGCAGCACAGTCACATTGACAAGGTTCGACGACTACTTCAAGTCTGAGAAGCCTTACCTCGACGAGGTCGTGTTCGAGGCCGTCCCCGACGACAGTGTGCGGCTCGCGGGACTCCAGACCGGTCAGTTTGACTGGATCCAAACGGTGCCCGCTCAACAGATCCCCGAACTGGTCAAGTCAAGCAAGTTTGGTCACACGGACGCCGGCGCATATCTCCCATATCTGTTGATTCTCAACACCACCAGTGGACCCTTCACCTCCCTTGAGGCCCGTCAGGGCCTCAACTGGCTGATCGACCGCGAACAGATTGTTGACCTCGCTTTCTCGGGAGCGGCGGTCGAGGCCAGCGAGGCCGTCTCTAATGACCACCCCTTCTACTCTGGAGTGGACATCTACGAAGGCGCGCCCGACATCGACAAGGGACAGGCACTCTTCGATGAAGCCGGTGTCGTCGGCGAGCCCATTGTGATCCTTGTCGATCAGGCCGATTCGGCCTATGCCTTGATCGCGCAGGTCATCCAGTCTGAGCTCGCCGAAGTGGGCATGACAGCCACCATCGAGACGGTCGCATCTTCTGAATACTTCGGCCGAATGGTCTCCAAAGATTTCGACATCGCGATGACCTACTTCACTGCGTCCCTCGACCCCGCTCTGACCTACAACCTTCTTGGACAATCCGAGTCTGGGTTCAACTTCACCGGATACCAGAGCTCGGAACTTGACGCCGCTCTGGAAGAGTTCACAACCTCGACTGATCAGGACGCGCGCAAGGCGTTCTACCCCGACTTGGTTGAAGCGTTCCAGGAAGAGTCACCGTTCATCTTCGTTGCCAATCGCGAGACCCAATACTTCACGAGCTCAACTCTCGGGGGAGCCTCCAGCGTGCCCACTCTCGAGGTCCGTGCGGAAGACCTCTGGCAGGCCGCCGCCGAATAGCTGACCGGGGGTCCTCAACGAAATGATGACGACGACAGCAAAGGAGATCGGATGATACTGCGACGACTTGCTCTTACGGTTCCGATCCTTCTGGGCACCTCGACCATCGTCTTCCTGATCCTGCGACTCGTTCCAGGTGACCCTGCTGCTTCGATCCTTGGGTCAAATGCGACGGAGGAAGCGATCATTAGAGTGCGGGCAGAGCTGGGCCTCGACCAGCCCCTGTGGCAGCAGTTTGTATCCTGGCTCGGCGGGGTCCTCCGCGGAGACTTCGGTCGCGACTACATCACCAATCAAGCGATCACCGAGGAGCTGGCGGCACGTCTACCCATTACTATCGAGCTCGCAGGCATTGCCTTCCTTCTCGCACTCGCCACGGCAATCCCTTTGGGGGTCGTCGGGGCGGTACGGAACGGAGGGTGGGCCGATCGGGTGGTGCGAGCGGTGGCAGTTCTGTCTATCGCGGTGCCAGACTTCGTGTTCGGCATACTAGGCATCCTGTCGTTCGCGCTGGCCCTCTCGCTAGTTCCGTCATCCGGGTACACGCCAATCGAGGACGGTCTACTGGAGAACCTCAGATCTCTTGCGATACCCGCCATTGCGCTCTCTCTCGGGCTCGGTGGGGTGCTCGCTCGAGTGACTCGCTCGGCGATGCTCGACGTGCTCGGCTCCGACTACGTGCGCTTTGCTAAGGCGAGTGGATTCGGTACCGGCGCGATCGTCTTCCGCTACGCGTTGCGCAATGCCTCCATCCCAATTGTCACGGTAATCGGGTTGCAAGTGGGATACATCTTGGGAGGTACGGTCGTAGTCGAACAGCTCTTCAGCCTCCCCGGTCTGGGCCAGCTCATCGTTGAGGCAATGCTCGCCCGCAACTATCCGGTGCTGCAGGCGTGCATTCTCGTTTTCGTCGTGGCGTTCATCTTCGCAAATCTGATCACAGACCTGCTCTACGCGGTCCTCAACCCCCGGCTGCGGAAGGTAGGTGCTGCGTGACGCTCGAAGTGGATACTTCACAGGTTAAGGTGGCGGCGGTCGAACGATCGCGGGTAAGCCTTCGATCCACCCTGGCTAGCCGTGTTGAAGTGATCGTCGGCGGCGTGCTTGTGCTCGTCGCAGTCCTCATCGCAATCATCATTCCAATGATCGATCCAGCCGCTTCGACGGCCGTGGGCGCCGCGCCCTCGCTCGTTCCACCCGGGCTCCTCAATTTGCTGGGGACAGATCAGCTCGGTCGTGACCAGCTCGCCCGCGTGGCGGTGGGCTACGGCATATCGCTCACTATCGCGGTAGGCGCCGTGCTCCTGTCCGTGGTGGTCGGCGGACTACTCGGTCTGCTCGCCGCCACCGCAACATCAGCCATCGACGGCCTGATCATGCGCATCCTTGATGTGGTCATGGCCTTCCCAGCACTGTTGCTGGCCATCGTGGTGGTTGCACTCTTCGGTGCCGGCACTGAGGTGCTCATGCTCGCAATCGGTATTACCTTTGTGCCGATTGTCGCGAGAGTCACCCGAGCCGCAGCGCTTGAGACGACCCGGCAGCCATATATAGAGGCCGCGATGGCCCGCGGTGCACGGCGGGGCCGAGTGATCTTCCGCCACATTGCACCGAACAGCCTCGGACCGGTCGTGGTGCAGGCGTCAATCCTCATTGCCATCGCGATCATGCTCGAGGCTTCGCTGAGCTTTGTTGGGCTGGGTGTGCAGCCGCCTACTCCGTCCCTCGGTCTCATGCTCTCAACAGGCCGCGATTTCATGGTTTCGGACCCGTGGATAGTGGCCGTTCCGGCTATCGCTATCCTCGAAATCGTGCTCGGGTTCACTTTGATTGGAGATGGTCTGCAAACCTGGCTAGATCCCAAGAAGAGGGCAATAGCCCGATGACCGATCTACTCAAAGTCCAGGCACTTAGTGTGCGCTATGCCGGGGCTCTCCGCCCGTCAATCGCAGATGTCTCGTTCAGCCTCGCGGCTGGTGAGGTCGTGGGGGTGGTCGGGGAGTCCGGCTCAGGCAAGACCACCCTGGGCCTCGCGCTACTCGGACTACTTCCTCAGGGTACCAAGGTCCACGGGAGTGCACTTTTCGAGCGCGCTGAGATACTCGGCGTCTCCGAGCGCGAACTGCGGCCGCTCCGGGGCACCCTACTTTCGACGATCGTGCAGAACCCAGCGACCGCATTGAATCCGAGCTTTTCGGTTGGGAGTCAAATAGTTGCGCTGCTGCGACGCCACCGAACGTTGTCGAAATCAGGGGCACGGTCGCTGGCAATCGAGTGGCTCGATCGAGTCGGCATCAGTGAGCCGGAAAAGCGCATGGGTTCTTACTCGCACCAGTTGAGCGGGGGAATGAACCAGCGTGTTGTGATCGCCATGGCACTCGCGCTGTCGCCGCGTCTCGTGATTGCCGACGAACCGACTTCGGCGCTCGACGTGACGGTGCAGGCCGCGATCCTTCGTCTGATCACAGAGCTCATCGATGACAGCGGCAGCTCAATGGTTCTTATCACCCATGACCTCGGCGTCGTCGCGCAAATGTGCTCCCGCGTCATCGTGATGAAAGACGGGGCAGTCGTAGAGGCTGGTGAGGTCGACCAAATCTTTCACGCCCCCCGAAGCGACTATACGCAGCACCTTCTCGCGTCTCAGCCGTCGCACTCCGCTCCGGCCAAGCCGATGCCGACAGTAAGCGCTAGCGAGGCCGCTGTCGCGAAGTCCACCGAGGAGCATGGTCATGGGTGAGGAGCGCGAGCTACTGCTGCGCGTGGACATGGCTCGAAAAGAGTACGACCGACCCGGGCCGGCCGGCAGATTACGCCGAGGGAAAAAGGAGCGCTTTGTTGCGGTCGACGACGTATCGATCTCCCTCGCGCGCGCCGAGACGTTGTCGGTGGTCGGCGAGTCGGGTTCGGGAAAGAGCACGCTTGGCCGGATGATCCTCGGTCTCACCGATCTCACGAGCGGCACCATCGAGTTCGACGGCGTCGACATCACTCATCGCACACCACGCCGCCGCCGCGAGTTGACCCGCGAAATACAGGTGGTGTTCCAAGATCCTTACGCGTCGATCGATCCGCGCCAACGTATCGAGGACGTCATCCGCGAGCCGCTCGACATTCACCGCATCGGTACTCCGACACAGCGGCGAGAGCGAGTGCTTGAGGTAATGCACCAGGTAGCGTTACCTGAGCGAACGGCCCGCTTCTTCCCGCATCAGTTGAGCGGCGGACTACGTCAACGAGTGAGTATTGCAACGGCTCTCGTCGTGCGGCCCAAGTTGATCGTCGCTGACGAACCTGTCTCGGCTCTCGATGTTTCAGTGCAGGCCCAAATCCTCGAGCTATTTGCGGAGGTGCGCCACACCACATCGGTGTCGGTGCTCTTCATCTCCCACGATCTCGGGGTGGTGCGCGAAGTCAGCGACCGCGTTGCCGTCATGCGTCACGGACGCATTGTCGAGACGGGACCCATCGATCAGGTATTCGACCACCCCACCCACGGCTACACCGCGGCGCTGCTTTCCGCGATCCCACCAGCCGATCCGCGGCTGCCATTCCACCCAATCAGCTACACCGACTGATAGGTCATTGAATACGAGGAGCGTGGGTCAGTAGCAGTTATCCGCGTTGGTTTGGCGTTTGACCATTACTTTTAGTGTTGGAGGTGGGATCCCTCGGGTAGGGGTCTTGCTCCTGAGGCGGCGATATCCGAAGGGGTGGAATCTCTGGCTCAAGACCGATCCGGCGTGGGCGATGTGCGGCATCCCCGACATCCAGCTCGTCGACCACGGGTCCGACTTCACCAACCACCACCTCGAACGCACCGCCATTCTGCGATCCGCAGACGTTCCTCTTGGCCCCAGTCGCGCCCCGAAGACGCAACCGCCGGAACAGGTATTCGTCCGCCAGCGGCTGTGATCCACCGATATCCCTGTCTGCGATTCACTCCCAAAGATTCGCACGCGGCTGCCGCCGACATCCCCTCACGGACCCGATCCCAGAACAAGTTCTCGCGATCTTTGAACACCACTTTCGACGCCATCAACAACACCTCACTCATACGGTGTTGCTACGACCCCTTGAATCTGCCTAGGTTGAGAGACTCCATGATGACGTGCTCGACCTCGTGCGTATGACGCCCCGTCATCGGCCTTAATGTCAGGCGGGGACTGTCTCTTAAACGGTGTTTCCGGCCTGACGCGCTGGACTTAGGTCTGGCGGGAAAGGTGCCGTGATGACGACACTTGATGCTGTGACGAAGAAGACGAAATCTGAACCCACCCGTGAGGCGGTGGCGGCGAAGGAATGGGTGCGCCTGGCCAAGGAACAGGGCCTGGCTCTGCACGGTCCTGACGGTTTGCTGGGCCAGTTCACGAAAACGTTTCTTGAGGCTGCGCTGAACGAGGAAATGACCGATCACCTCGGTCATGAAAAAAACCGTGCGCCGGACGAGCGCGACGACTCGAACGTGCGCAACGGGACCCGGCCCAAAACGGTGATCAGTCCCACGACAGGGCCGGTGACGATCCAGGTGCCCCGTGACCGAGACGGCACGTTCACTCCGGTGATCGTGCCGAAACGACATCGCCGCCTGACCGGGGTCGATGAAATCGTGCTGTCCTTGTATGCCCGCGGCCTCACGACCGGGGAGATCAGCGCGCACTTCAACCAGATCTATGGTGCTCAGGTATCGAAAGAGACCATCCCCCGCATCACCGACAAGGTGATCGAGGAGATGCAAACCTGGCAGTCACGCCCGTTGGACGCCGTTTACGCGGCGATCTTCATCGATGTGATCGTGGTGAAGATCCGTGACGGGCAGGTCGCCAACCGGCCCATCTATGCCGCGATCGGCGTGACACTCGACGGTGATAAGGACATTCTCGGGCTGTGGGCCGGCACTGGCGGTGAGGGCGCCAAGTTCTGGATGTCTGTCCTGACGGACATCAAAAACCGAGGCGTCACCGACACGTTCTTTCTGGTCTGTGACGGTTTGAAAGGACTGCCCGACGTCGTCGGCAACGTGTGGCCGTTGACACGGTGCAGACGTGCATCATTCACCTGATCCGGAATACGTTCAAGCTCGCCTCAAAGAAGGATTGGGATGCGATGAAACGAGCGGTGAAACCGATCTACGCCGCTCCGACCGTCGACGCGGCACGGGCAGCGCTGGATGATCTGACCGAGGTCTGGGGTAAGAAATACGGTGCGATCATCCGGTTGTGGGAATCGGCGTGGGAAGAGTTCACTCCGTTCTTGTCCTACGATCCCGAGATCCGACAGGTGATCTGCTCCACTAATGCGATCGAGTCGCTCAACGCACGGTATCGGCGGGCGGTGCGCGCTCGAGGACATTTCCCCACCGAGCAAGCAGCTCTGAAATGCTTGTATCTGGTCACGCGGAGTCTCGACCCCACCGGAGTGGGCCGAGCTCGTTGGACGATGCGTTGGAAGCCAGCTCTCAACGCGTTCGCCATCACCTTCCGTGACCGCTGGCCGAACGCAGAATCCTACTAATGAAGAACGCCGGAAACACCGTTACTGAGACACTCCCCACGTCGGAGATGGCGAACTTGAGGTGTTTGCCGAACCGGTAGGCCGTGGGGCCTTTGCCGTGCACCCGCCAGTCGTAGACGGTGGAGATAGGGATGCCGAGGTAGTTCGCCAGTTCGGCGACATCCATCAGGGGCTCCAACGCCACGGGTGAGACAGAGACTGCTTCGTTTGTGTTCATATTCCGTAGGTGCGACCGGCGCACCTAGGTAATCAAAGACGACTAATACTGACCTGCGCACCTCGTACGGCAAGGCCGGTAAAAGGCGTCCAGAGAGGGGTAAAACGTAGGTTTTCGGTAGTGTGATCAAATCTTTAACCTAAAAAGTCCCGGAAACTCGTGAGTTTCCGGGACTTTTGGTCGGGCTGACAGGATTCGAACCTGCGACCCCTTGACCCCCAGTCAAGTGCGCTACCAAGCTGCGCCACAGCCCGCCGCTTCCGCAAAGCGATTTCAACATTCAAAACCTGCGGAAGACAACTGTAAGAGCTTACCGCCTTATGTGAGGCTCCATGAACACATCGTCGGAACCGATTCGCCCACCAGCACTGGCATGTGCTCACAGCTGAGACAGCGGGTGTGGATCCCAGGATCGGTCGAGACGAATCGACTGTTGAGCGCCTAGACCGTAATCAAGGCGACACCCTTCAAGAGCTCCGAGTTACGCAGACTTGTACCCAAATAATCACTGGCTTTTTCCTGCTGCTGACTTTCCAGACCAGATTCACCGACCCTTATCACGATCTAATCATCATCTATCTCAACTTCTACCTCGGGCTCGGGCTCTCGGTCGCCGGCGTCGTGCAGCGGCTAGCTTTATCGCGGGCGGCGCAACACGCCTTGCCATCCTCTCGTTCTGGGTCATTCTCCCGAGAGCCGACGACCCGACCGGTAATCGAGTCGACAGTAGTTAGCAGCCGGATGTGGTTTGTGCCTGATCCAATTGCATCACAACGACGATGTTCTGCACGGTGGCCGCGTCCGGGTTGTAGTCGGAAGGGCGATAGCAACTGACGAGCACCAGGCGGTTGGGGATGGCGTCGGTGAGTTCGTCGTTGTACTTGTACTCCGCCTTGTTCAGTTGAAGCGCTTTTTGCTCGACGTAACACAGCCGGCCATTCGCCGTGTCAACGCTCGCCACGGCCCCGGATGGCACATCTTTGAGGCTGTTGAATACTGCTGATTCGACTGCGGAGTGGCCATACAGGTACACCGTGTTGGTCGAGTCCGTGCCTGCCGTTCCGCCGGAAATAGTTGTGTCCCAGGAAATCGTGGTGAGTTCAGACGGGTCAAATCCACCCCGTTCTTCGATCATGGCCTGGGTATATTCGGATACGGCTCCGTCGAGCCCGATGGAGGGTACCCGGAGACGCAGCGGCGCTGAAGCTGCAATCGTTACTTCTTGGGACGACGCGGCCGTGGGTGGAGCCGGCGTCGCCGGAACCGCCCGGTGAATTTTTGGTGACTCCGTGGCCGTGGCCGTTGGCGTTGGCGTTGGCGTTGGCGCAGAGTCGGTCGGTGGCATAAGAAACCATCCGACCGACATCACACAGAGGAGGGCGGATGCGCCGATGAGCGCTGCCCGTTTAGTGCCGAGCACTGATTCGGCGCGCGCCAATTGCGGCAGCGACTAGCGCGGCCAGAAGCAGTGCGCCAATTCCGAGAAACAGGGGAGCGCCCGCGTCATCGCTAGGGGCGGGATTGAAACCGTCGGTCTTGGAATCGTGCAGAGTGTTTTTCGCGATCGGCGTCGGAGTCGGCGTCGCCGTTGGTGCCGGCGCGGCGGCGAGGGTGATATTGGTCAACGAGGCGGCGCAGGTGACAACGGATCCGCCACCGTTGGCCGTGCCGTTGCACTGGTTGATCGACACCGGGAGCAGCGCGCTGGTCGTTGACGGGGTCACGGTGCAGTTGACTCGGTCGGAAGCGCCGCCGCCGTTGACTGATCCATTGCACTGCGTGATCGTTGCGCTAGTGGTGCTGGCGGGGAACGGGTCGCAGTTCAAGGTCGGCTCGGGGCCTTCCGCACCAGTTCCGTTGCACTGGTTGACCGTTGCAGACGTGACATCAGTGGATGCCGCCCCGGTCACATTGTTGGTGACGGTCACGTTGCAGATCACGCTGGACCCTCCGCCATTGGCGGCATCGTTGCATTGGTTCACCGATGTGGTGAGCGCGTCATACGACGTTGTCGCGGTTGTGCAGGTGGGAGCAGTGTTTGCAGCCGCGCGACATTCCTTGACGGTCACCGTTGAACTGGCCACTCCGGTGCTGGCGTCGAGATTATTAACAACGGTGACATCACAGTTCAGACCCAAACCGCCAGTGTTCGCAACATTGTTGCACTGGGCGATCGTTTGCGCGGCTGATGCGGACGAACCGGAGGGAGCGAACGTCAAGCCAAAAACGGCAAGGAGTACCACCGCCGCGAGCACGAAAACTCTGGTGAACGACTTACCGGGACGGGTTGCGTTGGCGAGACCGGGAATAAAAATAGCTGTGTGCACAGCGCTCCTCACGTAGGCTCAGACAATAACACGCCATGTGATGGAGTGAAAGTAATTATGGGCGCAGCGCTCATTGCGTTCGGTTATCCGGAAGCGACCGCCAGGAGATTTCGGCGGGACCCACACTTCAGCTGCCGAAAAACTCATGGTGCGCCGGAAATCTATATCATCTATTGACTCCTCGGCGGATGCGGGAGCAGTCGCAGATCAGCTGAGCTCGTACACAGCCACGCGCTTCGCCAAGCTGACGTCAATCATGCGAATTCGAGATATCAGGTGGTTGACGGGCCCGGCTGGCTTGCGAATCCGAGGTGACGGTCGATGCCCGCCGCTTGCGCGCAAATTGCCCGCCAACTTTCACCATGTTGCTACTCTGGGCGCATGGCAGCCATCGCCCACACCAATAACCACATGCAGACACATCGTGCCCGTCGTGTTTCGGCCCAATGGTCGCTCGTTGCAGCGGGGCTGTTTCTCGCAGCGGCCGCGCTGCAGCTTGTCGCCTCACTGGAACGGTGGGTCGTGCTCAGCGCCTCCCGGACGCGCACCGACATCTCGATTGAAGACCACCGTTTCGACTACTCCTACCCCGCGGACCCGTGGCAAAACCTCGGCACGACCGCGCAATTCTTCGGCGTGGGTCTTCTGCTGCTGGCGCTGGGCATCATGGCCGTGGCGCGATCAGTCGCGCATCGCGACGGCGGCCTTGAGCGGATGCTCACCGTCGCGACCGCGGTATCCTTCGGCATCACCGGTGTGCACGCCCTCGTTTCGGTCCTGATCGGCTTTCCGTCTCCGCTGCAATTTCTGCCGGTGCAGGTGCTGCTGAGCTTGGTCGGGTTCGCCGGTTTGATCGCCTTGAGTGTGTGCTGGCTGCGCGTGTCGTGGGCGTCATCCGTCGCGTGCCTGTTGCTGCTCGCCGTCACCTTGCCCGGCACTACTCTCGTCGCCTTTCAGATCGCGCCGGCCATCGTGGGCTATCAGTCGCACGACACGACCCCCTTCACCGAGACGATCGTCGCCGTGTCGACGGCCGCAGCGGGCGTGGCGATGCTCGTGGCGGCAGGGGTGGCAGCGCTCTCTCGTCGCCGATCCGCTGCGCAGGGACAATTGACTCTTTAGCGTCTGCTTTCTGCCTCGGGGCGCAGCCGGATGAGCCGCTGCGGGCCATCCTCTTTCAGTTCGGCCAACTCGCTGCGCGAGGAAAGAAAGTCGGTGAAGGATCGAAAGCCGAGCGGCTTCTCGTTGAAAGACGGGTCCATGCGCCGCATTTGGTTCTTGATCGTGCCCGTGTTGAGCCACTCGTCGGCGTCACCCTTGGCGTGACCGATCTGCAGCGCACGCACCAGGAGCTCGGTGGCGAGCGTCTGTGGGTCAATGTCGTCGCCGACCTCAGGCTCGTCGAACTGCGCGTCCTCGATGTGCGAGAACATGGGAATCGTGGTGAATATACGGGTCTGGATAGGCGCCGGTTCGGGTACAGTCTCGGCAGTTTCTGGAGCCTTCCTGCTGGCCTTGGGCCTTTCCGTGCTGGTCGTAGCGGTGCCCTTGCCAATTCCGGGCAGCGAGTCGTAGTCCTCGAACTCATCGCACGCGGCCGCAAGTGATGTACTCGTCGAGCCCGCAACGCCGATGCCCACCACAAACCGACCCAGCCGCTTCGACTTCTGGGCGAGGGCGATGTAGTCGGAGTCGCCGGCGATGATGATCACGTGGGTCAGGTCGGGCAGTCGAAAGAGGTCTTCGACCACGTCGACGGCCAAACGGATGTCGGCACCGTTCTTGGTTCCGCGGGTGGTCGTAGTGAACAGCTGGGTCAGGTCCACCGCTCGAGACATGAGCTGGCGCTGGTAACTCGCATTGACCGGCACCGACCAGTCGGCGTAGGCACGATTGACGACCAGGGTGCCAAAAGATGCGGCAAAGTCGATGATGGCGTTGAAGTCCACCGTGGCGGAGGCGAGCCGCGCGGCGACCTCGGGGTCGGCATCCGCACTCGACTTATTGAAATCGCGGATGCCGTCGCGCTGGAAAGCGTTGCGCCCGTGCAGCTGCTGGTAACGCGAGATGACGATGTTGTCAAAGTCGATGTAGAGGCCGACGCGCGCATCGTTCGGTTCAGTCATAGTGAGCTCCTTAGCCACAGGCGGAAGACTCAGTTGCGATCCGGTGCCTCCAGTCTGCGCCGAGCGGCGGGGGCAGGGCAACTCGGCTGGCCACTTGCACCAGCAATCGACTGCAACGGGCGTCATCTGTATCTGGTCATGACCGCTCCGGGGGCATTAGAATTTGCCGCATTCCCGTGAAAGTCGGATGCTTGAACCATGGAGCACACGAACGAGACTTCACGCGACCACGCTGAGACCGACCACGACAACGCGGAGGCAGCAAGTGCTGTTCACGCCCCTCGCGATCCCGGCGCGGTCGAGGAATTCTGGGACGCGCGCTACGCCGACATGGCACAGCTGTGGAGTGGGCATCCGAACGGGACACTCCTGACCGAGATGCAGGATCTACCGGCCGGACGTGCTCTGGACGTCGGCTGTGGCGAGGGAGCGGATGCCCTCTATCTGGCGGAACACGGGTGGCGCGTCACCGCGCTGGACGTGTCGCGGGTGGCGCTCGACCGGGCAGTCGACCAGGCCGGCGTTCGCAAAGTGACGGTGAAATGGCTACACGCCGGCCTGGTCGACGCGGCGCTGCCGCGGGCGTCCTTTGACCTCGTCTCTGCGCAGTACCCTGCGCTGCTGCGCACCGACGAGAACGTCGCCGAGCACGCGCTGCTCGCAGCGGTCGCTCCCAATGGTGTGCTGCTCTTTGTGCATCACCCCGCGCCGACAAAGGAGGAAGCCGCGGCCCACGGTTTTCATGTCGACGACTATGTAGGCCCCGCAGAGGTCGCTGCACTGTTGGACGACAGCTGGCAGGTGGAGGTCGACGAGACCCGGCCGCGCCATGTCGCAACCGGCGCCGGGTCACATCACACCCACGACGTTGTCCTACGGGCTCGACGACTGCGCTGATCGGCTGCAGTTAGATTGTGGCCGGCGCTCCGCGGCCGCCACGCGGGCGTTTGCGTCTGGGGCACGTTTGGAAGTGCCCCTAGGCAGCACCCGCGGTATGCCCCTGCTGACGCGGCCCGGGAGCAGCTTGCCGTTAGGGTGATCACTATTATGCAGATTCGCGACATTAGCCTGTCGGCCCTCAAGGGTGGCCGACACACGACGCGCGAAAACGTGCTGCTCGAAGGGCACGGTCCGGTGGGGGACCGAATCTTCGCGGTCGTTGACCTTGCGAACGGTCGGGTGTTGAAGACCGTCGAGCATCCGTTATTGCCCACCTGCCAAGCCCGGTGGGACGACGGGGTACTGTCGGTCGACATCGGCGGGCAGCTGGTTGCCGCGAAGCCCGAGTCGAACGGTCAAACTGTCACCCTCGACTATTGGGGTCGCGCCGTTGGTATGCACGTGGTTGACGGGCCGTGGGCCCGGGTATTCTCTCGTTTGCTCGGCAAGGATGTTGCCGTGGCACAGGTCAACGGCCCGGGCGGCGTGGTCTACGGCGACTCCGTCACCATCGTGACGACGAGTTCGCTGCGCCGCCTCGCCGATGAGGCGGCCACGACCGTTGACGCTCGCCGGTTTCGGGCGACGTTCACAATTGACACGGGCGACACGGCTGCACACGTGGAAGATTCCTGGGCTGGTCGTGAAATCGAGCTGGGGAGCGCACGCCTGCGCGTGGGCGCCGGCATCCCGCGCTGCGCGGTCATCGACCTGGAGCCCGACACCGGCGCTTCCGGCACGAACCTGCTGAAGAGCCTCGCCCGCTACCGACTGAACGGGAGCGACATTCCATTCGGCGTCTACGCGCAGGTCATTCGCCCGGGACGCGTCGACCGCGGGGACCCGGTGCGATTACTTCCCGTTAGCTGATGAGAGGCCGGGCCGATATCGACTCTGACCGCGGTTGATACGGTGCCGACCGCCAAGCGGCAGCAGGTTCAGGGAGCGATCTGCTTGACCGGGCGCATGAGAATCTCCTGGATGAGCACATTAGCCGGCTGCGCAAAAGCGAAGACGAGGGCCTGGGCTACGTCTTCGGACTGCATCGCTTCCAGCTGGGTGCGGCGGGTCAGGAGCGCATCGCTGACGTTCTCGCCGAACTCGGTCCACACGGCGCCCGGTTCTAGGACCGACACCCGAATTCCCTCCTCGCCCAGTTCCTTGCGCAGGGCATCGTGAAAACCGACGACGGCATACTTCGTTGCGCTGTAGACCGACCAGGTGGCTGCGCCGTAGCGGCCACCGACGCTCGAAACGGAGCAGATCATGGCGCCGGCCCGACCGCGCATGAGGGGAATGGCCGCCTGGGTGCAGTTCAGCACGCCATACAGGTTTACATCGATCATTGACTTCCAGTCATCCGGGTCGCTGCTCTCAAACGGTGAATTGATGCCCAGGCCGGCGTTGTTGAAGAGCAGATCCACCCCACCAAAACGGCTCTTGATGGTGGCGAACATCGATGTGACGGCGGCGGCATCCGCGACATCGACCTGCATGACCGTCGCGGAGTCTCCGAGTTCGGCGGCGAGCTCCTGCAACCGTTCCACACGCCGGGCGACGAGGATGACGTGGGCACCCTCCTCGACGAGAAGGCGCGCTGCTGCTGCTCCAATTCCGCTCGAGGCTCCCGTGATAACAGCGATTTTTGCGGTCAGATCCTGCATTTTCATGTGTGTGGCTCACTTGCTCGGGAGGAGGCAAGAAAGGCGACCCGGCGCTGATCCATCAGGTGGTGGAAACAGAAGAGACGGTGCAGCTTTACACCCGACAGACGCTGGAGAACCCAGACTTGCACGAATATCTAATCGTACAGTTGATGACACCAGCGAACAGCTGTGCAATCGCGAGAGTGCATGTGCGTTGAGGTCCTGGTCGACAACGAGCGGGCCGGGCCGCCCCTTCCCACTTCGACGTGCGTTGGTTTGAGATACTGGAGGGATGGACGACAAAGATACCCTCGCTGATTTTCTGCGCTCGGCCCGGGCCCGACTCACCCCAGCCGACGTCGGCGTCTTGGTCAACCCCCATGCACCCGCCCGGCGAGTACCCGGACTGCGCCGTGACGAAGTAGCAGGGCTGGCCGGTGTGAGCGTTGACTACTACGCGCGCATGGAACAGGGCCGGGTGACGCAGGCATCCGATGCCGTTGTCAACGCGCTCGCCGGGGTGCTGCACCTGAATGAGGCGGAGCGCAGCTACCTGTTCTCGCTGTTATCCGCCTCGACCGGCGGCCGCATCCAGCAGCGGCGGCGCACCCACGCAGTGCGAACGTCGGTGCGCACCATCATGGATTCCTTCACCACGCAGCCGGCATTCGTGCTCGGCGTTGGCATGGACGTGCTGGCCATGAACGACCTCGCCAAGCTGCTGCTCAAGGACTTCACGAAGGCCTCGGGGCTCGGGCGCAGTATGGCCCGATGGACATTTCTCGACCCGTCGGCGCGCACGCTGTACCTGGACTGGGACATTGTGGCGTGCGATGTGGCGGCTATGCTCCGTCACGACGCGCGGTCTCACCCCAACGACCGGGCTCTCAACGAGTTGATCGGTGAGTTGACCGTCAAGAGCGACGAATTTCGCGCGTGGTGGAGCCAACACCGGGTGTGGGAGTGCACGTTCGGCGTGAAGCGCTTCGAGCACCCGATCGTGGGCCGGGTGGATGTGGACTACGAGACCTTTCCGGTTCCAGGCGAACCAGACCAGCAACTCTTCGTCTACAGCACCCAGCCGGCGTCTGCCTCAAGCGACGCGCTGCACATCCTGGCCTCCTGGCGCATAGATCAGACGGATGCCCCCGCGCTCGAGTCCAGTCGCTGACGCTTTAGAACCCTTCGGGGAGACGCGGAACGTACGATGCTTCAAGGCGCGCGCGCTCGTCGGCGTTGAGTTCGAGCTCGAGCGAGGCGATGGCATCGTCGAGGTGCTGCGGCTTCGTGGCGCCAACGATCGGCGCCGTCACAGCAGGGTTACCCGACACCCAGGCCAGGGCTACCTGGGCCCGCGGCACTCCGCGTTCAGCAGCAATGTCAGCGACGACGGAAGCAACGGCGCGATCGCCGACCTCTGCCTGTGCATACAAGGCCTGGCTGATCAGGTCCGTTTCGGTGCGGGCGGTCGTCTGGTCCCAGTCCCGGGTCAGCTTTCCACGCGCGAGCGGGCTCCACGGGGTAAGACCGATACCAGCGTCGGCGGCGAGGGGGAACATTTCGCGCTCCTCTTCCCGGCTGATCAGGTTGTACTGGCTCTGCATTGACACGAACGGCGTCCAGCCGTTCACGTGCTGCAGGCGCAGGGCTTTCGCAAACTGCCAGGCAAACATCGAGGAGGCGCCGAGGTAGCGCGCTTTACCCGAGCGCACCACGTCGTGCAGGGCTTCAAGCGTCTCCTCGAGAGGAGTGAAGGGGTCGAAGCGGTGCACGATATAGAGGTCCACGTAGTCGAGGTTGAGGCGACGCAGGCTGTTGTCGATCTCCTGCAGTACCGCCTTGCGTGACAGGCCGCGCTGGTTGGGACCTTCACCGACCGGCGAATAGACCTTGGTAGCCACGACGATCTCGTCGCGGCTGGCATACTCCGCGAGGGCGCGCCCGAGGATTTCCTCGCTCGACCCGGCCGAGTAAGCATTTGCGGTGTCGAAGAAGTTGATGCCGGCCTCAACGGCTTGCCGAATGAAGGGCCGACTGGTCGCCTCGGTCAGCGTCCAAGCGTGATTTCCGCGCTCCGGCTCGCCATAGCTCATGCAGCCGAGGGCGAGCGCTGAGACATCCAAACCGGTGGTTCCGAGCTTCACATACTTCATGGGACTCCTTAAATGACGGATGCCCCGGGCCGCGTTGTATCTGCGGCCCGGGGCAGTTCGTGCCTGGGTTTTTTATCGACCGGTGTGGCTTATGCCGCGCCGGTCAGGGCGCCTACGCGTCGACGCGGGTCTCGTTCGCAAACGTGGCCACGTCGATAACGAAACGGTAGCGCACGTCGCTGCGGATAACACGCTCGTAGGCTTCGTTCACCTGATCGACCGAGATGATCTCAATGTCGGCGCCGATTCCGTGGGCGGCGCAGAAGTCGAGCATTTCCTGGGTCTGGCGGATGCCACCGATCTTGGAGGCGGCGATGGAGCGACGCTGGGCGGCGAGCCACACCATCTTCACGCTGTCAGGCTCGGTGGGGATTCCAACGTGCACGAGCGTGCCGTTGAGGGCGAGCAGCTTGAGGTAGCCCTCCAGTTCGAGGTTCGCGGCCACGGTGTTCACGATGAGGTCGAAGTGGTTCTCGAGCTCGGTGAAGGTGGTCGGGTCGCTGGTGGCGTAGTAGTGGTCTGCACCGAAACGCAGGCCGTCTTCTTTCTTGCTGAGGGTCTGGCTGAGAACGGTGACCTCGGCGCCGAGCGCGTGGGCGATCTTCACACCCATGTGTCCGAGGCCGCCCATGCCGAGGATGGCAACCTTCTTGCCGGGGCTGGCTTCCCAGTTCACGAGAGGGGAGTAGAGCGTGATTCCGGCGCAGAGCAGGGGAGCGGCCTCGGAGAGCTCGATGCCATCGGGGATGCCGAGCACGTAGTTCTCGTCGACGACGATCGCGGTGCTGTAGCCGCCGTTGGTGGGGGAGCCGTCGTGGTTACGGTCGTTGTAGGTGCCGACCTCGCCCTTCAGGCAGTACTGCTCTTCGCCGGCGAGGCAGTTGACGCACTCGCGGCAGGAGTCCACGAAGCAGCCGACGCCGACGCGGTCGCCCACCTGGTAGCGGGTGACGTCGCTGCCGACGGCGGAGACGATGCCGGCAATCTCGTGGCCGGGAACCATCGGGAACAGTCCAACGCCCCACTCGTCGCGAGCCTGGTGAATGTCGGAGTGGCAGATTCCGGCGAACTTGATGTCGATCGCCACGTCGTGGGCGCCGGGGGTGCGCAACTCGATCGTGGTGCGAACGAGGGGCTGGTTGGCCGCGGGGGCGGCGAGTGCAGGAACAGTGGTCGTCATAAAAAAAGTCTTTCAGTGCCGATGATGAGATGCGAGGAAATCCCGTGCCGTGGCACGTGTCGACGGTGACATCCGCTCGCTCAACGTTACGTGATTCCACCGACCCGATCGATACTGGAACGTGGCACTGTCTGACCCACCCAGGGAATGTCAGTCCGTCAACCAACGGGGGCGTGCAGGTGAGGGCGCAGGCAGCGGATGCCCGAGTCGTTGCGCTCGCGGTGTCACGGCATCCGCTCGTCATCTGCAGGGTTCAGCTTTAAATCGGGGAGGATGGTGTCATGGCAAACACTGAGCACGAGCCGTGGGTCAAGAACTATCAACCGGGCGTTCCCGCCGAGATCGAACTTCCCACGGAGTCCCTCGTGGCCATGCTCGAGCGTGCAGTGGCCGAAGCCGGCACCCACCCCGCGCTGGAGTTTTTCGGGCGTCGAACGACCTACACCGAACTCGGCGATCAGATCGACCGGGCCGCGGAGGGATTGCGTCGCCTCGGGGTGATAGCTGGCGATCGAGTGGCCCTGATCTTGCCGAACTGCCCCCAGCACGTCGTCGCTTTCTACGCGGTGCTGCGCCTCGGCGCGGTGGTGGTGGAGCACAATCCGCTCTACACGTCCCGGGAATTGCGCCACCAGTTCGAAGATCATCAGGCCCGCATTGTTATCGCCTGGGACAAGGCGACGGCCGCCGTGCGTGAGTTCCCGGCCGACATCGAGATCGACCACGTTGTCTCGGTCAATCTCCTCACGGCGTTTCCCACCCTGAAGCGCCTCGCCCTGCACCTGCCGGTGAAGGGGCTGCGCGAATCACGCGCGGCGCTGACGGGTCCGGCACCGGGCACGATGGCCTGGAAGGACCTGCTCGCTTTCGGCGTGATCGATTTTGAGCATCCGCGCCCCTCGGTCGATGACCTGGCCGCCATCCAGTACACCTCGGGCACCACGGGAACCCCCAAGGGCGCCATGCTCACCCACTTCAACCTGTATTCCAATGCCCTGCAGGGTGAGGCATGGATGCACGGAGCGCAGTACCGCAAAGAAATCTTCTATGCGATCCTGCCGATGTTCCACGCGTTCGGGATGACCCTCTACCTGACCTACGGCATCCGCAAGCAGGGCCTGCTCGTGCTGTTCCCCAAGTTTGAGCCCGGGCTGATTCTCGACGCCATGAAAAAGTCGCCCGCCACGGTCTACTGCGCGGTGCCGCCGATCTACGAGCGCACGGCGGTCGCCGCGCAGGAAAAAGGAATCTCGCTGCGCTCGTGCAAATACTGCATTTCGGGCGCCATGAATCTGCCCGATCATGTCGTGGAACTCTGGGAATCGGTATCGGGCGGACTTCTCGTTGAGGGCTACGGCATGACCGAGTCATCTCCGGTCGCCCTGGGTAATCCGTTTCATGCCAGCCGACGCACGGGCACGATCGGTGTGCCGTTCCCATCGACCCTGATGAAAGTGGTCGATCTGGATGATCCGAACGTTGAGGTGCCGTTGGGGCAGCCGGGTGAATTGTTGCTGAAGGGCCCGCAGGTTTTTCAGGGGTATTGGAACAACCCGGAGGAGACCGCGAAGGCGCTCTTACCCAACGGCTGGCTGCGCACCGGCGATATCGTGACCGTGGATGAGGATGGCTTCACGACGATCGTAGACCGCGCCAAGGAGCTGATCATCACTGGTGGTTTCAACGTGTCGCCCTCTGAGGTCGAGGCCGTCTTGCGGCTGCACCCGAGCGTCAGTGACGCCGCAGTGATCGGTCGACCGCTCGAACGCGGCGGGGAGATGGTTGTCGCCGCGATCGAACTCAAGGCCGGTGCCACCCTCGATGAAGATGCATTGCGGGCGCACTGCCGGGAACACCTCGCGGCCTACAAGATTCCGCGGCGGATCGTGCACATCGAGAACACACCGCGCTCGATGCTCGGCAAGGTGTTGCGCAAGCAGGTTCGTGAGCAGGTTTTACCGCTGCTCTGATACCGGGCCCACGGTGGTGCTGGGTTGATCATGGGGAATATTTCCCCAGAGCGGGGTCTTGCAACCGATATGACTACTATCGCAATTATCGGTGCAGGCAAGGGACTCGGCGCAGCAGTAGCGCGTCGTTTCGGAGCAGAAGGATTTTCCGTTGCGCTGATTTCGCGCAACCAGGGCCGAGTGGATGCGCTGGCCGAGGAACTGGGCACAGAGGGAATCACGGCGAAGGGTTTCGTCGCCGATGTGCGAAACCCGGCGTCGATTAGCCGGGTGCTCGAGCAGGTCACGGAGACCCTCGGCGCGATCGAGGTGTTGCAGTACAGCCCCCTGCCGCAGAAGGACTTCATGCGTCCCGTGCTGGAAACCACGCCCGCTGATCTGGTTGGGCCGATCGAATTCTCCGTCTACGGCCCCGTCGCGGCCGTGCACCAGGTCGTTCCCGGCATGCGTTTTCTGGGAAAGAACCGAGGCACCATCCTCTTCGTCAACGGCGGCACGGCCGTGACTCCGGTACGGAGCCTGGCGGGCACATCCATTGCCTTTGCCGGACAGGCCGCCTACGCGCAGCTACTCAATGAGGTCCTTGGCGAAGAGGGGATCCAGGTCTCCCAGCTCATCATCGGCGGTCGAATCATCGCGGGTCACCCCGAAAAGGACCCGGCAAAGCTGGCCGAGCACCTCTGGAACCTTCACACCCAGCGTGACCGGTTCCGCCTGCAGATCAGCGCCGACTGACCTTCGTCACGTGCGCGTGCACGTGAGCGACCGCGAACACCGCGCGGCACGCGTATAAACAGCCCGCCCGTGTTCGAACATGGGCGGGCTTTTTAGATAACTGGCGCAACGAGGTCAGGTGGCAGCAGCTGTCGGTGCTGTGAACGAAGAATCACGCAGGCATATCTGCCCAATTTCGATCGGCGCCCGTACACCCGCAGTGAAGGCTGAGGCACGTACGATCAGTGGATGCCCCCGCGTTCTCCGCTCCCGCAACGGCACGGGCTCGATGCCGCGTGGGTGTGCACGCCGGAACGGTCGCAGCATCCGCTCTGGGAAACCATGGGGGCCTGGCTCGACGAGCGGTTGTCAAAGTTCGTGGACGTGGCGGGATTTCTGGCCCAGGGACGTTTTGTCTATGGCACCGGCGCCGCAGTCGGCGGCCGCGACCCCTACCAGCCGTACACCTTTGTGTGGTTCCACCGCGATCTGGCCGAGGAATCCGTAGTTCCGGGTCTCATTCATATGATCTATCGCGACGATCGGATCGTGGTGATCGACAAGCCCGCTTTTCTCTCGTCCATTCCGCGCGGGCGCCATGTCGTGCAGAGCGTGGTGGTGCGCCTGCGCGCCCAACTGCAGCTTCCGGAGCTTTCCCCGCTGCATCGGCTCGACCGGGTGACGTCGGGGCTGCTCATTCTGGCGACCGAGCGACGATGGCGCGGGGCGTATCAGTCGATGTTCCAGCGCCGCGAGGTCGCCAAGACCTACCGCGCGCTGGCTCCGCTGCAAACGGGCCTCGAACTGCCCGTGACGGTGCGCAATCACCTCACGACGCGTCCTGGTCGCTGGCAAGCCGAGGTGCTGCCGGGCGCGCCGGTCAACGCTGAATCGTTGATTGAAATCGAATCGGTGGTCGATGGCCTGGGCAGCTACCGGCTGACGCCCCGCACCGGTCGCACGCACCAATTGCGCCTGCACATGCTGGGCTTGGGAATTCCGATCAGTGACGACCCGCTCTATCCCGTTGTGCAGGATGTCGCGCTTGACGATTTCACCCGCCCCCTGCAGTTGCTGGCGAACGAGGTGCGCTTCACTGACCCCATCGACGGGGGAGCGCGGCAATTCGTCAGCGTGCGCACGCTCCCCTTGCGCAGCGAAGTCGACTGAGCGGCGTCACTGATGCCTGCGCCGGTTATTACCAGCGATTTGATAGCCGCAATGCATCCTTTCGGCTGACGTTCTCATCGGTGGGCGGGCCGAGCCGCAGACGTCACGCAGCTCTCGCGTCTAAAATGTTCACATGCCCCAAATCGTTCATGAGTTCGTCTGGCCTGACCGGGTCGTCATCGGCACCGTCGGCTTGCCCGGGGAGCGCACGTTCTATCTGCAGGTGCGCAGCGGCGCGCGAATCATCAGCATCGCGCTGGAGAAACAGCAGTCGGCGCTGCTCGCCGAGAAGATCGACGAGATTCTCGACCAGCTGATCACCTTCGAGGGCAACCCGTTCAGTATCCCAGCCACGACCCCCATCGAGCTCGTCGATAACGACCCGCTCGAGCAACCGGTCGCTGAGGAATTTCGCACCGGCTCGATGAGCCTGGGCTGGGATCCATCAACGGTTCAAGTGGTGATCGAGGCCTACCCGCTTGTCGACGAAGACGAGGAATTGCTCGAACCGGTCGAAGCGGCCAATGCGTTGCTCGTGCGCATACCCGTTGGTACCGCTCGCGCGTTCGCGAAGCGCACTCGTGAGATCGTGGGCGCCGGGCGGCCGATGTGCTCCCTCTGCGGTTACCCCATCGACGCCGACGGCCACACCTGCACCGTTCCCGGGGACTGATGCCGACTCCTGACCTGGTCGACGGCGAGTTGACACTCACCGGCCGAATCACGACGGCCTCGAATGCAACCTTCCTGGGCAGCATCGATGGCGCGATGGTCGTCTACAAACCGGTGGCGGGGGAGCATCCGCTCTGGGATTTTCCCGACGGAAACCTTGCCAATCGTGAAGTGGCGGCCTATCTGGTCTCGCAAGCCTTCGGCTGGAATGTCGTACCGCGCACCTGGCTGCGCGAGGGTCCGATGGGCGAAGGCATGGTGCAGCTCTGGCAGGAGAGTGACCCCGCCCAGAGCCCCGTCGACCTGGTGGCAGCGGACGCCGTTCCGGAAACCGGGTGGCGACACGTTCTCGACGGGCGAGACGAGCACGAACGGATGGTCACCCTCATTCACGAAGACAGCGCCCCGCTTCGGCGGATGGCCGTGTTCGACGTGGTCGTGAACAACGCCGATCGCAAGGGCGACCACATTCTCGCGATGACCGATGGGCATCGACACGGAGTCGATCACGGGCTCACCTTTCACGTTGAACACAAGCTGCGCACCGTACTGTGGGGCTGGTTGGGCGACGCTCTCACCACCGACGAGCTCGACGGCATCGACCGGGTCACAGCCGGCCTGTCCGGCGAGCTCGGCAACACCCTCGCTGGCCTGGTCAGCGCCGAAGAACTCACGGCGTTTGCCGCGCGCTGCGACCAATTGCGCTCGGACGCACGATTCCCAGCCCCGAGCGGCGACATGCCCGCCGTGCCCTGGCCGCTGTTCTGAGCTCGCCACTGTTCTGAGCTCGCCGCAGTTCTGAGCTCACTACTACTTTGAGGCCGGTTGCGCAGGGTTTGTGATACTTGTCCTGCGCGGGGGATCCTGGGGTGTGCAACGCTAGGGGCATGGATCTTGAGGTGTCGGCGGCGCTGACCATTCCCGAGCGTGAACTCGGCTGGCGGTTCTCGCGGTCGTCCGGTCCCGGCGGCCAGCACGTGAACACCTCCGACAGTCGCGTCGAGCTGTCCTGGAACGTCGCTGAGTCCACGGTGCTGTCCGACGACGAGCGGATGCTGCTGCTCACCCGCCTGAATCACCGTCTCGTTTCCGGGGTGGTCACCATCGCCGCCAGCGAGCAGCGCTCCCAGCTGCGCAATCGCGAGATTGCCCTGCGAAAGCTCGCCGACCTGGTGACTGCTGGTTTGGCCGCGGAACCGGCAGCGCGGCGCGCGACCAAGCCCACCCGCGGTTCCGCCCGGCGGCACCTCGCGGTCAAACAGCAGCGCTCGGCCACGAAGCAAAACCGGCAACGTCCTGCAGCCGAGTAGGTGGGCGACCCACCGGCATTCGCTCGCTGAGCCCTACCGAACAAGCAACATCTGCCGAAAGTAGGCTGCCAGCTCAGCAGTAGCGGTCAGAGGAAGCACGTGGGCGACATACTGATCGGGGCGCGCGATCACCACGACGCCGTTGCGATCGAGACCGCGCTGCTCGAAGATGTCGTGATCCGGGTCGGCGGCGTACACCTTCTCGTAGTCGATCAGCCCGAACGGGCCGGTTTTGGGCAAAAACGCCACGTCAACCTGGCCCAGGTCAACCTCGGTGTGTGCCTGCTGGTACACCACCTTCAGGTCGAAGACGCTGTCGATGTCGCTGTCGGCCGGGGTGTGCGCGAGCAGCGGCGAATCGGGGGCGGTCCGCATCCACTCAGCCCAGGGGGCCAGTATTTCAGCGGATGCGTCAGCGAACGCGTACACGCGCCAGCGGCCGTCGGCGCGGTGGTGGTGGCCTAGCTGCACCGGGTTGGCGTCGCCCACGCGCACGACCGGGGCGGATTTGAAGCGCTTGCCGATGGGAAATCCGGTGGCGAGCGCCTGGTGGGTCGCTTCGCCGATGAGCATCGACGGCGGGTATTGGGTCATGAAGCCCGATGGAAACTCCCATGTCTGGGTGTAGAAATCCTCGAGCGGAACTGTGAGGTCTTCGGGCTTCGCCGCCATCAGGCTCGACCACTCCTTGTCGAAATCGATCAGGTTCTTCGCAATGACCTGGCGCTCGGCGGAATAGGTATTGAGCAGGCTGTCGGGGCTACGGCCGTCGAGCACGTAGGCGAGCTTCCAGCCGAGGTTGAAGCCGTCCTGCATTGAGACGTTCATGCCCTGGCCGGCCTTGGCGCTGTGGGTGTGACAGGCGTCGCCGGTGATGAAGACCCGCGGGGAGCGGATGCCGATCTCCTCGGGCAGCAGGTCGTCGAACCGGTCGGTGAGGCGGTGGGCGACCTCGTAGACGCTGTGCCAGGCCACGTTTTTCACGTCGAGGGTGTAGGGGTGCAGAATCTCGTTGGCCTTCACGATGATCTGATCGATCGTCGTCGTGCGCACGGCGCCATTGTCGTCGGCGGCCACTTCGCCGAGGTCGACGTACATGCGAAACAGGTAGCCGCCCTCGCGTGGAATGTGCAGGATGCTTCCGCCGGATCCGGACTGGATTGCGCACTTGGTGCGAATGTCGGGAAAGTCGGTGACGGCCAGCACGTCCATGACGCCCCAGGCGTGGAAGGCCGCGTCACCGGCGAGTGTGCAGCCGATGGAATCGCGCACGGCGCTGTGGGCGCCATCAGCGCCGACCACATACTGGGCGTGCACTTTGCGCTCCTGGCCGGTCAGCTCTCCGCTGGTGTGCCGGAGCGTCACGGTGACGGGGTAGTCGCCCTCGTTGGTGTTGGTCAGGCTGAGCATTTCATAGCCGAAATCCGGTGTCAGGCGGCTGGGCGAATTGGCCATCACCTCGGCGAAGTAGTCCAATACGCGTGCCTGGTTGACGATGAGGTGCGGAAACTCGCTGATGCCGGTGGGGTCGTCTATGGCGCGAGCGGTGCGGATGATGTTGGCCGGGCTGGCGGGGTCGGGCTTCCAGAACGCCATCTCCGTGATGCGGTAGGCCTCGGCGATGATGCGCTCGGCGAACCCGAAGGCCTGGAAGGTCTCGACACTGCGGGCCTGGATTCCGTCGGCCTGCCCGATCGCGAGGCGTTCGCCGCGGCGCTCGACGATGCGCGTGGTGATACCGGGAAACTGGGAGAGCTGGGCGGCGGTGATCATGCCGGCCGGGCCCGTTCCCACGATCAGAACGTCGACGTTGTCGGGGAGTTCGACGGGGCGATCGATGCCCACTCCGGCCGCATCCTGCCTGCGGGGATCAGTGGACACGTATCCGTGGTGGTGAAATTGCACGGTTTCCTCACTTCTGTGTGTGGACTCTCGGTGTGGTCTTTCGGTGTGGTCTCTCGGTGTGGTCTCTCGGTACGGCGATTTGAACGCCAGCATCGTCTGTGTTCGATAATAGAATGTGGCGTTCTATTATCGTTTTTTGAATCATATATGACCGGGTGAGTTGCGCAACCCGCGCACGGATGGCATCCGCTCGGCAACGGGTTCGGCGCCCTCTGGATGGATGCGGTGGCCGCCGAAAAAGGTGTGCGGGTCGGTGGTGGTGAGAGTTCGTGCTGCCCGCTAGAACTGCCAGGGGAAGGGCGACCAGTCGGGTTCGCGGTGTTCCAGGAACGCGTCCTTGCCCTCGACGGCCTCGTCGGTGCCGTAGGCCAGGCGGGTGGCTTCACCGGCAAAGATCTGCTGGCCGACCATTCCGTCGTCGACGGCGTTGAACGAGAACTTCAGCATGCGGATCGCGGTCGGAGATTTTGTCAGGATGGTGTTTGCCCAGTCCAGTGCGGTCGTCTCCAACTCTGCATGGGGCACCACGGCATTCACGGCGCCCATCTCGTAGGCGCGCTGGGCGTCGTAGGGGCGCGCGAGAAAGAAGACCTCCCGGGCAAATTTCTGCCCCACGTGCTGGGCGAAATAGGCGCTGCCGTAGCCGCCGTCGAACGAGCCGACGTCGGCATCGGTTTGCTTGAACATGCCGTGTTCCTTGCTGGCGATCGAGAGGTCGCAGACAACGTGCAGAGAGTGACCGCCGCCGGCCGCCCAGCCGGGAATGACGGCAATGACGACTTTCGGCATGAACCGGATGAGTCGCTGCACCTCGAGAATGTGCAGCCGCCCCGTGCTTGCGACCCCGTCACGGTACTGGTAGCCGTCGCGCCCGCGGATGCGCTGGTCACCACCGGAGCAGAATGCCCAGCCCCCGTCCTTGGGGCTCGGCCCGTTACCCGTGAGGAGCACCACGCCAATTCGCGTGTTCTGCCTGGCGTCGTCAAGTACCCGGTACAGCTCATCGACAGACTGCGGGCGGAACGCATTGCGCACCTCCGGGCGGTTGAAGGCCACGCGGGCGACCCGCCCGGCGTTGTCGTGGTGGTAGGTGATGTCTTGCAGCGCGGTGAAGCCATCGACGGGCTTCCATAGTGAAGGGTCAAAAATTTCGGAAACCTGAGTCATGGTTTCAGCTTAGGTGTGCTGACAATACTGGCCATCGCCGAGCTCCCGAGCCCACCCGGTCGCGACGGGGTGTTCGAGGGTACGCTGAGCCGCATGAAAGCTGCCGTGTACCGTCACTACGGACCACCAAGCTTCGTGCACGTCGAGACTGCGCCGCAGCCGATACCCCAGCGCGACGAACTGCTCGTGCGGGTCTTCGCCAGCACGGTCAACCGCACCGACTGCGGCTTTCTCAGCGGCAAGCCACTCGTGGTGCGGCTATTCAGCGGACTGCGGGCGCCTCGGGCGGCGATTCTTGGCTGCGAGTTCGCCGGCGCGGTCGCCGGTGTCGGCGCCGACGTCAGTGCGTTTGCGGTCGGTCAGCGGGTGTTCGGCTACAGCGGTGTGAAATTTGGTGGTCACGCTGGCTATCTGACCGTTGCCGCGACAGGAATGGTCGCCGAGATACCGGCAGACGTTTCCTACGTTGAGGCATCACCGATTCTGGAGGGCGCCCACTACGCGCTCAACATGCTGCGCGCGGCACGGGTCACCGCCGGACAGAATGTATTGGTCAACGGCGGTACGGGAGGGATCGGATCAGCTGCGGTGCAATTGCTCGTGAATCTCGGCGCTCGCGTCACAGCGGTCTGCGCCACCCCGCACCTATCCATGATGGAATCACTCGGGGCTGAACGGGTGGTGGACTACACGCTCGAGGACTTCACCGCGCTCGAAGATGAGTTTGATGTGGTGCTCGACACGGTCGGGAAGAGTTCTTTCGGACGCTGCCGCCGGGTGCTCGCTCCCGACGGAATCTACATCTCGTCCGAACTTGGTACGCTGTGGCAAAATCCGATCCTGGCGCTGACCACGCCGGTACTGAGGAGTAGGCGCGTATTGTTTCCGATTCCCAAGGACACCCGCGACGATGCGATGTTCCTGCAGGGCCTGGTCGAATCGGGCGAGTTCCGGCCGATAATTGACCGAACCTACCCGCTCGACGAGATTTGCGCTGCCTACGAATATGTCGCGACGGGGCAGAAGATCGGCAACGTCGTTATCCGTGTGCGCGACGAGGCGGCGACGGAGTAGAACCGATGGGCTGGCGCTCGCGGAACGCGATCATGTTCATGCGGTTGCCGCAGCGCACGCTGCAGAAACGCTTGGACCCGTTACGGGAGAGGTCGAGAACCAGCCCGGTGCAGGCATCCGCTTCGCAGATGCGCAGGCGACCCATTTCGTCGCTGCGAATCACGTCCATCAACGCCAGGGCTGCCTCGACCCGCATGCGTTCCCCGAGTGGAGCCTCGGGCACGGTCGCATGCAGGTGCCAGTCCGAGACATCATGGCGGGCAAGCTGGGGGAGCGCTTTAGCCTCGCGCAGCATGCGGTTGATCTCCGTGACGGCGTCGTCGCGGCCAAGGGTCCAGACCCGGCGCAGCAGGGCACGGGTCTGTTGCACGTCGCGCAGTTCGGCGTCATCTCCGTCGATGCGACCGGTGAACAAAATGGGGGCGAGCAGGGCAGCGAGGTCGGCGAGCGTTTCGAGTTCGTCGCGGCCGCTTCGGGAGGCCCCGGGGTCAGTGGCGCCGAGCAGCACCATGAATTCGAGTGCTTCCTCGGTGTCAGGGGCAAAATGCAAGTTGACTCCTTGGCAACAGGGTTCTACTGTCAGTGGTGAAAATAGTTTAGACCATGACAGGCCCACGTCGCGTGAAGGAGGCGCATGAAGATCTCATCCCTGCCGGGAGGCGTGATCGTTGCCGCCATTGCTGCCATTTCGTTTGGAACCTCCGGCGCGCTGGTCAAGCCGATGCTCGAGGCTGGCTGGTCACCGACGGCCGCCGTGACCGCCCGCGCGTGGACCGCCGGGCTCGTATTGCTGCCATTCGCGCTGTATTCGTTGCGCGGGCGTTGGGCGGCCCTGTGGCGGGGCCGCTGGCGGGTGCTCGGAATGGGCATCGTCGGTGTCGCGGGTACGCAGCTGGCCTATTTTGCCGCGCTGCAGACTATTCCAGTCTCGACTGCGCTGCTGATCGAATTTCTCGCTCCGCTGATTCTGGTCGGGTTCGTTTGGGTGACGACACAACGGATGCCCCGCCGCACAGTGTTGCTCGGATCGGCTCTCGCCGTTGGCGGGCTGCTGCTCGTGATCGGGCCCGGTGCCATTCGGGCCGTGGACCCGATGGGGGTGCTGTTCGCCTTCGGCGCGGCCATCTCCTGCGCGGTGTTCTTCGTGGTGGCCGCGCGCCCGGCCGAAGGCTTGCCCCCGATCGCACTGGCGGCCTTCGGATTGCTGGTCGGGGGGACAGCCCTCGGCCTACTCGGCCTGACCGGTCTGCTCCCCTTCACCGCATCGTTTCTTGACCTGTCCCTGCTCGGCACGGTTGTGCCCTGGTGGGCACCGCTGCTCGCGCTCGCCATTATCAGCACCGCGCTCGCGTATGTGGCGGGCATTACGGCGGCGGGAATTCTCGGGTCGAGGCTCGCCTCGTTCGTCGGCCTGCTCGAGGTCATCTTCGCGTCGCTGTTCGCCTGGCTGCTGCTGGGCGAAGTGCTGACGCCGCTGCAGCTGCTGGGCGGGCTTTTGATCCTGGGCGGCATCGCCGCTGTGGGGGAAGAACGCGTCGAGCTGGCCGCCGAGGCACTGCCGCCGGACGAGCCGGAACTGCCGCACGCACACGGCGACGCTCATGGCGACGCGCACGGCGACGCGCACGGCGACGCGCATGGCGGCGCGCACGGCGCGCACGGCGAGCACGGCGAGGACGGCGAGGCCGCCCGCGCCGATGAGGCGACGGCCGGCGCATCCGCTCAGGAGATCAGAACCGGCGCGGGATCGTCGATGGTCGGCGGGTTCAGCACGACCTCGAGAACGTCAGAACGGCCGAGCGAACCGGGAAAGTTGTAGCGGGCAAAGCGCTCGCCGGGGTCATTGGGCGTCGAAGGCACGACGATCGACGAACGGCGAATGATCTCGGCCACGACGTCGGTCACCGCGGCGCGGAGTGTCTGTCCGGTGCGACCGCGCAGACGAACGGATGCCCGCGGCCCGCCCTCTGCGCCGAACCGCAGCGTGAGCATGCGCGTGTGGGCGCGCTGACGGTCGAACATGTCGAGGCGAGCCCAAATGATCTCAGCCAGAGGCACGACCCGCCGCCCGGCCCGCAGTTCGTCCGTGTCGAAGTGCCCTCCCGAGCAGCGTTCCAAGTCGACTCGGCCACCACGTCGATCTAGGCTGGCAGCCATGACCGGCAATAAGGACCGTAGCGATGCGCAACCCAGCGACGCCCGACTCAACGTGGCTCGCTACCAACTCAAGCGCATGGTGCCGCCCGATCAGGAAGACTCCGCTGCGCCAGAAGTAAACGATCCCGAGCAAAACACGGCCGGGCAATCCATGATGGAAGCTCGAGCCCAGTATGTGGAAATGGCTATTCAGCAAGCCATTCGTCGTGGCGAGTTCGACAACCTGCCCGGCGCCGGCAAGCCGCTGGCGAACCTCGAGCGGGGGTATGACCCGGACTGGTGGATTCGCCAGAAGATCGAAAGCGAGAAGATCACCGGGCTCGGTCCGCCGGCCCTCACCCTGCGCACCGAGAACGCCGCGCTCGATGCCCGGCTGGACAGCGTGCAGTCTGAGGCTGCGGTGACCGAGATCCTCAGAGATTTCAATAGCCGAGTGGTCGCGGCACGCCGGCAGTTGCAGGGCGGGCCGCCCGTGGTCACCCCTACCCGGGATGTGGCCAAACAGCTCGCTCTCTGGCGGGAACGCCGCGCCGTGCGCAGCGAAGCCGCCAGGCAGCAGCGTGAGAGTGAGGCTGCGGCGCTCGCGGCCATGACCTGGCGGGAACGCCGCCGCGCTCGCTCCCGTTGACCGACGCCCTGCACCGCGATGTAGTGAATGCCGTTCGTTCTGCTTGAGCGGCAGATGGGTGGCGGGCGATGTGACCAACACGCCGATGGAGGTGACGAAGACCACGCCAGAACTCTGTGAAAAGAACAGAGTTTGACTATTTTTGCCCCGTGCAGCGAGCCCAGGGAACCTGGCCGATCGAGGGAGACGCGACCGCCGAGCTTCAGCCCAAACCGGCTGAATCGCTCTGCTGGACCTTCGTGCTCGCGAACAAATTCGAGATCGACATCGACTTGGCGCTCACCGAGACCAGGAGCACCATTCAGATCAATCTGCACGCCACGATCGAAGGTACGGCGCCGCCGGGAAACATTCCGACGTCTTTGGCGTTAGCTCTTATATGAAGACCATTGTGTATAGCGAAACCGGTAACCCGTCCGTGCTTCACCTCGTTGATCGGCCAGTGACAGAGCCGCGTGCCGGCGATGTTCGCGTGCGCATCGTGGTGGGCGGGGTGAACCCGACCGACTGGAAGTCGCGCCAAGGCACCAGCCCGGGGGAGGCTCTCGCATTCGCCGACGTCGTGCCGAACCAGGACGGCGCTGGCGTCGTCGATGCTGTCGGCCCCGGTGTGTCGAACGTAGCGGTCGGCGATCGCGTCTGGCTCGCCCTCGCCGCCTACCAGCGTGCGGACAGCGGAACTGCCCAGGAATACGCGGTGCTTCCGGCCGAACGCGTCTTTCTGCTGCCCTCCGCGGCCACTTTCGATCAGGGAGCCAGCCTTGGCGTGCCGGCCATCACCGCCTACCGGGCCCTCACCGTGGCCGAAGATGGGCCTACCCGCCTGCATCCCGGGGCGCTTGACGGCAAGATCGTGCTCGTCGCAGGAGGCGCCGGCGCCGTCGGCCACGCCGCCATCCAGCTCGCCCGCTGGGCCGGTGCGACCGTGATCACGACCGTGAGTGGGCCAGCCAAGGCGGCCCTCGCAACAGCTGCCGGGGCACACCACGTGCTCACCTACACTGACTCCGACGTCGCCACCGAAATTCGAAGCATTGCGCCCGATGGCGTCGACCTCATCGTCGAGGTGGCTCCCGCCCAGAACTCCGAACTCGACCTTGCGGTCATTCGCAATCGTGGATCCATCGCGGTCTACGCCAATAATGGGGGCGATCAGATGACCCTCGATGTGCGCAAACACTTCAGCCTGAACGTGCGGTACCAGTTCCTGTTGTTGTACACCGTCGGCATCGAGGTCGTGCAGCAGGCGGCTGCTGCCATCAACGAGGCGCTCCGTGACGGAGCATTGCCCGTCGGCGCGGATGCAGGCCTGCCGCTGCACCGCTTCGACCTGGCCCACACGGCAGATGCACACGCCCTCGTTGAAAGCGGAGTCACCGGCAAGGTGCTCGTCGACGTCTCCGTGGCCTGACCCGCGTCCTGACCCGCGTCCTGACCCGTGGCCTGGCTCGTGGCCTGACCCGCGGTGGCTAAATCAGGACATCCAGCCGTTGTGGGCCGCGGCCTGCCCGGGACTGGGCGGTACGGGCCGGATCGGCGGCCGATTCTCCTGAATTGGCCACCGATCGTCGGCTTTCGCAGCTGGCCCGGCGCATAACTCCTGCAATTTGTGGGGCGTAAACGGAACCCCCGTGTGTTTCCGCGGATGTTGCGGGGGCCCGGTACGAATTGCAGGAGTTATGCGCGCCGCGAGGCCCCGATCGGTGGTCGGACGAGAGTCTTGCTCGGTGGCTAGTGCAGAAAACCCCGCGGGGTAGCTGATGAGTTCTGCGCGGTCACGGTCGTCGAGGGTAAAGCAGCGTGCTTTTTTGAATTGGCCCCGGCAACGATCTGCGCTTAATGCAGTCAAGCCCCCTCGTCACAAACGACGAGGGGGCTTGACTGCATCTGGCTTTAGTACTCGCGGCGCGGAGCGCGCGGCGGGCGATCGCCCTGCTCGGCGGAACGCGAGGCGCCGCCCTTGTCGGCGCGCAACTCAATGAGCTTGCCGCTGATACGGGTGTTCTCCAGCTTGGAGAACACCTCGTTCGACAGGTCAGCGGGCAGCTCGACCAGCGAGAACTCCGGCAGGATCTTGATGTGCCCGAAGTCGTCGCGGCTGAGCCCACCCTCGTTGGCGAGGGCGCCGACGATCTGACGCGGCTCTACCTTGTGACGCTTGCCGACCTCGATGCGAAACTGGGCCATCGGCTTACCGCTCGAACGTACCGGGCGTTCGCTGCGCACCGGTCGGTCGTCGCGGGCGCCGTAGCTGCCGCGGTCGTCGCGGCTGCCACGGTCATCCCGGCTGCCGCGGTCATCCCGATTAAAGCGGTCCGAACGACCGCCGCGCTCGGGGCGGTCGCCGCGCTGCTCGGAGCGTTCGACCCGCTCGTCGCGCTCGAGACGCTGCTGCGCGCGAACATCCTCGGCCGAAAGCAGCAGCGGAGTTTCGCCCTGCCCGACCACGGCAAGAGCCGCGGCCACATCAACCTCGGGCACATCGTGGTGGGACACGTAATGCGCGATGATGTCGCGGAACTTGCTGATGCGGTCGGTCTCGTCGAGTGCCGCCGTGATGGCGTCGTCGAAGCGAGTGAGGCGCGTCACATTGACGTCCTCAACGCTCGGTAACTGCATCTGGGTGAGCGGCTGGCGGGTCGCCTTTTCGATGGCGGAGAGCAAACGACGTTCGCGCGGCGTGACGAAGCTGATAGCTGCGCCCGAGCGACCGGCGCGGCCGGTGCGCCCGATGCGGTGCACATACGACTCCGTGTCGATCGGAATGTCGTAGTTGACGACGTGGCTGATGCGCTCCACGTCGAGGCCGCGAGCGGCGACATCCGTTGCGACGAGAATGTCGAGCTTGCCGCTCTTGAGCTGATTGATCGTGCGTTCGCGCTGCACCTGCTGCACGTCGCCGTTGATCGCCATGGCCGAATAACCGCGCGCACGCAGCTTTTCGGCGAGCAGTTCGGTCTCGTTCTTGGTGCGGGCGAAAATGATCATGCCCTCGAAGTTCTCGACCTCGAGAATGCGGGTGAGCGCGTCGAGCTTCTGCGGGTACGACACCATCAGGTAGCGCTGGGTCGTGTTCACGCTGGTCGTGGTCTTGCTCTTGACCGTGATCTCTTCCGGGTCGTGCAGGTACTTCTTGGAGATACGGCGAATCTGCGCCGGCATGGTGGCTGAGAACAGAGCCACCTGCTTGTCATCGGGGGTGTCGGCGAGAATGGTCTCGATGTCCTCAACGAAGCCCATGTTCAGCATCTCATCGGCCTCATCGAGCACCAGGAACTTCAGCTCCGAGAGGTCGAGGGTGCCCTTCGCGAGGTGGTCCATGATTCGACCGGGAGTACCCACGACGATGTGCACTCCGCGACGCAGGGCCGACAGCTGCTGGCCGTAGCCCTGTCCGCCGTATACGGGCAGCACGTGCACGCCGCGCATGTGGGCGGCGTACTTCTCGAACGCCTCGCACACCTGCAGCGCGAGCTCGCGGGTGGGCGCGAGCACGAGCGCCTGCGGGTTCTTCTGCGACAGGTCGAGTCGGTTCAGAATAGGCAGCGCGAACGCAGCCGTCTTGCCGGTACCGGTCTGGGCGAGTCCGACAACGTCGCGACCCTCCAACAGCGGGGGGATAGTGGCGGCCTGAATGGCCGAGGGGGTCTCGTAGCCGACAACTTTGAGCGCCTTGAGCATGGCGTCATTGAGTCCAAGATCGGCAAATGTCTTCGTTACGGAGGCAGAATCTGCCTCGTTCTGCGTTGTAGTGTCTGGGGCGGTCATAGTACAACGGTAGTCGAAGAGTTCGCCCCCGGCGTTAAGGCTCGTCTGGCAACTTGCAAAGCGGATGCCCGCGGCCGCGGCATCCGCTTTTCGGCGTGCGTAGCGCCGGGTGCGCGAGCGGCGTTTCCCCGCTTCTCAAACGGGTGAATCCAGTGCCGGTGCCTTCGGCGGTATCTTTCACGGGCACGTCGCGTGGCTGAGGCCTAGGCCTTCAAGAACTCAATGGCCGCCTCGCGGAATGCGCGCGATGTGGGCGCATTGAAGTGGTTGCGCCCGGGAATCTCGAAAAAGGTACCGTTTGGCGTGGCGCCGGCCAACACCCGGGAGTCGTCGAGAATGCTGTCCTCACTGCCGGTGGCAAACAGCACCGGCTGAGTGGGCGCGTTTGCGGCGCCGGGCTGCGGGCCGCCGCGCATGCCTTCGACCAGGGCGACGAGCGCGGCGAGGTCATTGCCGGGCAGCGTCTTCGCCATGGCGAGATAGACACCGGTGAGGCGGTCGCTGACCTCGCGGCCGTGTTCGAGGTGGGCGCGGGCATCCGCTACTTGAAAACTTTTGAGCGGATCACCGTCGGGAATCCCGCCGAGCACCGCCCGGGTGATGCGGCCGCCGAGGTTGCGGGCAGCCTGCCACCCCACCCGGGCACCGAGCGAGTAGCCCACGTAGCAAACCTCGGTGAGCACGTAGGCGTCGAGCACCGCCTCAATGTCGGCGACGAGCAATTCCATCGTGTATGCGTCGGGCGAGTGTGGTTTGTCGCTGGCGCCGTGGCCGCGCTGGTCGATGCCGATGACGTGAAAACCGGCCCGCGTCAGATCCCGGGTCCAGCCGGTGGCGTGCCAGTTGGCGATGACGCTCGAAGCGAAGCCGTGCACCACGATCACGGTCGGGTGCTCCGGGTCGCCGAGCTCATAGGTGGCCAACTGCACACCGTCGTGGGACGGAACAAAACTGTGCGCGGGGGTGTTTCGGTGCAACATTCCCCTATTCCACCACGGCTGCCGCGGCGCAGGTTTGCTTGGCTCGCCACGGTTGCCCTCGTCGCCTCCGATGGGCTGAGCTGACCGGGTTACGGATACTTTCCCAGTTGATACGGGGGATCAGGACGATGACGGCTGTGCCGGCGACGAACGCAGTGAAAGTGAGGAAGTGTTCAGGAAAGCCGTGCAGACTGGATGTTTCGCCCGCGGACGCCGCGTGTGGAGTGTCGAACCAGAACCGCCCGCGCGACAGCCAGCGATTCGTTTTTCTGAAAGCTAGGCCTATCTCTTCTCCAACCACGCCCACCACACCTGTTGAGACTGACGCGAGCCGCATTCAGACTGTGCGTCGTCGCCGGAGCCGGAAGCGGACCCGCTTCTTGGCAGCCGGCGCCATCTTTGCTATCGCCGCAGTTGTCGGCACCGGCTTCGCGGTGCAATCCAGCGTCGCAGACGAAAACGCGCGCACAGCCGTCATGACAGCGCTTGCCTCCAGCGGCGCTGGACACGACGAGCAATTGGAACTCAATGCGGGGCGCTTGCGAGCGCGTGCCGAACAGGCCTCTGAAAGTGCCGTGTCTGGTGCCAGCGTCGTCATCGCTGCAGCGCACGGTAAGACGGATGCCACGGACCTGTCGGAGTCCGTTGCCTTGCTCTCCCACGTCACCCTGCTTGCTCCGGAGCGCATTTTCGAGCTCGTCGACGTAACGACAACCGAAACCGCGAGTGNAACCGCGAGTGTGCACGCCTCCACGACCGAGGTCGATCGCCTTGCCGCCGAGCAGGCAGCGGTTGCCCAAGCTAGTGCTGCTGCTGCTGCTGCTGCTGCTGCTGCTGCTGCTGAGGCTGCATCTGCTGAGGCTGCTGCTGAGGCCGAAGCTGCCGATGCCGTCCCGGCGGCACCGGCCCGCCCGTCCGCTCCAGCAGACCCCAACGCTGCACAGCAAATCGCGCGTCAGCTCATGGCGAACCAGTACGGCTGGGGTGACGATCAGTTTGGTTGCCTGGTGAGCCTGTGGGACAAAGAATCAGGCTGGAACGTGAACGCCTACAACGCCTCCAGCGGTGCCACCGGCATCCCGCAGGCATTGCCCGGCAACAAGATGGCCTCGGCCGGAGCCGACTGGCAGACCAACCCTGCGACCCAGATCTCGTGGGGCCTGGGTTATATCGCGAGTCGGTACAGCACACCCTGTGATGCCTGGGACAAGTCGGAAGCATCGGGCTGGTACTAGCGCACGGTAGCGGTACGTCGTAGCCGGGCGGTTCCCAATGCGTCACGTTCTCGTAAGGGAGGAACTAGGCGATCCACGTCGGCGCGCTCCGAGTGCGGCATCCCATCTATCGCGCCGCCAGTTCCAGCCACTCAGGAACCCAAACTGTGACATGCACCTCGCGCGACGGGCCGATACGGATACGCTGGGTACACGATTGTCGAGCGGGAGTATCAGTGAACGAGAACACGCAAGTACCCGGTGGAGCTATCAGCTCGCAGGTCATCGAGGGCGTTTTCGACCTCGCCCGCGACGGCTTGGCCGGTCCGTTGGGCGAGATGATCGACGCCGGAGTGCCCCTCAACGTGGTCAACCCGCGTGGAGACACGCTGCTGATCGTCGCGGCGTACCAGCAGCATCCCGATACCGTCGCTGAGTTGCTGCGGCGCGGGGCAGACGCATCCGTTATCAATGGCATGGGCCAGACCGCCATCTCGTGTGCGGTTTTTCGCGACAATGAGCCGATTCTGCGATTGCTCCTCGAAGCGGATGCCGACCCTGACCTCGGCACGCACAGTGGCGTGGCCATCGCCGACCAGTTCGGCCTGCCGCGCATGCGCGAGATCATCGAGTCGTACCCGCGCGGCTGAAACAAGAAAAGGGCGCCCCCCGAGTGGGAGACGCCCTCACTTCTAGTCGAGCGCGTTAGCGTCCGAGTCCGAGGTCGCCGAGAACATCGTTGACGATCGAGTCGACCGAGCCGTCGATGTTTTCAACGTCGACGCCATCGACGTCGGTGCCAACGTCGGTGCCGTTACCGGCGTCAACCGGGGCGGTGACGGGAGCTTCGATCGGTGCGACAACGTCGTTGCCGTTGCCGCTGCCGACGGACGCGTCGTTGCCGACCTCGTTGCCCGACGCGACATCACCGATGTCGTTGTTGAGCGAGTCATCGACCAGCGGACCGTTGACGACGCCGCCGTTCAGGATTCCGCCGTTGCCGACGCCCCCGACGGAGGTGTCGTTGCCGAGCACGCCGTTGCCGGTCGAGTCGTTGCCAGAGAGGTTGAACAGGTCGCCGATAACGTCAAGGCGGTTCTGCTCGGACGAGCTGTCGGTGCTCGTCGTCGTGCTGGTGCTGTCGCCGTCGAACGCCTGGGCGGGGGCGACAAAGCCTCCAATGATGAGAGCGGATGCTGCCGCGCCGGTGATTCCCAGCGCGGTGATCTTGCGAATGTTCGTATGCTTCGTGATCATATTCATGAGAGCTCCTATTCGTTTTTCTGTTCCAGCCCGAAGTTCACTCGGGCCGCACAGATGGTCCGGAGCCCTGCTCCATCCGGTTTGGTCGAGGCACCCCAAATGGGTGTCATGCATTGTTTTTGGTGGGGATAATGCTCGCCGTGACGTGGGTCGATCGCCGCCACGAGGGGCGTCCGCGGGTGGCGATGGCAGAGCCTGAGAAGAGTCTGGCAACCCCTTCCCGATGGCAAGCGGGGGAGTTTCTCTAAGCGAGCAGGCCCACGACGCGGTCACGCAAGATGTTGCTGCGCTCGGTGAAACCGCGCTGGCGGCGCACATACTCCGCCTTACCGGCGGCAGTCTCAACAGCGACCGGCGCGTAGCCCCAATCGGCGAGGTCGTAGGGCGAGGCCTCCATGTCGAGCTGGCGAATGTCGCGCGCGAGTTCGAAGGAGTCGAGCAAAACCTCGCCGGGAACCAGCGGGCCAAGCTTGATCACCCACTTGTAGATGTCCATTCCGGCGTGCAGGCACCCCGGCTGTTCCAGAACCGGTTGGTTCTCCCTCGTCGGTCGCAGTTGGTTCAGACCGGTAGCGGCGGGCGTGAAGAATCGAAACGCGTCGAAATGGCTGCAGCCGATGCGATTTATATCGACGACGGCATCGGTGACAGCCTGGCCGAGCCGAAGCGGCGCCATATGGCGATGCTCACCCTGCCGGTAGACCATCGCCCATTCGTGCAGACCGAAACAGCCGAAGTGTGCTGGCCTCTGCCGGGTCGCCGTGAGCAGTGATTTGATGAAGTGGATAACGCGCTCGTTCTTCTCGCAGAAGGCCACGGCATCCACTCGACTATCGTCGGCCTCGGTGCGGTACCACTTCCAGCCAGCTCGCGGAAAATCGGCCGCGCCCTGCAGCAGAACCCCGGCTCCGGGATGCCAACGGCGCAAAAGGCCCGGGCGGAACGGGTAGTAGGTGAACAGAAAATCATCGACCGGATGCTTCTGGCCGGTTGCGGCGCGCTCGCGGCGCTCTCGGGTGAGCGCGTCTGCGCGAGCCTCGTGGGCCTGCTCGAGGTCACGCCATGCCGTTGACTCAACTACCAGGGTCTGCTCAGTCAATTGCACGCATCGACCCTACGCCGTCAAGCTTGGAGCGGAGGCCGACGACGGGCAGAACGACCCTGTCGATGGGCTGGATGGAGAAGTCCCCGTTAGGGAAAAGCCCGTCGAGCAGGCCGTACGGTGCGTTTACGCGGCGAGGGGAGTGACGCCGGCCGTCCAACGAATGGCACGCACCCCGGCCCGGGTGCCGTGCATGTCGTCGTCGTGGCCGCGCGGGCGGCGGCACTCAACGAGGTCCTCGGCCGGCGTGATGTGCGGGTCGCGGCAGGAGCTGTTGTAATTGGTGTAGTCGATCTCAAGGAGAAGTTCGTCGTCGGTCATGGTTGTAGTTCCTCTTCAGTCGGGCACCTCAAGGCGAGTTGTCCCGGCGAACGGGAGTGCCGGATCAGGCGCTTCGCCTCGATTGATCGTGCGCGAATTGTTGGCGCTCGATCCGATTTGAAGCCCGATGTCACTCTCCGGCGGCGGCGGCGGAGCTGGTCTATCCGTTCGAGGGTAGATCGCCGAGGTACAAATTGTCTGCAAGAAGACGAAAATATATCATTTTTCTACCTGCCGGAGATGCGCCTTGCCCATTTCGGGCAGCGGGTAACGATTTCCGCGCGAAAGTGTTGCTCCCAGTATGACTATTGCGCTGTCCATCCTTGACCTTGCTCCGATCACCCCCGGCCAGACCGTTCGGGAGAGCTTCGCGGCGAGTGTTGCGCTTGCCCAGACGGCCGAAAAACACGGGTATGAGCGGGTCTGGTATGCCGAGCACCACAACATGCCGACCATCGGATCATCGGCAACGAGCATTCTGATCGGGCACGTGGCTGGGCAAACCACCACGATTCGGCTCGGATCCGGCGGCGTCATGCTGCCCAATCACTCCCCGCTCGTGATTGCCGAACAGTACGGAACCCTCGCCGAGCTCTATCCTGACCGCATCGACCTGGGTCTGGGTCGCGCGCCCGGCAGCGACCAGAACACCGCTCGGGCGATGCGCCGCGACCCGCGCGCTTCTGACCAGTTTCCGCAGGACGTCATAGAGCTGCAGGCCTACCTGCGCGGCCAGTCGATCGTGCCCGGCGTGCAGGCCGTGCCGGGGGCCGGTACCAATGTGCCGCTGTACATTCTCGGATCGTCGCTGTTCGGTGCCGGGCTCGCCGCAGCGCTCGGCCTGCCCTACGCTTTTGCCTCGCATTTCGCGCCCGACGCGCTGCACGAAGCGATCGCGCTCTACCGCCGTGATTTCACGCCGTCAGAGCAGCTTGCAGCGCCGCACCTCATCATTGCGGCCAACGTGATCGCCGCCGACGACACAGCGGATGCAGTGGCACAGTTTGAGTCGACCCGCCGCACCCGGGTGCGCGGCATGCTCTCTCGCGGGCCGGCAACCCCCGAATACGATGACGACCAGATCGACATGTTTCTGACCACGCCGGAGGGCCGCAATATCGCCGACATGATGCGCTATTCGGCGGTTGGTACCGCCGATGAGGTGCGCGCCTACCTTGAGGAGTTCGCCGAGGGAACCGGGGCCGATGAGCTCATTCTCGCTCACCAGTCTCCATTGATCGAGGACCGCCTGCGCTCGGTCGAGCTCACGGCCGATGCGATGAACCTCGTCACTGTCTAGCTCACGGGGCTAGGTTGGCAGAGTGAACCCGGACGCGCTCGTCGACCTCTGTCTGGGCCTGCCCCAGGCGATAGAAACATTTCCATTCGGCAACGAGACGAGCGTTTTCAAAACCAGTGGCAACGGTAAAATCTTTGCCCTCGCAGCCCTGGCGGGCGTGCCGTTCACCGTGTCGCTTAAATGTGATCCGGAAGAGGGCCGTGCCCTGCGGGAAGAATTTTCGCTGTGGATCACGCCGGGCTACCACCTGAACAAGAAGCACTGGATCACGATCGTGCTCGATGGCCATGTGCCTGTCGAGCTGGTCGAACAGCTGCTGCGCGATAGCCACGCTCTGGTGCGGCCCCGCGTTCCCCGCGCCCGGCCGAAATAGCGGGGCTGGTGTGTCAGGCCGGAGAACGGATACCCCGACTCACGCCCCCCGACTCACACCCCGGAGAGTGGGTCGCCCAGGGGGTCGGCAGCACCCAGATCGGCAAGGGCCATCCCGCCCACCGGCAGGCCGGCCCAGGACAGCAGGGTCCAGCCCTCGTCGGGTGAGCCAATGAATTCCACAACACCGGTGTTGTCGAGCTCGTGCTCTCCCGCAAAGCTCGCCGGAACGTTCTGCGCGCGGGCCGCGGTCCAGACACGAATAGCTGCGCCGTGGCTGAAGACCGCGGCGACCTCAGAGTCCGCGGCTGCAAGCGCGATGGCGGCGTCGAAGCGCCGGAAGAAGCCGTGGCCATCGTCGGCTCCCGGCATCCTCTTATCCAGGTTGCCGGTGCCCCACGCCATCACGGTCTCCAGATACGTACGAACGGAGGCCCGATCGCGTAGCCCCTCAATCGAGCCGGCTTCGATCTCGTGTAACCCGGTCGCGACCCGTAACTCAAGGCCGCGATCGGCGGCGAGCGGCTGCGCGGTCAGGTGGGTGCGTAGCAGCGTCGACACGAAGATGGCATCAATTGGCTCGGAGCGCAACGCATCGGGGATCGCCGCTGCCTGGCGCAGACCGAGATCGGTCAGGCCAGGCCCCGGATGCGCGGTGTCAAGCCGTCCGAGAACGTTGCCGGGAGTCTGGCCATGGCGGATCAGGAGAAGTCGCATATACCCCTCAGCATAGGCAACGTGACCGAGCAAGAGAAGTCGGTGCGTCAACGGCCGCAGCGTTGAGGGTTTCGAGCGGCACCTGCGGCGGTTTCGTCAGATGTCCGTGGCAATCTCGAACTTGGTGAGCACGGGCGTGCCGGACAAGATCGGTCCCAAAGAAGATTTACCCGGTCCAGCACGATACGTGCGATAGGCGGCATCGTGCTCCAGCGAGACCCACTGTTCTACGAGGACAAAGTGCGTGGGGTCCTCGGTATCGACGAGCACATCGACACCGAGGCATCCATCAAAGGCGCGGGTGGTCAGCAGAGTGTCGTGTAACACCTCGGGAGCCTCGCTGAGGAACTCGGCCTTGACATGGATATCGAGAAAAGCGGTGATCGGCATAGTTGCTCCAAACAGGGTTGAGATTACGGGAAAAATTCGGTTACACGTGGTCTATCACGTTGCAGTCCGGCACGCCCGGACCGATCAGGAGACAGGTCGCATAGTTCGAGCATAGGCAACACGGTGTGCCAAGGGATTCAGATGGGCCGATCGCACGGCTGTGGCTGCTCGCAGTAGCGCCGGCGCGGTCTGGCAGCCGAGAGTGGCAGCATGGAGAAAATACACTTCGCGCGTTCGAACAGAAAGCAGTTTCATGACGATTATCAAAATTAACGCCATCACCGTGCCGAGCGATGGCGGCGACGAGCTTGCCCGCCGATTTGCTGCCCGTGCTGGCGCCGTCGATGACCGGCCCGGCTTCGAGGGCTTCGAGCTGTTGAAGCCGACCGATGACCGCCTCACCTGGCTTGTCCTGACTCGCTGGGCCGACGAAGAATCGTTCCAGGCCTGGTTGAGCTCTCCGTCGTTCGCCCACGGACACCGCAGCGAGACGCCGAAAGAGGGCGAACCGGCCGCGCGCCCGGTCGGTGTCAGTAGCGAGCTGTGGTCGTACGCCATCGTTGGCGGTACCGGGCACTGACCCTGGGCGACGGACGTTTCGATGTACTACCGGCGCGACTCAGGCGGGCCGATTTCGGAAAGCCTATAACCGGTCGGGTAGATCGTCGTCGCCGCGCCAGAAGCAAAGACTGGCAGTTCTGAAGGTGCCGAGTGTGCGGTCCGCAGGTTCCGCACCTTCAGAAGTGCACGCACTCCGGCGGTCAAACCGCGGCCCGGCGATGGTAGGCCGAGGGGCGCGCTCACCCGCACGTCGCCAATGACCGCACCCAGGATTCCTCGGTCCCAACGGCGCACCAGGTGGGGAAGCTTGTTGGCTCCACGGCTCGCCATCCGTGGCTATCAAGCCACCGTAGCGGCGCGATAAGCAGGCTGATCAGGACGTAGAGAAAATCATCATCGGTACCGGGAACGCCCGCATGCACGCGGCGCAGCAGGCTCACCATGGTGCGCCCCGCTGTCAAAACCGTGCGTAATGATTTCATACACAACAATTCCGGTATCTGTCGACCGTTTGCCCGGTCTTTGCGTGATTTCGCCGGACGCGAGAAGTCCCTCCGATATTTGCGGAACGGCGAAGCTCCTAAAGTACGCCAGGACGAAACCAACGTTGACGTCGTTACCGAAGTCATACAGTGCCATTTGACGGAAGCTAGCCTCCCAATCATCGGCAGCCACATGACGGGCGGCGTTCGCTTGAGCTTGTTGTTTAGACCTCATGACGACGCCGGGTCTCCGACCCTGGAGCATCGAGGTCAGGCGGCTCTGCTTCGAGGAGCTCTGTTATGGAACGCAAGGTCTCGGGAGACACATCCCCGAGCATTCGCGCTGCGAAACTGACGACCCTCCGCACGCGGAGGGTTTTCACAAACGTGAGTTGGGCGTCTACGCGGTCGGGCAGTTCGCCATCGGAGTGGAGCAGATATTCCGGAGGGATGCGGAAGAATTCACCGATTCCGGTGAGGAGAGCGGCGTCAGTGACGAGCGGGCCCTCGCCCGTGATCATGTAGGCCCAGCGTGCCCGGGACAAGGCGACACCCTTGTTCTTGAGCCCGTGCTCGATCTGCTTGTAGGTATATGGGGTGTTGCCTTCGGCCACAACCACATCAAGTAGCAGATTGAGCTTTCGGGCCAGCTCCACCTGGGGGCTGACGGTCGGACGGGGGTTTGGCGTGGGGGACTCGTGGTCCGGCAGATTAGACAACAGTATTGATCCCATCGTGTCGGATCGGTCCGGGCGGCACCTGGGTTTGCCGTTCGACCCGATCGATGATCGATTGTTCGGCCGACGACACGGCCTGCGTCGGGTCAAGAAGCAGGGTGTCGCGAATTTCAACGTACCGACGGTATAAGTGCAGACCAGGTTGCCGAACGACGAGCAGGCCAGGACGAGTCAGCTTTCGGTCAATGCTGAGGTCCGGCGCAGTCAAGAGCAAGCGGTGCCACATTGGTGTGATGCGCCACAACAACACCCGATCGTGATAGGTCTTTCGGCTCGAAATGAGCCCGTCGACGGTTGCGGTAAGTCCGAGACCGACTGCCAGGCTTAGAGGCGCGATGAGGAGCGCAAGAACGTACGCCACACGCGGCCACCCTTGGAAGATAAAACCCGGAGTCAAGTTGGATTGCACGGAACTGATCAGGCTGATGAGTGCATAAATCAGAACGCTCAGGCAGCCAAGAATCATAAATCCCAAGGACAACCTGATGACCATTCTGGGCTGCTTACGAATGTCCGACAAACATGCATAGGCCACGGAGATGGCAAAAATTGCCATGGCGAGCCACGTTGTCGAGGCATATGCGGTGTAATCCCACCGGGCAACGAAAGACTGGGAAATATCGTCCGAAATACGCCAGTCGCTGGAGAAGAACAGAATTGCCTGCGCTGCGATGATCAGGCTGGCGACGAGAGCCGTCACCCGTCGACGCCTCCGCGTGATTCCACCGACGGACACCGCTTCTTGAACGAGGACGTCCAGTAGGCCGACAGCTATGATCGTCAGGGCATGGAAGAGAAAATACGTGGCATTGATTCCGCCCAGAAACGGATCAACAAATCGATAAACCGGTTGTGCCTGCAAGCTCATGCTCATCGCGAGCATGATCAGGAACCAGAGAAGCGGGCGGCGTGTTCCCCGAATGGCCGAGGGTGCGCATAAGAGTACGGCGATCCAGAGGACGACGGGCACGAAGGTCAGCACGGTGGTCTGCATTACAACACCTGACCAAAACCGGTCCGGAGACCCAGCGCAATTTTGGGCCCATCGCTCAACATGATCAAGGCCAGCTGGTCGCCGATGGCCTCTGCCAATGCTTCCTGTTCGTCGGTGAACCGGCTTCGGGCCAGTGCATGGACGATAGCGTCGAGAGGAATGAGTGGTGCGAGCAGTGCGATACGTTCCGCCGACAGCAGTTCTTTCTCCTGGTTGAGGATCATGTGGCCGTATTCATGATTGATGAACTGCTGGCGGTGCACCCTGGACGTAGTCGGTGCATGGTAGATCCGTTCAAAATCTTCGCCGGCCACGGCGATCCAGAGACCGCAGAGCCCGGCCTCAAGCATGCGCGGAGTCGCACTGTGAATCACGATCTTCTTGCCCCGCACCGTTTCCATGTGTCGGTGCAAAAGTTCGGCCGTGAGCGGCCGGGGCAGACCGAGTTCGGTCACAATCGTGTGCGCCCGTTTCTGGCGTAACTCGTAGCTCAATCCCCTACCCCCGTGTTGATACGCCGAGTCTACCCCTTGCCGAGACCGGTCACCGAAAGTGTCGGCATACGGCCCGGGGAAGCCCTACGATAGACATGTCCAACGTTGGCCTAGGGGAGGAACAGCTATGGCTCGGCTCGTAACTGGCGGTAATGCGGGGGCTCTGATGCCGGTGTCTGACACTGGCTATGGCCGTCCAGCACGCGGGCACAGGCTGCGCTTTACGTGGAATTTGCGTGCTTGGTGCCTCCGAGTCGGGGGCTCCAAGCGACAGAACGGTCGATCGATCTTTCGTGGCGCGATCGACGGCGCCACGATGCCTCATGATGCGGCATCTCAGAGTGGTACGAGCGTTGACGTCCTCGCGCTGAGGTGGTTGCGGGGGCTCGTACCCGCCGAAATCGATCAGCGCGTCACCCTGAGCTTTGATAGCTGGTGCAACGCTCAAACGAAGACGGAGGTCGTCACCGGCGTGGACGGTGCCACGACGGCGTCGAATCTGCTGGCCGTTCGTGCAGCCTGGCGCATCGCACAGTCCGGTCACAGTGTCGTGGTTCAGGTCTGGTCTATGCCAAAACGTCCAAGTGCATCCGGCGGCACAATCAGGGTGTGGGTGTGCAATGGAGACAGCGCCCGTGCGATTGAGGCCAAGATTTTGGAGGACAATCTGCAGCGCGATGGGGGCGAGTCGGCGCAGACTACGAAGAATCGCTTTGCGACCGGCTGGATTGTGACCGGGGAACCGGGTGGCGCTCGCCACTCGTAGTGACGCTTGCCGCGCCGCTCATAATCCCGAACGCTAAGAAACGTTACTTCGGGGCCGCAATCAATTCGGACCCGCCGTTAAGCTGTGCCAATGAGCACTATGCAAAATCCTGAGGCCAAGACACCGGTCGATGCGGCGCGTCCGGCCCGATCCCAGGCACTGCTGGATGCTGTCACCAACTCTGTCGTCATCGCCGACGGCGCTATGGGCACCATGCTGCAGGAACACAACCCCACCCTCGACGACTACCAGCAGCTCGAGGGCTGCAACGAGATTCTCAACGTGAGCCGCCCCGACATCATCGCGGCCATTCACGACGTCTACCTTGAAACTGGCATCGACGCCATCGAGACCAACACCTTCGGGGCGAACTGGTCGAACCTCTCGGACTACGGGATCGAAGATCGCATCGAGGAGCTCGCTCGACTCGGCGCCGAGATCGCACGCGCCAGCGCAGAAAAATTCGAAGTCCGCGACGGCCGGGTGCGCTGGGTGCTCGGCTCGATGGGCCCCGGCACCAAGCTGCCGAGCCTCGGCCACACCACTTACGCCAACCTCAAGACCACGTTCGCCGAGCAGGCGCTCGGGTTGATCCGTGGTGGCGCTGACGCCTTCCTCATCGAGACCTCGCAGGACCTGCTGCAGACCAAGAGCGCGGTAAACGGATGCAAGCAGGCCATTAGCGAGACCGGCATCCGCCTACCCATTTTCGTCGAGGTGACGGTGGAGACCACCGGAACCATGCTGATGGGCAGCGAGATCGGCGCCGCGCTGACCGCGCTCGAGCCACTCGGCATCGACGCTATCGGCTTGAACTGTGCGACCGGACCGACCGAGATGAGCGAGCACCTGCGTCACCTGTCGAAGTTCTCCCGGGTGCCCGTCATCTGTATGCCCAACGCCGGCCTGCCGCAGTTGACCAAGACTGGCGCGAGCTATCCGCTCACCCCCGAGCAGCTGGCCACGGCCCACGAACAGTTCGTAAAGGAATTCGGGCTGGGGCTCGTGGGCGGATGCTGTGGCACGACTCCCGCACACATGACAGCCGTGGTCGAACGGTTGCGTGGTGTGACCGCGAAACCGCGCACCCTCGAAGCGGACGCTGGCGTCGCGAGTCTGTACCAGCACGTCAGTTTCGACCAGGACAGCGCATTTCTAGCCATCGGGGAGCGCACCAACGCCAACGGCTCGCGCGCTTTTCGCGATGCCATGCTCGCTGAAAACTGGGACGACTGCGTCGACATCGCCCGCAGCCAGGTGCGTGACGGCGCCCACCTGCTCGACGTCTGCATCGACTACGTCGGTCGCGATGGCGTCGCCGACATGAAGCAGGTCGTCTCCCGACTGGCCAGCGCCTCGACCCTGCCGCTCGTCGTCGACTCCACCGAGCCGGCCGTCCTGCAGGCCGGCATGGAACTCATCGGTGGTCGTCCGGTTGTGAACTCGGTCAACTTCGAAGACGGCGAGGGGCCCACGTCGAGGTTCGGCCGCATCATGCCGCTCGTCAAGGAGCACGGCGCCGCTGTGATCGCCCTGACGATCGACGAGGAGGGCCAGGCCCGCACCGCCGAGCACAAGGTGCGCATCGCCACCCGTCTGGTGGACACCCTCGTGAACACGTGGGGAATGCGGGTCGAGGACATCATCGTCGACGCGTTGACCTTTCCCATCGCGACCGGCCAGGAAGAAACCCGCCGGGACGGCATCGAGACCATCGAGGCGATTCGCCAGATCAAGGCGAAGTACCCCGGCATCCACACGACCCTCGGGGTCTCGAACGTGTCGTTCGGGCTCAACCCCGCTGCGCGCTCGGTGCTCAACTCGGTCTTTCTGCACGAGGCCACGGAGGCCGGCCTCGACTCGGCCATCGTGAATTCGGCCAAGATCGTGCCGCTCGCCTCGGTGCCCGACGACCGCCGCAAGGTGGCGCTCGACCTGGTCTGGGACCGCCGAGAATACGACGCCGAAGGCACACTCACCTACGACCCGCTGGTGGCCCTACTCGACCTGTTCGCCGGCGTCGACTCCGCCGCTCTGAAAGACGAGCGCGCCGCCGAACTCGCCGCCCTGCCAGTGGGCGAACGCCTCGAACGCCGCATCATCGACGGCGAGGCCAAGGGCCTCGAAGCTGACCTCGACCTTGCCCGAGCCGGGGGGTTGAGCGCGCTCGATATCGTCAACGTGCACCTGCTCGTCGGCATGCAGGTCGTCGGCGCCCGCTTCGGCAGCGGCGAGATGCAGTTGCCCTTCGTGTTGCAATCAGCCGAGGTGATGAAAGCCGCCGTGGCCCTGCTCGAGCCGCACATGGAAAAATCCGAAGCGGCCGGCAAGGGCACGATCGTGCTCGGCACCGTGCGCGGTGACGTGCACGACATCGGCAAGAACCTCGTCGACATCATCCTCACCAACAACGGCTACGACGTGATCAACATCGGCATCAAACAATCGATAGCGGAGTTCATCCGGGTCGCCGAGGAGAACAACGCCGACGTCATCGGCATGAGCGGGCTGCTCGTGAAATCCACCGTGGTGATGAAGGAGAACCTGCTCGAGCTTCAGTCGCGCGGCTTCGCCGACAAATGGCCGATTCTGCTCGGCGGCGCGGCCCTCACCCGTTCCTACGTCGAGGACGACCTCGACAGCGTCTTCGCCGGGCAGGTGCGCTACGCCCGCGATGCCTTCGAGGGCCTCGCCCTGATGGAGCCGCTCGTGGCCATCGCCCGCGGCGCCGACCCAGCCTCGGTGGGACTGCCGCCGCTGAAGAAACGTATTCACAAGAAGAGCCTGCTCACCTTGACCGAACCCGAAGAGATGCCCGGGCGTTCCGAGGTCGCGAGCGACAACTCGATTCCGGTACCGCCGTTCTGGGGCACCCGCATCGTCAAGGGTGTTGCCCTCGCCGATTTCTCGGCCTTTCTCGACGAACGCGCCACCTTCATGGGGCAGTGGGGGCTCAAGCCCAGCCGGGCCGAAGACGGCGCGAGCTACCAGGAACTGGTCGATACTGTTGGTCGGCCGCGCCTGCGCTACTGGCTTGACCGCATCCTGGGCGAAGGCATGCTTGACGCCTCCGTCGCCTACGGCTACTTTCCCGTCGTCGCCGACGGCGACGACATGGTCGTGCTGCACCACGGCGATGACCCCACCGGGCACCTCGGCCAGGCCGGACTGCTCGCGCCCGACGGCGGCTCCGGCGGCGAGCTCGGCACCGATCGACTGCGGTTCAACTTTCCCCGGCAGCGCCGTGACAAACACCTGTGCCTGGCCGACTTCGTGCGCGGGCGCGACACCGGTTCGTCTGGAGAACGCGGGCAAACGGATGTCGTCGCCCTCCAGCTGGTCACCGCTGGCGCCCACGTCGACGAGGTCACGGCCAAAATGTTCGCCGCGAACCAGTACCGCGACTACATGGAACTCAACGGGCTCACCATGCAGCTCACTGAGGCCCTTGCCGAGTATTGGCACTCGCGTATCCGCTCGGAATTCGGTGTCGGCGACGAGGACCCGAGTGACGTGGCCGGTATGTTCAAACTGGAGTATCGCGGAGCCCGGTTCTCCCTGGGCTACCCGGCCTGCCCCGAGATGGAGGACCGTCGCAAGGTGGTCGAGCTGCTCAAGCCTGAGCGGATGGGCGTGGTCTTGTCAGAGGAGCTGCAGCTGCACCCCGAGCAGTCGACCGACGCGTTCGTGTTCCACCACCCGGAGGCAAAGTACTTCTCGGTATAGGTGAACGGCGCGAACCGATCCGCACGGTGTCAATGTCGTTGCGCCCGTGGTGGCGGATGGTGGGGCTGGGGTGAATTGTGCTTCTCGGTACACTGACCGTGTGGCTCGCCTGGACGATACAATTTTGCGCGGCCAGCGGAGGTGCTGGGATGTTGGAAACTGTTCCAGTTGTGCTCCGGTTACCGTTCCGGGGCCGGTGGATCACGGAGAACAGCCCCGCGAACCGTGTTCCTAGCCACGGCACTCACCTTTTCGGCACCACATTCGCAATCGACTTCGTCGCCGTCAACGAACGCGGTCATTCGGGAAAACGCGGCTGGCGCTCGGTGCTGGCAACAGAGTCCCCTGAGGTCTTCGTCGGATTCGGCGCACCAATCCTCGCGCCGGCATCGGGCACGGTGGTTGCCGCGATCGCTGGTGAGCTTGATCATGAGGCCCGCCGCTCACAATTGGCGCTCATTCCTTATGCTCTCTCGCAAGCCCGCCGCATTCGGGAGGGCGTCCGCGCGATCGCAGGGAATCACGTGGTTATCGCGATGGGTTCGTCTGGGCCCTTCGTGCTCATCGCGCATCTGCGGCGTGGAACGGTGAACGTCACAGTGGGATCAGTAGTCGAGGTGGGCGAGACCATTGGTTCATGCGGGAATTCGGGTAACAGCACGCAACCGCACGTGCACGTGCAAGTCACGGACTCAACTGACTGGCAGACGGCGCGCGGACGTCCGATCATCTTTAAGCGCCCTCACGTCAGCGGCGACAATTGGCTGCCAAGAAACGGTGAGACGTTCAACGCCTCATGAAATGCGCGGGAATCCCTGAGTGATTCGACTCCGAGACGCGGATTGCGGAGCAGATGTTCCCGCAGAGACAATCCGCCAGACCGGTCACCGGCGGGGGCTCAGGCGGGCTCGGCGCAGGGCCGCGAGCACGGCCGGGCCGACCAGCGCAATACCGACCACGGTCGTGATGGCGCGTACGGTATCCCAGGTGAGGGTCGACGTGACGAGTGAGTAGAGCGCGAACGAGGCAAGGTTCTGGCCGGGGTCGGCTCCCGCCGTGTAAGAGATATCGGTGCCGCTGCCCACCGCAAACGGCCAAAACCAGAGGTTCATCATGAGCCCGAACAGGTACGACGCGACTACCCCATAGGCAGCCAGCAGAAAGATTTCGCGGGTGGCGCGCATGCGCTGGCCGGAAGAATTCCGCCGCGTGGCGTTCTGCCAGCGCGGCAGCAGACCGGCACCGGCGCCGACCCAGCCGCAGGCGAACATCTGGAACGGGGTCCACGGGCCAAAGCCGCCCCAGAGCATCGAGGACACCGCGATGGTGAGCAGACCGAGCAGAAAACCAAACCGGGCCCCATAGACCCGCCCGGCCAGGATAAGCAGCACGAACACCGCCTCGACTCCGCCGACGCCGGCGCCGGCGATGCGCACCGCGGCACCGACGGCCGAGAGCACGCCGAGCAATGCCACGGTCTTCGCCGTATACATTTCACGGTCGAGGGTGAGCGCCAAGGCCACAATGAGCGCGGGGATGAGCGCGAACGCCACGATCGGAACCGCGACCTGCGCGTTCGCCGGCACGGCTCCGACGAAGAACGGCCAGGCGAACGCGGCCGCGGCGAGCAGGCTGCCGCCACCGAGAATCCCCTCCGTCCAGCGGATGCTGCGGCGCGGCCGCGCCTGACCCGCGCGCTCGCGGGGGCGGTCGCTGAGGGCGATCTTGGCGGTGGCTGCGTTCTCGCGGGCTGTGTTCTCCCGAGCGGTGGTCGATTCGCCGGTCATGAAAGCACCTCGATCGGCGCGGCGAGCCGCCCGGCCTGCATATGCACGGTGCGCGTGGCCAGGTCCTGCGCGAAGTCGTCGTCGTGGGTGGCGAAGATGACCGCTGAGGCCGTACCGGCGGCCATGAGCAACGCCGCACTCACGAGCGCACGCGCCGTCTGGTCGAGGCCGCGCGTAGGTTCGTCGACGAGGAGCAGGGCAGGCCGGGCGGCGAGTTGAATGGCCATGACGAGGCAGAGGCGTTCGCCGGCCGAGAGGTCGCGCGGGTGGCGCTGCAACAGGGGCGCGGCATCCGTTGGGGCAGGGAAGCCGAGTAGATGGGCAAAAAGGGCTGCTGTGCTGCGTTCGGTGTGAGGGACGGCGCGAAGGCCGCGTCTAAAATTCGGTTCGCGCAGCGTTCGATCAGCGCGGCGACATTCCTCGGCCACGGTGATCGCAAACAGCAGGTCGTCGAAATTCTCGGGTACGAGCGCCACGGACTGCCGGCGCGTTCGCCGCTTGCGGGAATGAACATCGTGCCCGGCGACGATGACGGTGTCGGCAGCGGTCGGCAGCGCGATCGCCCGCAGCAGGCTGGTCTTGCCGGCGCCGTTACTACCGCGCAGGGCTACGAGTTCGCCCGCCTGCACGTCGAAGGACACGTCGTTGACGACCAGGTCGGTTTTGTGCCGAACACTCAGTCGACGGATGCTCGCGAGCGGCATCAAAGGCACAGAGCCGAAATCCAGCGTCGCGCTCTGCGTCGCCGCTGAGATACCCGCACCGTTTTCGCATGATGGCAGTGCGGTATCCCACGAAACGGCGGGCGAATCGGCGGGGCGTCGGCCATTCGAGTCTGCGTCACGGCCCGGTGTCATCGTCGCGCCGATTTCGGGGGAGAGGTGGTGCACTCGGCTGCCTCGAATCTGGAGCCAGCCATCCGCTGTCGATGCGAACTCGCTCGTGTTGTGTTCGGCGATGACGACGCAGACCCCGGCCTCGTGGGCGAGCTGGCCGAGCACAGTGCAGACCCGGTCGCGGGCGGCTGTATCGAGGTCGGCGAGCGGTTCATCGACCAGCAACAGGATGGGGTTATTCACGAGCGCCGCCGCGATCGCGACGAGGCTGGCTTCACCGGCGGAGAGCTGCTCGATGGGCCGGTCGACCAAGTGTTCGATTTTGAGCCGGGCGGCCACCTCGAGAACGCGGGCATGCACGATGGATGCGGCGACATCCCGCACGGCCAAGGCGAAGCCGATCTCGTCGTGGACCGTTTCGGCGGCGAACCCCAGCCGCACATTTTGCGCGACGAGCCCGACGAAACCGGCGGTGTCGCGTGGGGGAGTCGAGGCCCGGTCGGCGCCGGCAATGTCGATATGACCGTGCTGGGTACCGTCGTAGAAATGCTGGAACAGGCCGCTCATGCTGTGCAGCAGACTGGTTTTGCCCGATCCGGTCGCGCCGACGATGACCGTCAGCGTGCCGGGCCGCAGCGTGACGTTGAGCTCGTCGAGGTGCCAGTCTGCGCCGAAATCTAAACCGGCATCCGTCAGCACCACGGGTGCCTCGCAGACGCCCGGGACGACGCGGGTCGCTGCAAATCCGCGGGTCTCCATCGATGCGGCGAGCGCGAGAGCGCGCTCGATCGTCTGCTCGAAGATGGGCACGAGCAGCGATGCGATCGACCGTTCTCCGCGGAGGGCGCGGGCGACCCGCACGCGGCGCACGGATTCCAGCAGCGCCGGAAATGTGGCCCAGGCGATCACGAGCGAACGGGAGATTGCCCGCAGCGGTCCGCGGCCAGCGCCGCGGGCAAATAACGCCTGCACATTGACGACGGCGTTGAGCAGGCCGAAGAACACGATGACGGCGGCGACCGGGAGTGCGCTGAGCGCGGCGTTGCCGAGCCCGACCAGGGTGATCGGGCCGAGCAGCGTGATGTGGCTGAACGGTCCGTCGAGCCGCAGCAGGGGAAGATCCAGCAGCAGCGAGCCCGCGCCCGCGCCTGCGCCGCCGAAGACCACCCGGTAGACGACCCGCAGCAGCACGAAGCCGACCGCGAGTACGACTGCCGCGCGTAGCGGGGCCAGGCGCAGGCGAAGCACTAGCTGCCGGGCGTCGGCGTTTCGGTACCCGTGGTGTAGACGAGCCCGACGGACTGGCCGGGTTCGACCTGGAGCGTGCCGAGGCCCTCCTGGGCGTAGGCCCAGTCGGCGTCGGGGGTGGCCTTCACCCAGAGCGCCCAGTACGCGTACGCGGGCGGCATCGAGGCGCAGCTCTCGGTGAACGATTCCTGGCCCTCGACCACGACGGTCTCGTCGGCGGACGGACGGTCGTTGACGCGGCAGACGATCTGGTCGCCGTATTCCACGCTGCCTGCGGTCGTGACGCCGGTTGTGGCCAGGGCCTCACTCGCGGCCGTCGCCGCTGTCGCGTCGACGCATCCGCTGACCGAGTCGGCGTCGAGGGTGCCGAAGTCGACGATCACATTGACGCCGGCGCAGTCGACGGCCGCAGCACCCGCTTCAGCGGTGGCGGTGGCGGCAGCGGGTGCCGGCGAGCCAGCGCCGGAATCAGCGGTGGCGCATCCACTCAGTGCAGCGAGCAGAACGAGCGCGCCCAGTGCAGCTGTGGTGCGCGCACCCGTGCTGCGGAAGAAAGTGGGCGCAGAGGAAAATGGCGCGGTGAAGGTCATGAACTCAGAATACCTAGCGTTTAGAGGATGCCGGCGACTCGGTCGAGCCCCCCGCGGAGGTCAAGCAGAAGGTCGTCAAGCGATTCGATGCCCACCGACAGGCGCAGCATGCCGGCCGTTATGCCGAGGCGTGCGTTCAGATCGGGGGCAAAGGACGCGTGGGTGGTGGTGAGTGGATGCAGCACCATCGAGCGGGTGTCGCCGATACCGGTCATGCGGCTGAACACCCGCAGACCGTTCGTGAACGCTCGGGCACCCTCGGTCCCGCCCTTGACGGTGACGGCGAACACCGAGCCGGTACGGCCGTTGTAGTACTGTTGCGCGATCTTGTGCAGCGGGCTGCTCGGCAGGCCGGCGTAGTCGACGACTTCGACCTCGGGCTGTTCTTCGAGCCAGTGCGCGATCGCAATGGAGTTGTCGACGTGACGTTCCATGCGCAGCGACAGGGTTTCGATGCCCTGATGCAGCAGAAAACCGTTGAACGGCGACAGCGATGGACCAACATCGTTCACGACGGCCTCGCGCACGTACTGGGCGTAGGCGGCCGGGCCGAACCGGTCGAGCAGCGATGGCAGGCCGGGGCGCAACGAGTCGGTCAGCAGTGGGTAGCGGCGGGAGCTCGCCGCCCAGTCGAAGGTGCCGCCGTCGACGATGGCGCCCGACACCCCGGCGCCGTGGCCGCTGAGAAACTTGGTGGTCGAGTGCACGACGATGTCGGCGCCGTGCTCGAACGGGCGAATGAGGTACGGCGTGGCGACGGTGTTGTCGACGACGAGCGGAATGCCATGGCGGCGGGCGACGGCGGCGATGCGGGCGATGTCGACGACGTCGTTGCGCGGGTTCGGAATGGTTTCAGTGAAGATCGCTTTGGTCTCCGGCCGAATCACCGCGTCCCAGGCGGCATCGGAGTCGGTGTCCCAGACGTAGTCCACCTCGATGCCCATGCGTCGAAAGCTCCGGCCGAGCAGAATGCGGGTGCCGCCGTAGATGCTCGCGGTCGAAACGATGTGCTCACCCGATTCGGCCAGGGCGAACAGTGCGGCGCTGATCGCGGCCTGTCCACTCGACACGGCAACGCAGGCCGTGCCGCCCTCCAGTGAGGCGAGCCGCTGTTCGGCGACCGCGTTGGTGGGGTTGCCCTGCCGGGAGTAGATGGGTTCGCGGGAACCGCCGTTGAACCGGGCGGCCCCGTCGTCGAAGGAATCGAAGACATACCCGGCGCTCAGGGTGAGCGGCGGAATGCGCGCGCCGCGGTTCTCGTCGGCGTACTCGCCCACGTGCACCTGGCGGGTGTCGAAACTGAAGGCGTCCCAATCGGTGATCGGCGCGACCACTTCGGTGGCATCAGAATTGCGTGAAGTTGCTGTTGGTGCTGGCGTGGCCATGAAACTTCCTGTTGCGTCGGTGTCGGGCTGAAGCGGGGCATCCGTGGTCGTCATGAGACGGCTACCGGCGTCGTCAAAGCAGCAGACGCGGCATGAACTCGTGCCACGAGCGCCGCGATACGGGCGACGGCTTCGCGCAGGGTGTCGGGTGAGCAGGCCAGGTTGAGCCGGGCGAAGCCCTGGCCGCCGAGGCCGAAGCACTCTCCGTTGTTGAGGGCGACGCGGGCGTCGTCGAGAATGCGCTGGTACGGGCTCTCGCCGAGGCCGAGGTGGCGCAGGTCGAGCCAGGCGAGGTAGCTGGCGCGCGGCCGGTGGTAGATCACAGTGGGCAGATGTTCGCGAAGCAGGGAATCCAGCAAGGAATCGTTGTCGACAATTTGATCGATGGCATTGTCGAGCCAGTCGGTACAGGAGAAGGCGGTGATGTTGGCGTGCAGGCCGAGGATGCTGGTGCGACAGGCCACCTCTTCGGGTAGCCGGTTCAGCAGGTCATTGGTGGCGTCATCGGCGGCGATGACGACCGCGCACTTGAGCCCGGCCACATTCCAGCCTTTACTCGCCGAGGTCACGGTGACCGCGCGGGCCCCGGCGGCCAGGGCCAGCGGGGCGAACGGCGTGAAGGTGACGCCCGGGTAGGTGAGCGGTGCGTGGATCTCATCGGAGATGACGAACACGTCGTACTGCGCGGCCAGTCGGGCCAGCGTTTCGAGCGTCTCTCGCTGCCACACAATGCCGTGCGGGTTGTGCGGGTTGCAGAGCAGAAAAGCGTCGATGCCGCCGGCGAAGCTGGTTTCGAGTGCCGTGAGGTCGAGCGCCCAACTGTCGCCCTGCTCGAGCAGGGGCGTTTCGATAACGGATGCCGCGGCCTCTTCGACGAGTTCGTAGAACGGCGGGTAGACCGGCGGGGTGATCGCAACTCGGCCGCCGGCAGGCACGGCCAGGCGGAGGGCCTCGACGATGCCGACGCTCACGTCGGTTGCCAGGTGCACGTGGCCAGGGTCAACGGTCCAGCCCCAACGGTTCAGAGCAAATGCGGCGAAGGCCGGAGCGAGCGGGCCGGGGCCGTCGAGGTAACCGGTGTCGGAAGCCTGAACCCGCTCCACGAGGGTGGCGACAATGGCCGGGGCGAGGGGGTAGTCCATCTCGGCAACGAACAAGGGAAGTACGTCGGCGGGAAACCGAGTCCACTTGATGCTGCTGCGCTCGCGCCGGATATGCTCCAGCGGTGCGACCTTGATGACTGACATGACCACAGCTTGTTCCAGCCGTCGAGAATAAGCGAACAGGCACGTAAACATTCGACACATGAGCGGATGCCGACGCCGCGCTGGCGAGCCGGGTAACCGTTCGCGGGCAGCTCAATCTGACGCGCAGACGTGCAGCGTGGCCCACGCTGACCGCGACTAAACTAGGGGCTTGGGTTTAAGGGGTGTTCGTGATTGACCAGGAGCTTGTTCGAGAGCAGGACTATGTTCGGGCGCTGTATGAGCGGCTCGATGCGCTGCAGGAAGAGGCTGAAGGCCAGCTCAAAGCGGTGCGCCGCCAAGACGTAGGCGGTAACCACCAATCCCGCAGCGAACGCGACACCTTCGCTCGCCTCTACGAGGACCGCATCGTGCAACTGCGCGAGGTCGACGACCGACTGGCCTTTGGCCGGCTCGAAACCATGCCAGACGACTCCGGCGACTCGGTCTACCGCTATATCGGCCGGGTGGGCCTGCGTGATGAAGATCACAAGCCGCTGCTGCTCGACTGGCGTGTGCCGCAGGCAAGCGCTTTCTACCAGGCCACAGCCGCCACGCCGCTCGGCGCCAGAGCCCGCCGCCACCTGCTCTCCAAGGGGCGCACCATCATCCGCATCGAAGACGAAATTCTCGATGCCGCCCTGCTCGCCGACCCCGATGCCAGCACACATCAGGGCGAGGGCGCCCTGCTCGCGGCGCTCACCGCACAGCGCACCGGTCACATGTCCGACATCGTCTCGACCATTCAGGCGGAGCAGGACCGCATCATCCGCTCGGAACTGGCCGGTGTTCTGGTCGTGCAGGGTGGCCCCGGCACCGGTAAGACCGCCGTGGCGCTGCACCGTGCCGCCTACCTGCTGTACACGCACCGGGATCGCCTGCGCGACAGCGGCGTGCTCATCATCGGTCCGTCGCGTTCATTTCTCCAGTACATCGAGGCCGTGCTGCCCTCTCTCGGTGAAACGGGTGTCGTGCTGGCTTCGGTCGGGCAACTCTTTCCCGGCGTCGAAGCGATCCACGAGGATGCCCCCGCCGTCGCGGCGCTGAAAGGCCAGGCGTTCATGGCCGACCTCATTGCGCGAGCCGTGTATTCCCGGCAGCGCACCCCGTCTGCCCCGCAGCAGCTCGTCGTGAACGGCGACCGTATCGTGCTGCAGCCCGAGCTCGTCGCCAATGCGATCGCGCGCGCTCGTGGCACCGGTAAAACCCACAACGAGGCACGAGTGACCTTTGTGAAGACCGCTATCAACGCCCTTTCCCGGGTCTGGCTTGAGCAACTGCAGCAGCAGGGCCGTTCGATGGACGACACCGATCTGCCCATGCTGCGCGAAGACCTACGCCTGGCCGACGATGTGCGGATCGCGCTCAATACCGCCTGGCTGCCGCTCACGCCGCAAAAACTGGTGCAAGATCTGTATGCGCGGCCGCAGTGGCTGGAGGAGCTCACTCCGCGCTGGCGATTCGCCCAGCGCAAGCTGCTGGCGCGCCCGCGCACGGCTGAGTTCACGATCGCCGACATTCCGCTGCTCGATGAGGCTGCGGAGCTGCTCGGTGAATACAACGCGGTCGACCAGGCGAAGAAGCGTGCGCTCAAGGAACAGCGTAAGCGCGACGTTGAGAATGCCGAAACGGCTATTGAAAACATGCAGGTGAAGGGCCTCGTCAACGCGAAGGACCTCGCCGCCAGTTTCGCCGAACTCGATGAACGCGCAACGACCAGCGAGCGTGCCGCCCGGGATCGCAGTTGGACCTACGGCCACGTTGTCATTGACGAGGCCCAGGAACTTTCCCCGATGCAGTGGCGGCTGGTGTTGCGGCGTGGTCCGCGCCGGTCGTTCACGATCGTCGGTGACATCGCGCAGGCAGCCAGTTCTGCGGCATCCGCCAGCTGGAAAGAGGCGTTGCAGCCGGTTCTCGACGGCTCGCCCGAAGCGGACCGCTGGCGGCTCGAAGAACTGACCGTGAATTATCGCACGCCGAGCCAGATAGCTACGGCGGCCGAGACGGTCGCGATGTCACATCGGTTGCCCATCACGCGCTCCCGCACGGTGCGGTCGAGCGAGTGGCCGGTCGAAACGGTAGCGGATGCCGCGGTCGCGGTACGCCGCGACCTGGCGCTTGGAACCGGCGGCACCCTCGCCGTGATCGTCGTCGATGCTGCTCTCGACGGCCTTGAATTTAGCCTGCGCGCTGAATTCGGCGATCTGCTCGGCGTTGGTGCGCTTGGCCTCAGCTGCGAGATCGCGCTGCTCACACCGCAGGATGCCAAGGGGCTGGAATTCGACGCGGTCATCGTCGTCGACCCGGCTGCCATTCTCGCCGCCTCTGAGCGTGGCGCCGGCGCGCTCTATGTAGCGATGACCCGGGCCACACAGCGGCTCTACCTGGTCGGGGACGCGCCGCTCGGTCGTGCATAATTCTGGCGTCGCTGACCTGAATACACGGTCAGGGAAGCGACATCGAAGACGAAGCCGAGCACCGAATCTTCGAGTCGTCGTACCGGGCAGCCCTCGGTAATCGGCATAGTATTTAACTTGCAAAAAACCCTCGCTATTTACTGAGATTTCCTCGTTTACAGGAGCGATTCGGGTTATAATTGTGGGTGAAGGAGGCACTGACGCCATGACCCTCACCGCCCCGCCCGCTGCAACCGGCTCCGTGCCGGAACCTGAGGGTTCTC